>CAMDLH010000024.1 GCA_945901405.1 Bordetella parapertussis | reverse complement strand
GCAATAATTGCGAATGGATCGTGCTCGTGCTTGCGGTGGCCACCTTCCCCGCGGTGATTTTTCTCAGATAGCTATTTCAGCAACAGGCTGACGCCGCTCAACGCCAGCATCACCGCCAGCACCTTCGAAAACGTCTCCTGGCTGATTTTCTTGTTGATGTGTTCGCCGGCCCAGGTGCCGGCCATCATGAACGGCAGCATCAGCGCCACCAGCGTCAACGTGCCGGCGTTGTAATAGCCGCCGAAGCCGTAACCAAAAATTCGCGCGATCATTTCGACGAACCACAGCACGGCAAGCGTGGCGCGAAACTCCTCTTTGCCGACGCCGCGCCCGTGCATGTAGATCACCACCAGCGTGCCGCCGCCCCCGCCGAACAGCGTATCCACCGCGGCGCCCGTGAACGCCAGCGGAAACGCCCAGCGCGCGGATACCTTGATCTGCGCCATGCCCACCCAATGCACCAGGATCATGTACGTCGAATACGCAATCAGAAACCAGCCCAGCCCCTTCATCAGGTTGCGATTGTCGAGCGCCGATAGCAGGTAGATGCCCGCCACCACGCCAATCAAGGTCGGCGTCACCAGGCGCTTGAATTCCGGCCAGTTGACCTCGTGGCGGTCGCGTATGGTGAGTATCACGAACAACACGAACACCACCAGCGCCGTCACCGGCACCACCACTGTTATCGGCAGCACGAACACCAGCAGCGGGGTCGCCACCAGCCCCGCGCCGAAGCCCGACATGCCGCGCACGATGTAGGCGAAAAAAATTACGAACGCCGACCACGCCACTTGCGTGATGGTGAACGTGTCGAACATTATTTGAACACCAGCAGCGCGCCGCTCGCCAGCAGAATGCAACCCACCAGCGTGTTAAAGCGCTGCTGATCGAAGCGCTGAACGAGGCGCGCGCCCAGATAACCGCCCAGCAGCATCAGCGGGATGCCCGCGAGCAGCAACAGCAGCACCGTCTTGGTATACATGCCGGCCAGGAAAAAGCCGATGATGCGCGCGCCGCCCAGGGTGAGCATCAGCATGGTCATGGTCGCCCGAAAGCGGTCGCGCGCGATGTTCAGCGCCGAGAGATACATGGCATACAACGGCCCCGCCGCGCCGCCGAACAGCGAGCCCATCACGCCGGCGGAGAAGCTCAACACCGCCGCCAGCGGCGTCAGGAAGCGCTTGGGAATTTGCGGCATCACGCCTTTTGATTTCAACATGTACGCAGCGTAGAGCATGATGAACACACCGAGAAAGCGGCTTAGCGGCTTGGGATCGATGCGCGTGAGCAGCCACACGCCGGCAATCACACCGATGATCGCGAACGGCATGATGCGCGCCATTTCGCGCCACTCGACGCGGCGCCAGGTTCGCAAACCTTCCGTGATGCCCGACAGCGTGTTGAGCGCGGAGGTTGCCGGCACTACTGTCTGCAAGGGCGCGATGAGTGCCAGCAAGGGCACTATCACCACGCCGCCGCCGAACCCGGCGCCGCCGCGCACCGCGAACGCAAGCGTCACCGCAAACACGAACACCACCCACTCGACGACGCCGAAATGATCCATCTCAGCGCGCCTCGCGGCGGGCATGTACCGCCGTCAGCAACAACAACGCGAAACCGGCGAGCGCGAACAACGTGAGCAATCCATAGGTAAACGCATAGCTGCCGTTCGCTCGCACGATCAGCGCAAACAACGCCGGGCCGATCAGGATGCCGGCGAAGTTCCACACCATCGCGCCGCTGGTGGCGATGCCCACCTTGCCCGGCGGCGCGCGCCGCGCCACCTCGGCTAAGAACAAACCGTTCCAGCCGATGGCCGTGGCGCCGAACACCACGAACAGCAATGCCACCGCCAGTTGCGGCCACTGTGGCGTCAGTTGCGACATGGCAAGACAACACACAACGCTCACCGCGGAGAGCCGCGTGAACAGCGCAAGACAATCGCCGCTGCGGTCCGCAAGCCAGCCCCACAACACGCGCGCCGTCACGCCCGCGCCCTGCGTCACCGACAGCATCACGCCGGCGGCCACCAGCGAGTAGCCGCCCTCGTGCACCAGCATGGTCACCGTGAACGAGCTCAAACACAGTTGCACGCCCGACAAGAACAGCGACGCCACCGACAGCCAGCGCAGCACCGGGTAATGCCACAACAGACTCATGCCCTCCATCGCCTGGCGCGCGACACCCGCGTCTGGTTTACGGTCATCGTCCCACTGCGCGCGCACGCGCTGCAACCACAGCGCCATCACGCCGGCGAATACCATCACGATCACCAGCGCGGCCTGCCAGCCGAACGCCAGCGTAACCGGCGGCGCGATCAGCGCCATCAACATCCAGCCCGCCGGCACGCAAGTCTGCTTGATCGAAAACACGAGGTTGCGATGTTGCGGCGGACTGAAGCGAAACAGAATGTGCGCGCCCGCGGGCGTCATCATGCTCATCGCAAGCCCCAGCAGCACCGACGCCGCGGCCAGCGCAATCACGTTCGACAGCAAGGCCAGCGCCAGCGCGCAGATGCTGCCGATAAGCCCCGCCTGTATCGCGCGGCACGCGCCCCAGCGCGTCACCATCCAGCTCAAGAATGGCGAACTCAACATCGCCGCGCCGTAGATGATGCTGATTTGAATGCCGATCAGCGACGCATCCACACCCATCTCGACGGCAAGCTTGGGCGCGATCACCGGGAACACGCCGATGCCCATCACCGTGCCGATCTGCGCGAAGGTGGTGAGCGCGACGACGTCGGCGACGTTTACCACCGGTGCTACACGCGCCACGGAGAGTCATTCCTAAGTATTTGATAATTAAGCATATTATAACCTTCTCCGTATATTTTCCGTAGGGCGAAAAAGCGCTGCGCTTTTCCGCCCTACTTACGATTTTTGGTCAATTGCGCTCGCGGGCCGCGTGAACGCCCAACCCGCCAACGCCACCACCGCTAGCAAACCAAACACGGTTGTGTAGTTACCGAGCGCGCGATAAATCGTCGCGAACGCCGCCGGCCCCACCAGCACGCCGCCGTAAATCCAGATCATGATGCCGCCGATGGCGATGCTGATCTTGCCCGGCGGACTCAGCCGCGAAAGCTGCGCGTGGAACACGCCGTTCCAACTGTAGATCGCCGCGCCGAAAATCGCATACAACACGCCGATCAGCCACACCGGCCACGTGCTGCTCAAAAACGCCGCCGCGACACAACACACCGCCGCGATCAAACCCGCCAGCCCCAGCGCGGCAATGCCGCGGCCAGTGACATCCGCATACCAGCCGAGCGCCAGCCGCCCGCTTACGCCCGCGATCTGCGCCACGGTGAGCACGATGCCGGCCGCTATCAATTCAAACTCCAGCTCCTGCACCAGCATCACCACCGTGAACGCGCCCAGGCACGACTGCACCACCGAGAAACAAAACGACGATGCCGACAGATAACGCAGCCGCCGGTCGCGCCACAACAAGTTCCAGCCTTCGAGCATGGGCACGCGCACGGTCGCGTCCCCGGTGCGGTCGTCGTCCCACGACGCGCGCACGCCTTGCAGCGCAAACATCACGCACAGATTTACGATCAGCAACACCGTCATCGCCGCCTGCCAGCCCCAGCGCAGCGCCACCGCCGGCGCAAACAGCGCCACCAGCGCCCACGCGATCGGCAGCCCCGTTTGCTTCACCGAGAACACGATGTTGCGATGCTGCATCGACGCAAAACGCGTGCACACGTGCGCGGAACCCGCCGAGACCAGCCCCGCGCTGACGCCGATCAACATGCTGGCGAACATCATCGCGAGCAGGCTGCCTGTGAGCGACACCGCCATTGCCAGCGCCGCCGCCAAACACGAACCCTGCATCGCACGGCACGCGCCCCAGCGCAAAACTATGGTCGCGACGAACGGCCCCATCGCCACCGCCGAACCGAACAAGAGGCTCACTTGATAGCCGATCAGCGAGGCATCCACATTCAAATGCGCCGCAAGCTGCGGCGCGATCACGGGGAAAATCGCGATGCACATCGCAGCCCCGATCTGCGAGGCGGTCGCGCCCGCGAGCACGCAGGCGATGTGGCGCGGGTTACGCACGGCCGGCCTGCGCGCGCGACGCGTTCCATGCCAGCGCGAGACACAGCATCGCGAGCAGCGCCGCGCCCACCACGAACCAGAATGTCGCGGCATAACTGCCGATTCCGCCGTAGGCCAGCGCGTAGAGCGACGGCCCGAACAACACGCCGGCGAATATGAACGACGAAGAACCGCCCGCCACCGCGGCAGCCATGCCCGGCGGACTAAGGCGCGCGGCCTCGGCGTGCGACACGCCGTTCCATCCCACCACCGCCGTGCCGAGGATAAAAAACATCGCCAGCATCAACGCGCGCGGCCACTCGGGGTTGAACATGATCAGCGCGGCGGTGCCCAACGCGGTCATCATGCAAATCACCGACAGCACGAGAATGCCGCCGGTGCGATCCGCCACCCAGCCCCAGAAGATGCGCGCGAACACGCCGCCGAACTGCACCGCCGACAGCATCACGCCCGCTTCGACCAGCCCGAAGCGATGTTCGGCCACGAGATACACCACCGTGAACGACAACACGCAACGCTGCACACCGGAAAAAATCATCGAGGTAATGCAGATCCAGCGCAGGCTGGCATTGGCCAGCACAAACGGAATCGCGCCGAAGCTGCCTGCTTCGGAGCGCACATGCCTGTCGCGGTCGGCGTCCCATGCGGCGCGATGCATTTCGATGAACGCAAAAACCGCCATGCAGGCCGCCGCCACCACCGCCATCGCCCACTGCCAGCCCACCGTCACCGCCAAAGCCGGCGCCATCAGCGCCGCCAATACGCCGCCCACTGGCACGCCGGTCTGCTTGATCGAGAACATCAGATTGCGCCGCGCCGGCGGCGTGTATTTCACCAGGAGATCCGCCGCGGTCGAATTGATCATGCCCAAACCGGAACCGACCAAGAGCGAACCCGCCGCCACCGCCGCGATGCTCGGCAGCGTAAACATCAACACGCCAAGGGCGCACGCCGCCACGCAGATTTGCGAAGTGCGCGCCGCACCCCAGCGCGCCACGGCGGCGCCACCCGCGATCGCCGCAACCGCGCCCGCGCCGAAGGTAAGACTCACCTGATACCCGATCCACGAAGGGTCGACGGCGAGCGACTCGGCAAGTTTTGGCGCGATGACCGGCAGAATGTGATTCGACATCGCAATTACCATCTGCGACGCCGTAGCCACCAACACCACCAGCCACCACGCCGGCAAGACTGGGGCGGGTTTCAAAGGCAGACCATATGCAGGATATCGACAGAATTTAAGGCATCACATGCGTGCACCGCAAGTTTTAGACCACCATACAGTCGAATCGGGAAAAATCGCCGATTTGTTACAATCGAACGCAATGATGAGTACGTACACGTTGCAACATCTGATCGAGCGCCTGAGCAACGCCACGCTGGCGCCGAGCGCGCGCGCGCCGATCAATATCGCGGCGATACTGCGCGAGGCAGTCACGCAGTCCGACTGGCTGCCGCCCCACCGGCGCACTGCCAATCACCAGAACTATGCGCGCCACATGTTGCACGCCGATGCGCAGGGGCGGTTTTCAATATTGTCTATCGTCTGGTCGCCCGGCCAGATGAGCCCGGTGCATGGGCATCACACATGGTGCGCGGTAGGCGTGATTCGCGGCGAAATCGAGGAAACGTTTTACGACGCGCCAGTGGCAAACGGTGCGCCCGTGTCGCGGCGCGCGCTGACACGCGGCGCGGGTTCGATCACCGCCAGCGCCGCAGGCGACGGCATACACCGCATCGCCAATCGCGGCAGCGAAGTGGCGATCTCCATACACATCTACGGCGTGGGCGCCGACAAGGTAAGCAGCGGCATCAACCGCGTTTATTCTTGAGCGGCGTGCGCTAAAAGCTGGATAATCGCCTTCTTTCTTTCGGAGACCGGCAATGAAAGCAGTGGTATTGGACAAGCACGGCAGTCTCGACGAATTGCGGTTGGACACAAACTTTCCTGATCCGGTCGTGAGCGAAGGCCATGTGGTCATACGCGTGGGCGCGACCTCGTTCAACTATCACGACGTATTCACCGTGCGCGGCATGCCCGGCATCAAGGTGCCGTTTCCGATGATCATCGGTCTGGATATCGCCGGTGAAATCATTGAAGCCGGCGCTGGTGTTACAGGCTGGAAAAAAGGCGACCGCGTGCTGGTCAACCCGGTGAACAAACAAAAGGGCCTGATGGGGGAGATGTTGCACGGCGGTCTCGCCGAAAAATGCCTGGTCGCGCAACACCAGTTGATCAAGATGCCCGATGGCGTGACCTACGCCGAAGCCGCGTCGCTGCCGGTGGCCTATGGCACCGCGCATCGCATGATCGTCACGCACAACACCATCAAAAAGGGCGACAAGGTTCTGGTGCTGGGTGCAAGCGGCGGCGTGGGTACCGGCTGCGTGCTGCTCGCCAAGCAACTCGGCGCAGAAGTCATCGCCTGCGCATCGAGCGAAGACAAGATCCAGCGCCTGAAAGACCTCGGCGCCGATCACGTCATCAATTACAAGACCACCGATTTCTCCAAGTGGGCCATCGAAAAATTCGGCAAGCCGCAGCGCCGCAATAGCGAAGGCGGCGTCGATGTGGTGATCAACTTCACCGGCGGCGACACCTGGACGCCGACGCTACGCTGCGTCAAACGCGGCGGCAAAATCCTCGTCTGCGGGGCGACAGCGGGCTACGACCCGAAGGAAGACCTGCGCTACGTGTGGAGCTTCGAGCTGCAAATCATCGGCTCCAACAGCTTTTACGACGAAAATCTCAAGGCGCTGATGGACATGATCCAGCAAGGCACGATGAAACCGGTGATTGATGAGACGCTGCCGCTGGAGCGCGCGGTCGAGGGACTGCGGCTGATTGAGAATCGCAAGGTGTTTGGCAAAGTGGTCGTTACTCCATAACAACCACGGCGCTCACTGCGCGCGCAACCCCACCAGCTTCGCCACCTTGGTAAAGGTCTCGATGTCCGCGCGCAGTGTCTTGTCGAGTTCCTCCGGCGTACTCGCCGCCGGTATGAAGCCGATGACTCGCAGATGTTCCTTGACGTCAGGTAATTCGAGAACGCGTGCGACCTCTTTCGCGAGCTGATTCAGTATCGGGCGCGGCGTCCTGGCGGGCGCCATCAAGCCGTACGAGCCATCTTTCTGGTAACCCGGCAGCACTTCCGCCATCGCCGGCACGTCCGGCAACAGCGGCGAGCGCTGCGGCGAAATCACGGCCAGCGCCAGCAATCTCCCGTCCTTGACCAACGGCAACGATGGTCCGAGTGGAGCGGTGGTGAAATGGGTACGCCCCGCCACAACCTCTATCAGCGATTCCGACGTGGCCTTGAACGCCACGTGCTTCGCCTTGATGCCGGCGGCAAAGCGGAAGCGCTCCGCGTCCATGTGCGTGCCGGTGCCAGCACCTGAGGTGCTGAACAGCATTTGATCAGGTCGCGCCTTGGCATACGCGATGAAGTCCTTGGCCGACTTCGGCCCCAGGGACGGCGCCACCACCAGCGCCTGCGTGGAAAATCCGATCTGCGTGACGCCGGAGAAGTCTTTAATCGAATCGTACGGAAGGTTTACGTGTATCGCCGCGCGAATGGCAAATTGGCCCGATTGCAGCAACAAGGTGTAACCATCCGGCGCGGCCTTGGCGACGATGTTAGCGCCTATCGCGCCACCCGCGCCCGCGCGGTTCTCGATCACCACCGGCTGCCCCAATCCCTCGCTCATCTTCGCACCTACCACGCGCGCCACGATGTCGGTCTGGCTGGCGGCGGATGCCGTGACTAACCTGATGGGCTTGGTGGGATACTTCTGTCCGGGCTGCGCCAACGCCAGTGGCGAGAGCAGCGAAATTGCCGTTGCCACCACCACGAGCCTGAACTTGAACGATGAGTTCATGGTTCCCTCTGTGTGAGCCGCTAGATTCTGGCTAGCTTGGCACGCCTATGGCGATTGTGCAAATTTCAGGAAGTCGTAACTATACGAACAAGCAATTGCTTGCCATAGATCGGCTTGTTCGGGTAGTCCGTGGCCATCCATTTTCACATCAACTCAACACCAGATTTGCTTCCTTCACAAGTTTTCGCCACCTGGCGATTTCCGATTTGATGTGTGCGTCGAATGCCTCGGGACTGGAGCCCGTGGCGGTGGAGCCATCCGCGGCCAGACGCCGCACGACATCGGGGGAATTTAATGCCTCGGCGATTCCCGCATGCAGTTTCTTGATAACGGCACGCGGCACCTTGGCGCCCGTAATCACGCCATACCATTGATCGACCTCGTAGCCGGGCACGCCTGCTTCCGCGATGGTTGGCAGTTCTGGAACCGCGGGCGAGCGTTCCCTGGCGGTGATTGCAAGTGCACGCAGGCGGCCATTGGATAAGTGCGGACGCACCGCGATTAACGATCCGAATCCGGCCTGCACATCACCAGCCAGCAAGGCTGACAGTGAAGCAGCGGCGCCTTTGAACGGTACATGCACGAGGCGCGCGCCCGAGCGGTAGTTGAGTATCTCGCCCGCCATGTGCGGCAGGCTGCCCGTGCCCGAGGTGCCAAAAAACACCTTGCCATCGTTTGCCTTGGAGTATGTGACCAGTTCCTTGATCGACTTTACGGGTATCGACGACATGAGGTAGAAAACATAATAGAGCGAAGACGTCTGAGAAATCGCCGCGATATCCCTGGTTAAATCGTAGGGAAGCCTTGAGTTAACCGCGGCGTCGACGGTATGGGTAGCCGCGATCGTGCAAATGGTATAGCCATCCGGCACGGCCTTGGCCGCAAGGTCCACGGCAATGGCGCCTGACGCACCAGTGCGGTTGTCCAGAACAACCGGCCGCCCCCAAGCATCGGAAAGTTTCTGCGCTATCGCACGCGCGGTGGTATCAGTGCCACCACCCGGCGGACTATGCACAAGAAAGCGTATCGGTTTATTGGGGAAATCCTTCGCAGGCTCAATCTGCGCCTGCGCACACAGTGCACACAGTGCACACAAAGACAAACCCGCGATCGACAAGAACCTGATGTTATCGAGCATCCGTGGATGCATGATTTTCTCCATTGAGCGGTGCATTGCCTGATGATGCCCAAGATGCCATCACCACCATACGGGAAATTATGCAACATATTGACAGCGCAATCTCGAGTCCACCGCGATTGCACTGGAACAAGATAGATCCCCTTGACAGGGGTAAAAGCCGGTCTTTTAACGCTGCAAGCTACTTGTAACCCGCCACAACGCTCGCGGTGATCGGCCGCACGAGATGCGCTGTTGCATCCAATTGCGAATGAATGTATTCGGTCAAATCCGACAACACGCAATCCCGCAGCGCGTGCGGCGCACGCCCAAGGGCGTGAAACTGATGGCGAGCGGCGAGGCGGTTTTCGCACATGCGCGCCGCTTGCGAGTGTCGGTGGACGATATCGCGCGCGAAGTCGCCAACATCGAACAGGGATATACGGGGCGTTTGCGCATCGGCACAAGCGCCCGGTTCGGAATCCACCTGTTGCCTGGGGCTTGCACTGCTTTGTTGCGCGAAGCACCGCGGCTTGCTCTGAAAATCACCCTCGTCGAAACCAATAAGGGATTGCCCGCGTTGTCTCGTGGGGAACTGGATATGTTCATCACGTCCAATACCCTGAAGGGCCACGATGACCTGATGCAGGAAAAACTGTTCGAAGAGGAGTGGATCGTTGCGGCGTCCGCCACACACCGGCTTGCACGGAAGAAAAAGTTAACCATTTGACGATATTCGGCACGAACGTTGGATTCTCGGCTTATATGGCCCATCCGAAGAAGATTTGACACGCGCATTGGCAAAAGGCGGCTTGCACGCGCCGATCATTGCCGCCGAGGTCAACTCCATGGTGCTCCGACGGGAACTCATAACAGCGACGGATTGGCTGACAGTCGGCCCACGGCAGTTATTCGGGGAAGGCGCCGTAGTCGCCGGCACTGTGGAACTACCCGTCAAAGGATTATCAAACCGGCGCAGCGTCAAAGCCTGCTATAGGAAGAGCGCTTATCTTTCGCCAGTGGCGCGGCGTTTCATCGAGATACTGAAATCCACCGTGCAACACACTGCCAAAAAACATCGATAGCGCGCTTTGCCCTCGTATAATGCGCACTCACGGATAGATGCGTTGCCATGTTCAACTGAAAGCTCACTGATCTCATAATGTCTGTTCCCTGCCCCGAACCGCGCGGATATGCTGGCAATCTTGGCGTGTTGTTTGCCGTGCATGCCGACGCGACGCGCCCCGCGATCATCGATCTGCGTGATGCAGCGCAACCAAGCGAGATTAGTTTTCGCGAACTCAACGACCTGTGCAACGCCTTCGCGCGCGGGCTGGTGAAGGCGGGTCTCAAACCCGCTGACCGCATCGGTATCCTGTCGCCCAATCGCATTGAGTTTGCCGTCACGCTGTTGGGCGCGATGCGCGCGGGCGTGATTCCGGTACCGGTGAACATCAAGCTCGCGCCCGACAGCGCGCATTACATTTTGCGCGACGCAGGGGCCAAGCTGGTGTTTGGCGGCGGCGATCTGCGCAAACTTGCGCCGGGAAATTTAAGGTTTATCGATTACAACGATGATTGGGATTCGTTTCTCGATCACGGCGGCTTCGCTGCATTTGAACCCGCGCCGGATTCGGTGGCGATCCAACCGTATACCTCCGGCTCCACCGGCCGCCCCAAGGGCGTGCTGCTGTCGCACTACGGGCAGAACTGGAGCCGATTAATACTGGCGCACACGCGCGGCACCACCGCGCGCGATGTAATCCTGGTGGCCGCGCCGCTCTATCACAAGAACGCGCTGAACGCGATCAAGCAGGGCCTCACCGCGGGCGCTACGCTCGTGTTGATGCCGCAGTTCAACATCGAGCGTTACATCGAGGCCATGGGCCGTTACCGCGCCACGGTGATTTCGGGCGTGCCAACGATGATGTCGATGATCCTCACGCGCCGCGATTTGCTGGCGCAGATCGACACCTCAAGCGTGCGCACGGTGATGATGGGTTCCGCGCCCTCCTCCGCGCAATTGTTGAATGAACTCAAACACGTTTTCCCCAATGCCGAGGCGCTGGTGGTCTACGGCGTCACCGAAGGCGGCCCGGTGCCGCTGGGGCCGCATCCGGCAGGCAAGCCGCGTCCAGCGGGTTCCATTGGTCATCCGTATGCCGGCACCGAGGCCAAACTTGTAGGCGGCGACACAGCAGATCAAGGCGAGCTCGTGCTGAAAAACCCAGGCGTGCTGCTCGGCTATCACAACCTGCCCGAGGAAACCGCCAAGCGCGTGCGCGACGGCTGGTATACCACCGGCGACATCTGCCGCCGTGACGCGGATGGGTTTTATTATTTCGTCGGCCGCACGGATGACATGTTCGTGTGCGGCGGCGAGAATATTTTTCCGATCGAGGTCGAGTCGCTGCTGGAAAAACATCCGGCGGTACATCAGGCTTATGTGATGCCGTTCGATCATGCGCTCAAGGACAAAGTGCCGTACGCCTTCGTTGTCTTGCGTGCCGACATGGCAGCAAGCGAAGATGAATTAAAGCAATTTGCCATCGCCAACGGCCCGGCGTATCAGCATCCGCGACGCGTATTTTTTCTGGAACAGTTGCCGCTGGCGGGCACCAACAAGGTGGATCAGCCGTGGCTGCGGCAGTGGGCTGCTAAACAAACAGCCGCCACGTGACCACGTTGCGTTAATTCGGCTTCACCCCTGCGGCCTTCATCAGTTTTTCCCACTTTGGAATCTCGGCTTTGATCAATGCCGCGAATTCCTCGGGCGTGCCGCCCACAATCTCGGCACCGGATGTGAGCAACCGCTCGCGCAAATCCGGTGACGCAAGCGCCTTGACGGTCTCTGCGTGCAGGCGGCGAATGATGGCATCGGGCGTTTTCGCCGGCGCGATAAGTCCTTGCCATGCCACCGCCTCGTAACCCGGCAATCCCTGCTCGGCCATGGTAGGCAGTTCCGGAAGAGCATTCGACCGCCGAAGCGAGGTGATTGCGAGCGCGCGCAACCTGCCGTCCCGAACCAGCGGTGGCGCGGCGGTTATGTTCATGAACGCCATCAACACATGGCCGCCGATCAAGTCGTTTTGATAAGCGCCCTTGTAGGTGATCTGCACGATATCGATGCCGCGCATGGACTTAAGCAATTCTCCTGCACGGTGCCCCGACGTGCCGCCGCCGATGGAGGCATAGGTCAACTTTCCGGGATTGGCTTTCGCCAACGCAATCAACTCCTGCACGTTTTTAACGGGCAGTGACGGATGCACGACCAGAATGTTGGGCGTAATCGTCAGTTGCGAAATCGGCGCGATGTCTTCGCGTGGGTCGTATCCGATTTTGTTGTAGACGCCCATGTTCACGACAAGGGGCGCATCGCCGGACACACCCAGGGTATAGCCATCCGGTTGCGACTTGGCGACGCGTTCGATGCCCAAGCTGCCGCCGACACCCGGCATGTTCTCTATCGGCACGCCCTTGCCCAATGCAGCGGCCAACTTTGCAGCCAGCAAGCGACCAACGAAATCCGTGCCGACGCCAGGCTGGCCCGGCACGATAATGCGTATGGGCCGGTCAGGATAAGCCGACTGCGCCATAGCGGCGCCGGATATGACAGCTATCAAACTTGCCCACACCATGCACCTTGCCTTGTTCACGTTGCCCCTCGTAAGGCGTGTTGATATTGGCGCATGTTGACACTGCGTCAAGTCGCACGCAATTCTGCGAGAATAAGCATCCGCTAAATTCCGCTTACTCCTCCCTGTGATGGATTTTCGAGATATCGAGTATTTCGCTGTAATCGCCAAACATGGCAATATCGCCCGCGCAGCGGAGGTGCTGGATTTGAGTCCGCCCGCGCTGAGCGTCGGTTTGCGGCGGCTCGAGACCGCCATGCAAACCAAGTTATTCCGGCGCACCCCCAAAGGCGTTGAAATGACTCCCACGGGAACCGCTTTGTTCGCGCAAGTGACAAAGCTGCGGCTGGCGCGTGAAGATGTGCTGCGCGAAATGGCGGACCTGACCGAGGGGCGCACCGGCTTCCTGCGCGTAGGCACGGGACCCGGACTTTCGGTGCATTTACTGCCTGCGGCATGCGCTGAATTGTTAAAACAAGCGCCGCGCGTGAATCTCGATGTATCCGTTGGGGATCGCACACCACTCATTGATGCCATCTGCAATGGCGATCTGGATATTGCGATTACCTATCTGCCCTCAGCTGCGCCGAAGGGATTGAGTCAAGATCATCTTTGTGATGACGAATTTGTGGTGTATTGTTCACCGCAGAATCCTCTCGCGAAGAAAAAGCGCGTTACGCTGATGGATCTCGCCCAGGCGGAGTGGGCCATGCCATCGCTCCACACCGATTTGATGAACATGTTGACCAAAATGATTCAGGCGCACGCCCTGCCCCCGCCAACGATTCGAATCGTGTCGCCCTCCATACCCGTCAGACACCATATCATCGCGTCCTCGTCATTACTCGGATTCAGTTCGAGGCCGGTGTTGCGCTCAACACCGCAATACCAATATGCCGGGTTGCGCGTGCAAGGACTCAGTTATCACCGCCGCACCGGCGTGGTATACCGTGCCGGCGGCTACCTGTCACCTGCCGGAAGGCGATTTGTGGATATTCTGAAGAAGATCGCCGCACCATTCGCCAGCGATGTTATATAACGCAGAGCGGGAACAAAAGGAAACTTTAATCAACACTATTCACGAGAAAATAAAATGGCCGAAGCTAAATTCACCAAAGAATCGATGGAGGAACGCCTCAAGGTTGGCGCCTTTAACCGCTGGCTCGCGTTCAAAGTGCAGGCGCTGACCGAAGACAGAGTTGAACTCAAGGCGACGTGGCGCGAGGAATGGGGCGTGGGCCTCGAACGCCCTTATACGCACGGCGGCATACTCGCGTCGATCATCGACGTGGCCGCCGACTACGCGGTTGCCGCGCAACTCGGTCGCCCGGTGCCGACCATTGATTTACGCGTCGATTATCACAAGGCCGCGAAGCCGGGCGATCTCACCGCGAAAGCGAAAGTGATCCGCATGGGCAGCCAGTACGCGACGGCGGAAGCCTACGTCTACGACACCGACGGCGCGCTCGTGGCGAGCGGGCGTGGCACATACTTCACGGCATCGCCGGCTCAGGGCAAGGGAAAGTAATATAACTATTTGTTTTTATTGGTATTTTTAACCATGACGCCGTTCACAGAAAACTTCCGCGAATTCCTCGACCGCCTGCGCACGCACGGGCAAATGCTCGACATGCATCAGCCGGTCGATATCCGCCACATCGCCACACTGGTCGATCAATCCGACAAGGCGCTGTTTTTTCACAACGTCATCGGCTACGGCATGCCGGTGGTGTCGGGCATCATCCGTTCACGTGAGCGCACGATCATGGCGATGGGTTGCACGGAGTATGGGCAGATCGAGCAGCGTTTGCGCCAGGGCATCGATCACCCGATCTCGCCGCGCTACATCGAAACGCCGGCGCACAAGGAAGTCATCATGACTGGCGACGAGGTTGATCTATTCAAATTGCCGGTGCCAATGTCGTCAATCTACGACGGCGGGCCGATGATCACCGCCGGCGTGGTGATGGCGCGCGACCCGGAATACGGTTTGAATTCCGGCTGCTACCGCTTCATGGTGAAGGAAAAGAACCTCACTGGCATCGATATCGTCACGCCCAACAATATGCGCATGTACGCGCAACGCGCGTACGAGGCCGGGCGCGTGTGCCCGATTTCGATTTCAATAGGCACGCATCCGATGGAAATCATGGGCGCAAATTTCCGTGCGCCCATCGGCGTCGATGAAATGGGCATCACCGGCGGCATCCGCGGTGCGCCGGTTGAGTTGGCACAGTGCGAAACCATCGACATGCCGTGCGTCGCCAACGCCGAGATGGTGCTCGAAGGCGAAATCCTGCCGACGGGCTGGACCAACCCCGAGGGCCGCTTCGGCGAATTCACGCGGTTGATGGGCGGGCTGCACTGGAACCCGCTGGTGCGCATCAAGGCGGTGACCATGCGCCGCGATCCGATTTATTACGCGCTGCACATGCCGTGGGAAAACACCTGGCTCGCGGCGCCCTCGCGCTATTCGGCGATCCGCGCCGCGCTCAAAAACGCCGGCGTGCAGGTGAAGGACATCAACGTCACGCTGGGTGGCTGCGCGTTCTGGCATGCGGTGATTTCAATTCGCAAACAAGCGGGCGAAGGTAAAAACGCGCTGCTCGCCGCGCTCTCGGTGCTCGATCTCAAACACGTGGTCGTCGTCGATGAAGACATCGACGTGTTTAACGCAATGGATGTGGAGTGGGCCATCGCCACGCGCGTGCAGGGCGACCGCGACGTGATCATCATCCCCGGCGCGCGCGCGAAGCCGCTCGACCCCAGCCTCGCGGTAATGCCGCACGGCGTGGTGCCCACGGGTGCTAAGGTCGGCATCGACGCCACCATCGGCGAAGGCATTCCGCACGAGCGTTTCGAGCGCATTGCGTACGCGTATGCCGACAAGGCAAGAATCAGCGACTACGCGACAGGCAAGGCCGATCCCGTGCCCGCCAACGGCGATTTGAGCGACGCCAACATCGATGCCCTCGCGCAGGCGATACTCAAGGTTATCGAAACAGAGCCGCTGTATTATTCCGCCGTGGCCGAGCGTTTCGGCGATCATACGTTTCAGGCCGTCGCACGCGCGCTGGGCAAATTGCATGTGAATGAAAAACTCTGGCAGGATGCGCGCGGCAGGTTGTGCGTGCGCGGTTCAGTGTTCGCGGCCAAGGTTCCAGGCAAGAATTGACGGTTAAAAATATCAATGAAAACAAATACTTACCATATACACCTCGAAACCGACCGCAGCCGCGCGGCACTGTTTCAAATGTTCGAGGCGCAGTGGGTTGCTGCCGCCAAGCGTCATCGCGCGCTGGCGAAAAAACTGCGCGTGAGCGTGGGGTTTGACGGCGCCATCCTCGATGAGTCGTTAAAGAGCGCTGATTTCCTCATCACCAATTGCCCGCCGCCGCGCGAGCGTTTGCGCGAGCGCGCGCCGCGCTTGAAATGGATACAAACCACCGCCGCCGGCGTGGATGCGCTGCTGCCGTTTGACTGGCTGCCGCGCGACATCACGCTCACCAACAACACCGGCGCGCACGGCCCCAAGGCCGAGGACAGCGTGACGATGGCGCTGTTGATGCTGCAACAACGCATGCCCGAAACCATCGCGCACCAGCAGGCGCACGAATGGGAGCCGCTCTACACCACGCCCATCAGCGGCAAAACCGCGCTGATCGTGGGCTTCGGTGATTTAGGCCAAGGCGCGGGCCGCGCCGCCAAAAAACTTGGCATGCACGTGATCGCGGTGACGCGCAGCGGCAAGTCCGCCAGGCCCGCGGACAAGGTGGTGTCGTCAGCGCGCATCGACAGCGTACTGCCGAAGGCTGATTTTGTCGTCGTCACCACGCCGTTAACGCCGCAAACGCGCGGCCTCATCAGCCGCGCACGCATCCTGAAATTAAAGCCCGGCGCCGGCCTCATCAACATCGGCCGCGCGCCGATTGTCGACTATGAAGCGCTGCGCGAACGGCTCAACGACGGCTCGCTCGGCGGCGCGGTGCTCGACGTATTCGATCAGGAGCCGCTGCCGAAGGCTTCGCCGTGGTGGAGCACGAAAAACACCATCGTGCTGCCGCACATCAGTTGCGACGATCCGCGCTATATCGATCGCTTGTTCGACACCTGGTTCGCCAATTTCGAGCGCTGGCTCGGCGGCAAGAAACTGAAAAACATCGTGGATCGCAAGCTGGGATACTGACCGCCGTGACAAGTGTAAAGAAAAAACTGGAACGTATCCTGCACATCGACGACGAGCGGGACATACTGGCTGTCACCGCGTATGCGCTGAGAAAAATTGGCCGCTACACCGTGCAAAGCGGCAACAGCGGCACGCAGGCCGTGGCGCTGGCGAAGGAATTCGCGCCCGACCTGATATTGCTCGATGTCATGATGCCCGGCATGGATGGCGTGCAAACGCTGGCCTCGTTGCGCGCCACTCCGGCCACCGCCGGCATTGCCGTCGCATACCTGACGGCGAAAGTGCAGGCGCACGAAGTCAGATCATTGCAGAAAACCGGCGTAATCGCGGTGCTCGCCAAACCTTTTGATCCCGAAACGCTGTGCCGCAACATCGAGGAAATCTGGGCGCGCGCGGCCTCTGATTGATCCGGCTGACCTGGCTGATCAACCCTCCGGCAGATCGACGTAGAACGCCGAGCCGCCGCCGCTCGCCGGGTAATAACCGGCTTGCCCGCCCATGGCCTCGGTCAAGGTACGCACGATACTCAGCCCCAACCCCGCTCCGCCGAGCACGCGCGCCTGCGCGGTGCGCGATTGCGAGAATTTCTGGAACAACTGGCGGCGGAAATCCTCTGATATGCCCCCGCCCTGGTCGGTGACCGTCACGCGGGCATTGAGCCCCGCGCGCGCCACCGCGACATGAATGATCGATCCGGCGGTTGAAAACTTCACGGCGTTCGCCAGCAGATTCGTCATCACCTGTATGAAGCGCCCCTCGTCCACGTTGACATAAAGGGGTTCCGCCACCTCCATCTCGATATCGACTTTCAGCGTGTCCGCGTAGGGCCGCACCTCGCTCGCCGCCTGCGCCACCAGGCCCGGCAGCGCAAACCGTTCCATCCTGAATTCTAGGCGGCCCGCTTCCATGCGGTCGATATCGAGGATGTCGTTGGCAAGACGCAGCAGGCGCTGCGAATTTTGATGCGCGATGCCCAGCAAGCCGCGCAGCTCCGCATCAATTTCTCCGGCCGCGCCGCCGGCCGCCACCGCCAGCGCGCCGTGTATCGAGGTGAGCGGTGTTCTCAGTTCATGCGACACCATCGAAATGAACTCCGACTTGATGCGTTCGTCTTCCTTGCGCTCGCTGACATCCGCGATGGTGCCGATCAGACGCATGGCCTTGCCGGTGTCGTTGCGCAGCACGGCCACACCCTCGATCTGCACCCAGCGCCACGAGCCATCCTTGCGCAACACCCGGCATTCCACCTCGTAGCGCGCACGCACGCCCTTGATCGCGTCCCTCAGACGGCGTTGCTGCAGCTGCGTGTCCTTGGGGTGTATGAGATCGGCCAGCGCCTGGGAGGTGGTCAGTGTCGGCGCGGATGGCGCGCCGATGATATGCGCCCAGTAATCGCTCATGAAAATTTCGTCTGTATCGACGTTCCAGTCGAACAACGCGCGCCCCGCGCCGTCGCGCGCGAGCCTTAAGCGCTCCTCGCTCAGGCGCAGCGCCTGAGCGGCCTCGCGCCGCTCGGTAATATCCAGTATCGACCCGGCGACGCGCAGCGGCATTCCCGCTTCATCCCAGATTGCCTGGCCATGCACGCGAAACCAGCGAAACCCGGCTGATTTGGTACGCAGCCGCACATCCACCCGCAGCGGCACGCGCCGCTCGAGGTGCGCCTGCATTGCGCCGCTGAACAGGCCGCGCTCCAACGGATGTATGCGCGACTCGAACGCGGAGAAAGTGTTTTCAAATTCATGCGCCTCAAAACCCAGCATCTCCTCGAAACGCGGCGAAAAGTAGGCATCCTGCGCGCTCTTGAAACGCCGCTCCCACACGCCCTGCGCCGAACCCTGCACCGCCAGATCGTAGCGCTGCTCGCTCTCGCGCAGCGCGAATGTCATGCGCGCGGCAAGCTGAAGCGCGTGGCCGCGCGTGTTCTGCATGACATACATCAGCAGGAACAGAATCATGCTGATGGCGATACCGGCTCCGAGCACGATATCCGCGTCGCTACGCGCCAGGCGCGCCGCGTAATTGGGAGCAGAGTCGAATTTCAGCGTCCAGCGCCGGTCATGCACATCGATGATCTTGGTGATGCTGAATTGGGATTGCCGCGCGCCTGGCGCACCTTGCCCGCCTTGGGCAAGATGGCTGCGCTACAACACTTCTCCCGTACTGATCCTGCTGCCGTCCAGTATTTCGATGGTCATTTCGCGCTCGGGCCGGCCCGCAACAATATCCATCAAATCATCCATTCGAAATATCAGTGAAACAAAACCCACGATGGCCGCACGGCGGCCCACGATCGTGCTGACATCCGCGCCATTGAGGTAGACGGGCAGAAACAGCAGCAATCCGGCCTGCACGCCTTCTTGCGTTTCCTGAACCAGAACAATTCTTGCCGTGGCCGCGAAACGGTCGCCGTCGCGCGCACTATCGAGCGCCGCGTGGCGCACCGCTTCGGACTACACGTCAAAGCCGAATGCACGCAGATTGCGTCCGCTGAAAGGCTCGATATAAGTGACGGGAACCAGGTACTCGCGCACACCCGCCGGACGCACGTCATAGTCCGCAAATCCTTCCGCGCGCACGGCGCGCACATGCTCCGCGCGTTGCGCGGCGGTGAGCCATTTAGCAAACGCGATGCCCTGAATGCCGGGGTAGTTTTCTTCAAGCCGCAGCGACGCCACATACGATTTCCACTCGTTGCGGGTGACGTTCTGACTCGCATGGTAGAGCCCGCGCACACCCAGCAATACCAGTTCGTAGGCCTTCAACCTCGACTCTATCGACTCCACGATGCCTTCGACCCGGCGCTCAAAGCGCTGGCCGGCATCCTGTTTCGAGTCCACCGAAACCCAGCGCCAGAGAATACCCGTAATGGAAAGCGAAACGATTAGCGTGAGCCACATGGGCCATGCACGCCGCAACGCCGCGTAACCGCCGCCGCGCAGCGGCGTAACCGCCAATTCCGAATCAGCCATGCCGTTTAACAAGATAGAGGACGCGCATAGTTTACCCGCAAGTCACTTGCGTTACGATGCTTGCTATTCGCACGGATGCTAGAATCAAAAACCATGACACAGGCCGACGGCAACCACGCGTTCGCATCGCCGCTCACCATCGATCACGCGGCGCATTTCGTGCCTGATATCGATGGTGCGAGCGCCGCGCTTGAGAATCTGGGCTTTACGTTAACGCCCTTTTCCGCGCAACTGGTACGGCCCGAGAACGGCGGGCCGCCGGTAAGCGCGGGCACCGGCAACCGCTGCGTGATGTTACAAAGGGGTTATTTGGAATTTCTCGCGCCCACGCACGACACGCCCAATGCGAGCCAGTTGCGCGCCGCGATGCGCCGCTACACCGGCATTCATCTGATCGCGTTTGGCTCTGACGACGGTGCGGCCGATCATGCACGCCTTTTGCAAGCGGGCCTCGAGCCGCTGCCGGTGATTGCGCTACAGCGTGACGTGGGCGCCGAAAGTGGAACGGGCACCGCGCGCTTCACCGTGGTGCGCGTGCCGCCCGGCGCCATGGCCGAGGGCCGCATCCAGTATTGCCAGCACCACACGCCCGAACTGGTGTGGCAGCCGCGCTGGATAAACCATCGCAATGGCGTCACAGGGCTTGCCGGGTTGATCGTGTGTGCGGCGGATGTGGAAGAAGCCGCGCAACGTTATGCACGATTCACCGGGCTGCCGGTGCAAGGCGCGGGCAATGCGCGGCGCCTCGAAACCGCGCGCGGCACGCTTTACGTGGTGACAGCGCGAATACTCAGCGAGCGTCTGGACATCGCGGCGCCCGCCGTGCCGTGGATCGCGGGCGCGGTACTTGAGAGCAACGACTTTGCGTTAACAGCGCAGACGATGCGCCGCTCGGGTATTACCACACGCCTGCTGAGTGAGCCGAGTAAGAATTGCATGCTTGTCGAATTGCCGGCGGCGCTGGGCGGTATCATGATCGTGCAGCGCGAGGGAGGCGATGAAGCTCAAAAGCTTTTTAGCCTCGATAAAAGTTTGTAAGTATTTGTTTTTAAAAGATATTTAATAATGCGCTTTGATGAAACATTCGATGTGGTGGTCGCCGGCTTTGGCTTGGGCGGCGGTATCGCGGCGATCAACGCCGCCGACGCGGGCGCAAAAGTCTTGCTGATTGAAAAATCCGCCACGCCCGGCGGCTTGTCGATTTGTTCGTATGGCGCGGTGCGCAGCGCGCGTGACCGCGACGGCGCGTTTGCGTATGTTGAAGCCACCAACGGCGGACGCACGCCGTCCGACGTCAATCGCGTGCTCGCCGACGGTATGTGTGACAACGAAGCATACGTGCGCGAGCTGGCGAAAGTGAACAACGCGGTTGTGACAAGCTCGATCGAGGACAACGCCAATGCCGAACTCGAAGGCGATCCGTACCGCCGCCGCATCAGCGCGAATTATCCGTTCCCCGGCACCGAGGCGTTCTATCACACCTCGGTGGTCGATGTGCCCGGCTTTGATGCGCGCGCGGCGTATCCGTGGGCCAACGGCGCGCCCAACGGCCCCAAGCTCTTTAAGGTGGTGCACGACAATCTCATCAAGCTCGGCGTCGAGATTCGGCTCGCCACACCGGCGTTGCGATTGATCAGCGACCCGGCCACGCGCGAAGTGCTCGGTGTGCGTGTGGGCATCAATGGCAATGAACGCACGATCAAGGCGCGGCGCGGCGTGGTGCTCGCCACCGGCGGCTTCGAGGGCAGCCAGGCATTGAAGGAACAATTTCTCGAAGGCAATCCGGTGCTGAATGCCGCCGCGCGCAGCAACACCGGCGATGGCATCCGCATGGCGCAGGACATGGGCGCGCAGCTCTGGCACATGTGGCATGTGCACGGCGCGTACGGGTTTCGCCATAGTGATCCGGCGTATCCCTATGCGATACGGCTGAAGCGTTTTCCTGATTGGTTTCCCGGCGAGAAAAATAACGTCAGGATCAAAATGGCGTGGATACTGGTGGATGCCGGCGGCAAACGATTCATGAACGAGTATCAGCCGTACACGCAGGACACCGGCGTGCGCCCAATGCAATATTACGATCCGGAAACCATGCGTTTTCCGCGCAACCCGGCGTACATGATTTGCGACGACGAGGGGCGGCGCATGTATCCGCTGGGCAAGGCCACCTCCAACGACGAAGGCGTGCGCTACGAATGGAGCGACAACAATCTCGCCGAGGTTGAAAACGGCATTCTCAAACGCGCGGATACGCTGGAAGAACTCGCGGGCATGCTGGGCATTGATGCTGCATCGGCGCGAGCCTCTGTCGCGCGTTGGAACGAGCAATGCGCGCGTGGTGACGACAACGACTTCGGCCGCCCCGCCGGCAGCATGACGCCCATCGTCAAGCCGCCGTTCTTCGGCGCGCCGGTGTGGGCGACGCTGTCGAACACGCAGGGCGGCCCCGTGCACGACGCGCAATCGCGCATCATCGGCGCGTATGGCGAGGCGATCCCGCGCCTGTATTCCGCAGGGGAACTGGGCAGCGCGTTCGGCCATGTGTATGTCTCCGGCGGCAACATCGCCGAGTGTTTTGTCACTGGGCGCATCGCTGGCGTCAACGCGGCGAAGCTCCCGCCGTGGAACGGCGCGAGCTAACGTCATGCGCGTGTTGCTCACCATCATCCGCATCACTTTGCGCTGGGGATTTTTCGCGCTGATCGTGGCGGCATTGTGCACGTGGTTTTTCGTGCGCTTGTTCGTGTCGCAAGCCGAGGAACGCGAAACGCAGATACTCGAAAAAGCCGCGCCCGCCGCGGGCCGCTATGTGCAGGCGGGCGATGTGCAGATTCACATACGCGACACCGGCACGTTAAAGGGCGAGGACGTGCTGATCGTGCCCGGCTTCGGCGGCTGGACGGGCGTGTGGCAGCCGACGGCGAAGGCGCTGGCGGACGCGGGCTATCGCGTGATCACGATGGATCTGCCGCCGTTCGGCTATTCGCAGCGGCCAAAGATTCCGCTCTACGACCGGCAGTACCAGGCCGAGCGCATCCTCGGCGTACTGAACGCGCTGGGCATCGAAAGCGCGATACTCGTCGCGCATTCGTCGGGCGGCGGCCCGGCGGTGGAAGCCACGCTGATGGCGCCCAATCGCGTGCGCGCGCTGGTACTGGTCGATGCGCTGCTCGACATCGCCTACGAGCGGCACGGGCGGCAGTACCCGCCGTTCATCGTTGATCAGGTGGTGTCGCGCCCGCCGCTGCGCGAGGGGCTTATC
This sequence comes from Bordetella parapertussis, assembly GCA_945901405.1. Lineage (GTDB taxonomy): Bacteria > Pseudomonadota > Gammaproteobacteria > Burkholderiales > SG8-41 > CAMDLH01. The sequence continues at coordinate 27,153 of CAMDLH010000024.1, read as the reverse complement.
GGCACCTTCATCACCAATCCGCTTTTTAACGAGGACATTTTGCGCCGGCTTGTGCGCGACCGCGCCACCGTCACCGAGGAATGGCTGCGGCTGTATCGCCAGCCGCTGATGCTAAAGGGCACCACGCGCACCATCGGCGAATATCTGCCCGATCTGGTGATCTGGACGCGCGAATCGCGCAGCGAAAACCCCGACGCGTATCGCAAGATGAAGACGCCGGTGCATGTCATCTGGGGCGACGATGATCCCATCGCGCCCTTCGCGCAGGGCCGGCAGATCGTCAGCATGATTCCGGGCGCGGTATTAAAGACCATGCACGGCGTGGGGCACCTGCCGCACATCGAAGACCCGAACAGCTTTCAACATCTGCTGATCAAGTCGCTCAACAGCCTCAATCAGGATTACCACGCGAAACAGGCTGAGAAACGCGAATAGCGCATCGCTGGTTTCACATTTCACTCCAGCTTGATCCCCGCCGCCTTGATTATTTTGGCGTAAGCCGCGATGTCGGACTTGATGGTGTTGACGAATTGTTCGGCGCTGCCGCCGATGGGCTCGTAGCCCAGACCGTGCAGGCGTTGCTGTGTATCCGGCGCCCTGAGTCCGGCATTGATGATCTGATTAAGCCGCGCCACGATCTCGCGCGGCACGTTCGCGGGCCCCACCACGCCGAACCACGGTTCGATGGCATAACCGTTCAGCCCGGATTCCGCGATGGTCGCGATAGCGGGCGCGCGCGCCACGCGTTTGGAACCGCAAAGTGCCAGCACACGCAGTTTGCCCGTGCCCGCGTGCGGCTGTATAACCGCGAGATCGGCGAACATGAGATCGATCTGTCCGCTGATCACATCGGTCAACGCGGGCGCGGTGCCTTTGTAGGGCACGTGCACGATGTCGGCCTTCGCCATCGACTTGAACAACTCCGCAGCAAGACTCGACATGCTGCCCGCGCCCGACGAGCCATACGAAAGCCCCTTGGCGCGCGCGGCGGCGATGAGTTCCCTGATATTTTTCGCGGGCACGGTCGGATTCACCGTCACGGCATACGGCACGTGGGCGACGTTGACGATGGGTGAAAAATCGCGCGCCGGATCATAAGGCAGCCTGGCATACAGGCTGGGGGCGACGGCCATATTGCTCGTTCCGCCCATCGACAGCGTGTAGCCGTCGCCTGCCGCTTTCGCCGCGGCATCGAGACCAACCGTGCCGCCGGCGCCGCCGCGATTTTCAACCACCACTGGCTGCCCGGTGTCGGCGGTGATCTTTTGCCCGACCATGCGCGCGAGCAGATCGTTGGGGCCACCCGGCGCGAACGGCACGATGAAACGGATGGGCTTAACGGGATAGGTTTGCGCGTGCACTGCCGTGCTACACAGCAACGCAACCAGCCCCACCCGCCATTCGCTGCACCTCACTTTTCACCTCTCACGCATTATTGCGGCACAATCCCCGCGGCCTTGATCACCTTGGTGTATTTTTCCACGTCGCCCAGCACCAGCTTGGTGAGTTCGGCGGGTGATGCGCTCACCTGCGGGTCGGCGCCGTTGCGCTCGAATTGATCTTTCATGTCCGCGGAGCGCGCTATCGTGGTCAATTCGGCATACAGGCGTTTTAATATCGGCGCGGGCGTGCCCTTGGGCGCGAAGAAACCCAGCCACAATTGCGCGTCGAAACCCGGATACGTCTCGGCAGCAGAAGGCACATCGGGCAGCGCGGGTGAACGCTTGGGCGTGCCCACCGCGAGTGGACGCAAGCGGCCCGCCTTCGCCTGTGGCAATACCGCCGGCATGCTGCCGAACAGCGCCTGCACTTGCCCTCCGATGGTGGCCACCCCCGCCGGGCCGTTGCCGTTGAACGGCACGTGCACCACGTCGATGCCCGCTGCGGATTTCAGCATTTCCATCGCGAGTTGCGTGGTGGTGCCGGAGCCCGCCGAGGCGTAGTTCATCTTGCCGGGTTGCGATTTGGCGAGCGCCACGAATTCCTTCAGAGAATTCGCCTTCACGCCCGGATGCACCACCAGCAGGTACGGCGTCGAAGCCACCAGCGTGATCGGTTCGAAATCCTTCACCGGGTCGTAGCGCAGCGACTTATACGCGCCGACCGCGATCACGTGTGTGCTGGTGGTGCCCATCGTCAGCGTGTAGCCGTCCGGCGTTGCACGCGCGGCGATCTCGGTGCCGATGGTGCCGCCCGCGCCGCCGCGATTATCGACCACCACTTGCTGGCCAAGTCTTTCTCCAAGTTTCTGGCCAACGAGCCGCGCCACGATATCGGTGGAGCCGCCCGCCGGAAACGCGACGATCAACCGGATTGGTTTCGTTGGGTAGTTATCCTGCGCCAGCGCGGCGCCCGATAGCGTCATCAACATCACTGCGATGATGCATCGTAAGTTATTGTTTTTAAACATTATTTAATCCTCGTATGATTACATCAAAATTCGTGTTACTCGGGCTTCAGGAAGCCCGCCTTGATCAGCCGGTTCAGTTTCGCGATCTCGCCGCGCACAAAATTATCCATGAATTCCGGCGTGCCGCCCTGCACCTCCAGGCCCAGTTGATCAAGCCGCGCCTTTACATCGGCCAAGCCAAGGATGCGATTCACCTCGCGATTGAGTTTGTCGATCATCGCGCGCGGCGTGCCCTTGGGCGCGGCCATGCCGAACCACACCAGCGATTCGGCGTCCTTGAATCCGCTTTCCGCGAACGTCGGCACATCGGGCAGCAAGGGCGAGCGCTTGGGACTCGCGATGCCGACAACGCGCACGCGCTTGGCCTTGATCATCGCCTCGGCGCTCACCGTGGTGGTGTGCGTGCCCTGCAATTGCCCGCCGACCAAGTCGGTGAGCAGCGGCGCCGTGCCTTTATACGGCACGTGCGTCATCTGCACGCCGGTCGCGCCCTGCAACACCGCAAGCCCGATGTGCAGACTGCTGCCGATGCCCGACGAACCCCAATTGATTTTATTCGGATTGGCCTTGGCGTAATCGATAAGCTCCTTGGGATTACGCGGCGGAAAATTCACATTGGCGAGCAGTATCAACGGCGCGTAGCCGATGTAGACCACGCTGACGAAATCATCCGGCTTATAAGGCGCGTTGCGCGACAGCAGCGGTGCATTGATGCTCGGCCCCGGATTCGCCAATATCAGCGTGTAACCATCCGGCTGCGCGCGCGCCACAGTTTCGCCGCCGATCAAGCCGCCCGCGCCGCCGCGATTGTCGATGACGAATTGCTGGCCGTAGGTATCTGTGAGCTTGCCCGCGATCAAACGCCCGATGATGTCGTTCGACGCACCGGGGGTGAACGGCACCACCCAGCGCACGGGTTTGGTGGGGTAATTGGCCGCGGCGTCAGGTTTCGCGCCCTGCGCAAACGCCGTGCCTGCAAACGTGACGGCCATCGCCGCGGCGATTATTGATCTCATGAATTGTTTTCCCGTAACCGAAGGTGGTGAGTGGCGTCAGTGTAACCGCAACGTGCCACACAAACATTGACCTGCGTCACTTACGCAAGTTCGTCAGCACTTCCGGATTCACCACGTTGATCGGCTTGCCCTCGGCAAACGCAAGTATCTGCCCGAACGAACTGGCGAACTGCCCCTCATAACCCGAGCGCTCGACATAACCGATGTGCGGCGTACACACGCAGTTGGGCAGCGACAGCAGCGGATGCATCGCGCCCAGCACCGGCTCGCTATCGTAAACATCCACCGCGCCAAAGCCCGGCCGCCCGGCCTTCAACGCGGCCTCCAGCGCGCCGGTTTCGATCAGCGGCGAGCGGCTGGTGTTGACCATCAGCGCGGTGGGTTTCATGCGCGCCAGATCGGCGGCTTTGACGATGCCGCGCGTGGCGTCCACCAGCCGCATGTGCAAGGAGATGACATCGCACTCCTCGAAAAACGCATCCTTGTTGCGCGCCACCGAGTAACCATCCGCCTTCGCGCGCTCGATCGTGCCCTCGCGCCCCCACACCAGCACCTTCATGCCGAACGCCTTGCCGTAACCCGCCACCACCGCGCCGATGCGGCCGTAACCATAAATGCCCAGCGTCTTGCCGCGCAGCCCCTGCCCCATCGTCGATTGCCAGCGCCCCGCCTTCAGCGCCGCAACCTCCTGCGGAATGTGCCGCATCGCCGCGAGGATCAACCCCCAAGTGAGCTCCGCCGTTGCATACGAAGGCCTGCCCGGATGCATGTCGGAGGACATCACGATGCCATGTTTGGTCAACGCCGGCACATCGACGTGCGGATACACGCTGCGCTGACTGACGATCTTCAATTTAGGCAATCGCTCGATCAGCGGCGCGCGTATCGGCGTGCGCTCGCGGATCAACACCAGCGCCTCGGTGTCCTTCAAGCGCTCGGCGAGAACGTCGTTGTCCTTGGTGTGATCGTTCCAGATGGTTACGTTATGGTTCGCAACCAGCTTGTACGCATCAAGCTTGCGCACCATGTCTTGATAGTCGTCGAGGACGGTGATGTTCATTACGATTGCACTCTATAAAATGATGTTTAAAAACAATTACTTATAAAATCAATCGTGCAGCCACGGATTAAACAATTTAATTTTTGCACGCTGAAAAGCGCTGACGTTGCGCGTAACCAATGTCATCCCGTGCACTAAAGCGGTTGCCGCAATCATGGCGTCACGCTCAGGCATGGGATCGGGCACATGCAGGCTCGCACATCGGCGCGCGATCGTAACTTCCAACGGCAAGATGCGGCCCGAGAAATCTCGCAACACCTGCCCTTCCATCCATTCACGCAGCTCCGCGCCTTGACGTTTGCCCTTGCGCTCCATGCGCAAAACGCCCAACTCCAGTTCAAGTACGGTCAATGCGGAAAGATAGAGTTGCTCAAGCGAAATGCTGTCCGCCCACTGAACGACACGCGCATTCGCTTTATCTGGTCTGCGTAACTCCGAGACGACGTTGGTATCCAGAACAAACATCAGGAGAAATCAGGCACTTTGAGAATAGGGCCACGCATGCGGGGCGGCTTGAACTCGAAATCGCCACCCTTGGTTTGCGCAAGTGCCTCGAGCAATGTCTTCTGCTTGCCGGTCAGCCGCTGATACTCCTCGATGCTCAACAACACATGCGCAGGACGGCCACGATCCGTGATGATGACCGGGCCGCGCTTGGCTGCTTTTTTAGCACCGCTGGTGTCCTGATTAAACTCGCGGCTTGAGAGAGTTGTCATGCCCATGATGGCCTCCGCTTGAAAGTAGTTACGTTACTACATTTAACGCCTGAAATCAAACCGTAGGGCGTCAATAAGCGAAGCGCATTGCGCCGAATGCCTTGGTGCGTCACCTCGACATGCGGCGCAATACTTGAGCGATATCCATTCGGACACTGAAGAACAATCTTCCTCTCGTACGGCATGTGAACGTCGGTAAAGCTATACCCTCTCCAAAATATGCAATCCCCGCACCCGATCCAAAAGATAAATCAGCCCACGCCCATCCACCGTCACATCATTGCTTTGCACGCGCGGACACCCCGGCGGCACATCGGGCATGAAGTAGGCCACCTCTTTCGGCGCATGCGGTTTGGCGACGTCGATGATGCGCAGGCCGTTGGCGAACCACGCCACCGGGATTTCGGTACCGGTGACGATTTCGCACGGCTGATGGCAGCCGGTCATCACCGGCTGCGGTTCGTCGGGCATGTCTTCCAGCTGAAACGATGAAATCGGCACGGGATTGGTTTCGTCGCTGATGTCCACCACCCACAGGAATGCCGCCGGGTATGGCGTGTCGCAGCCTTCGAGGCGGCCCACGTCTTCGTCGGACACCACCATGATGTCGCGGCCGCCGATCTTGAACGGCATCTTCAGACACGTGTGCGTGGGCCAAGGGACCGGCGGGCTCCAATCGACGTGCGAGAGCATTTTCGGCTTCGACATGTCTTCGATATCGAGTATCACGAAGCCGCCGTACCAGTAACTCGTATACAAGCGATTACCCTGGCGCAGCGGATGATGGCATTTGTGATTGGAGCCTTTCCACGTCGGCTTTTCACCGCCCGCCACCCACTGGCCGGGCATGTGCCAGCGCCCGACTTCTTCGGGCTTCGCCGGGTTTTTCAGATCGAGTATGACGACGATGTTGCCGACGTAGCCGTCCATCGTCGGCGAGATGTAGGCGTAGCGTCCGTCGAAATCGAAACGATGCACGCCGCGCGCGTAGTTGGAGTCGCTATTGTCGGTGGCATCCCAATTGGTGATGAGCTTGTGCTTCGTTGGATTTGAAATGTCCCAGATCGCGAGGCCACCGGTGTAGCCATCCGGCGGCGTTTCTCCCTTCAACGCATGTCTGCCGAGCACTTCACGATTGGTGATCATGATGTCACCGTGCACGCGCACCTTGTGCGAGTGCGTGCCCGCGGGCATGTTGATCTCGCCAATCTGCCTGGGGTGCTTCGGGTCGGACACGTCGATCAGCAAAGTGCCCGCCGGGTTGCGCATGTTGCCGACGTAGGCGATGTTGTCTTGCACAACCACCTGCCCGCCACCCGCGCAATCAAACCACGCCTGCGTGCCGAATTTGTCATGTGTGTGCGTGTGTGCATGGCCGCCGCCCTGGCGTACGTCTACGTAAGCGACTTCTCTGATACCTTTGGATTTGCTCATTTTTCTGCCCCCTTTGTCAGTCGAGTTTAATTCCCGCTTGCTTGATCACTTTAGCCCATTTGTCCCGTTCAGCACTCACAAACGCCGCGAATTCACGCGATGAATTTCCTACTGGCTCGCAGCCGAGTGTAATCAATCGATCTTGCGTCTCCGTGCCGCGCAGCACTTTCACAATATCAGAATTAAGCCGCGCGACGATTTCATTGGGCGTGCGCGCGGGTGCGAGCCAGCCGAACCAGCCGATGACTTCAAAGCCGGGAAAGCCCAACTCCGCAACGGTCGGCAACTCCGGCGCGACGCGCGAACGTTTTGCGCTGGTGATGGCCAGCGCGCGAACCTTGCCGGCCTTGATCTGTGGTGTCGCCGCGAGCGCCAGACTGAACAGCGCCTGCACTTGCCCGCCGATCAGCTCCGCCAGCGCGGGGCCGCCGCCTTTATACGGAATGTGCGTCAACTGCATGCCGGAGATTATTTTGAATTGCTCCACCGCGAGATGGCCCGAAGAACCGTTGCCCGCCGAGGCAAAATTCACCGGCTTGGCTTTACCCAGCGCGATCAGTTCCTTCACCGATGCCGCCGGCACCGAGGGATGCACCACCAGAATATTCGGCACCGAGATGCCGTGGGTGATGGCGGCGAAATCTTTCACCGGATCGAAGCGCACCTCGCGATACAAGCTCGGATTGATCGCCACACCCGCCGCCGCCAGCGCGAAGGTGTAGCCATCGGGCATGGCGCGCGCGGTGGTTTCATACGCGATGTTGCCGTTGGCGCCGGGGCGATTGTCGATCACCACGGTTTGCCCGAGTGATTCGGTGAGCTTGGGCGTAACCAGGCGCGCGAGCGTATCCGCCGGGCCGCCCGGAGGCACCGCAACGATCATGCGTATGGGTTTCACCGGGTACGCATGCACCGTGCCAGCACACAACATCAGCAACGCTACTGCAACGGCACGCGCGCGAGCTTGATGACTTTTGCCCACTTCGTTTTCTCCTCCTGAATTTGCGCCGCGAATGCCTGCGGTGTCGAGGCTTCCGGTTCCATGCCGAGGCCGATGAACTTGTCGTTCATGTCGGGGCGTTTCAACATCGCGGCCACTTCGCCGTGCAGCCGGTTGATGATGGGCGCGGGCGTGCCTGCCGTGGTGAACAAGCCGTACCAGCTCATCATCTGGTAGCCGGGCACGGATTCACCGATGGTGGGAATTTCAGGCATGGCTTTCACGCGATTGGCGCCGGTCACACCCAGCGCGCGCAGCTTGCCCGAACGAATGTGCGTTTGCGCGGCCGAAAATCCGGTGATGATCATCTGCACCTGCCCGCCCATGGTTTCGGTCAGCGCGGGGCCTGCACCTTTATACGGCACATGTACCATATCGACACCCGCCGTGAACTTCAGCAACTCGGTCGCCAGTTGCGCGGTTGAACCTACACCCGACGACGCGAAGTTGATCGCGCCCGGTTTGGCGCGCGCCAGAGCCAGCAATTCATTCACGGTATGTGCATGCACCGACGGATGCACCATCAGCACCAGTTGCGCGCCGCCGATGCGGCTCACCGGCGCGATGTCGCGCTGGGTGTCGTACGCCATCTTCTTGTAGAGGCTCGGCGAAATTGCGATCTCGCCATTGGACGCGATGAACAACGTGTGACCATCCGGCGCGGATTTCAGCATCAATTGTCCGGCCACCGCGCCTGCGGCACCGGGCCGGTTGTCGATCACCACCGGCAGTGCAAAGGTTTCAAACAAGTGCTGCGCCACCAATCGTGCAATCAAATCCGTCGGCCCGCCCGGCGGGAAACCCACGATCATGCGCAGTGGCCGCGATGGATAGTTCTGCGCGCACAACAGCGCCGGCGTTATCAATGCACTAGCTGATAAAACGTAAGTAATTGTTTTTATTGACAATTTTATCTACGCTTCACCGAGCGTTTAACTTTGTCCGCCTTGCGCACGGGCTTCTTCTTCGCCGGATGCAACTCAAACTCACCCATGATCTCCAGCACCGCGCCGCGCGGCAAACCGCCGATGCCCACCGCCGCGCGCGCATGCTGGCCATACACCGGCCCCCACAAGTCGTAAAACAAATCCGATGCGCCGTCGATCACCACCATGTGCCGGTCGAAATCCGGCGCGCAATTCACCATGCCATACAGGCGTATCACGCGCTTGACGCGATCGAGATCACCCACTGCTTTCTTGATCGAAGCCAGCATACACAGCGCGGCCGATTTCGCGCACACATACGCCTCCTGCTCGGTGACATCGCCGCCGACCTTGCCGTACTGCTTGATGTTAAGCGGCATCGCCTGCCGGCCCGTGCCGTGGCCCGAAAGGAAAAGCAGATTGCCAACCTCCACGGCGGAGGTGCGATTCGGACTTGGATACGGATGCGTTGGCGGAATTTCGAGGCCCATCTTTTTCAGCTTGGATTCGATTTTACCCATGGTGTTTCTCCTTTCTCGTCGGCGTTCGAGGCATTATCGCACCGGGCATCGGTGAATGCTAAGATCGCCGCGCACATGAATTGTTGGCAGGGTGCCATCCCATTGCACCAGATTTGAATCGGCATGCGGCGCAATGGGATAGCGCCGCACGTTACTATGGCTACAAGGCTGCATGGAATCCGCAATAATCAAATCCCCCCGTAACGGAATCGCCCGGCGCTTCATCGCGCTGACCGTGCTGCTGCTTGCCGTAACGCTGTTCGCCGCGGCGGCGACTCTGCATTGGTTCCTCGAACTCTTTACTCATTTCACGCCGCACTATGCGTTTTTCGCGTTGCTCCTGGCGCTGGGTTTGGCGTTGTCGCGCGCATGGCGCTGGGTGGCGCTGGCGTGTGCGCTTGTGCTGTGGAACGGCTACCCGGTGGCGAGGCTGCTGTTCGAGTCGCCGCCCGCCCCCGCCGCGAGCGCGACAAACCGCTTCACCGTATTTCACTTCAACGCGAATCTGGATAACGCCGACCCGCGGCGCATCGTGACCTACCTCATGCGCAACGAAAAAAATATCGACGTGGTGGTGCTGCTCGAAGCGACCAACGAATTCGCCGCCGTGCTCGATGCGATCAAGGAAACGTTTCCGCACCAGATCAAATACCTGCACGATTCGCCCTTCGGCATTGCAGTAGCCAGCAAACACGCGTTCGACTACGGTGCGATTTCACGCGAGCCGATGCAGTTTTATCCGCATATCGTAGCGACGATCAAGCTGCCGGGGCGTGCCGCCCCACTTGCGTTTTATGCGGTGCACGCGCCGCCGCCGATCAACGGCGAACTCGCGCAGGATCGCAACAACAAACTCACACACATCGCGAAGAAGGCCGCGGCGCAGGCCGCGATGACACCGGTGGTCGTAGGCGATTTCAACATGACGCCGTGGTCGCCGTATTTTAAGCGCTTCATCGCCGACAGCGGCTTGAAAGACGCACGCACGCCGCACCGTTTTGATCACACCTGGCCAGTGACATTCGACAATGCCAATATCGGTATTGCCGTCGATCACAGCTTCGCGCATCCATCGCTGCAACTGATCAAGCGCAGCATCGGGCCTGATCTGGGTTCGGATCACTTGCCGGTCACGGTAACATTCGGTTACTGACTTTTTGGAACAATTTCCATGCAAATAGGATTCACGGGGCTGGGCGCCATGGGCGTCATCATCGTGCAGCGCCTGATGGCAGCCGGGCACACCGTCACCGGCTGGAACCGCTCGCGCGGCAAGGCCGAATCATTGATCAAGGACGGCATGCGCTGGGCGGATACGCCGCGCGAGGTTGCGGCACAATCGGAAATCGTGTTTTCGATAGTCACCGACGCCGATGCGGTGAAAGCCGTGGCGCTTGGGCCCGACGGCATCATCAGCGGTCTCGCGAAAGGCGGCATCTATCTCGACATGAGCACCATCGCGCCCGAACCCAGCCGCGCGATTGCGGCAGAGTTCGCCAAGTCCGGACTCACCATGCTCGACGCGCCGATTTCCGGCAGCCCGGTGACGCTGCTGCAAGGCAACGCCTCCACCATGGTCGGCGGCGACAAGGCCGCGTATGAACGCGTGTTGCCGGCGCTGCTCGCCATCGGGCCGAAATCGACTTACATCGGCGGCAACGGCCTTGCGGTGCAGATGAAACTCTCGGTGAATGCGCTGTTGATGATCGAAGTCATCGCCTTCGGCGAAGCGGTGGCGCTCGCTGAGAAAGGCGGCGTGTCGCGCGAAATCGCGGTGGACGCGATTTTAAAAAGTGTCGCCGCCTCGCCCGTGCTGGGCTATCGCGGCCCGTTCATACTCGAAGGTAAAATGCCCGCCGTACCGCTGGCGGATGTCACGCTGCAACAAAAAGACATGCTGCTGGTGCTGGAGCAGGGCCGCAAGCTGGGCTCACCCACGCCACTCGCGGCCGCCGCGAACGAAATGATGAACGCGTGCCGCGGCCTTGGACTGGATCACCACGATTTTGTAATCGCGCATCAGGCTTATCGCAAACTTGGAGGACAACCATGAAACCCGATCAATACAACACGCTCAAACCTTACAAAACCAGCCTGCAGGAAACGCCCAAGGTCGGCGGCCTCAAGGAGAAAGACGGCTGGGTCAATATGCAGGTGCAGTTTCTCATCAATCAAGAAACCTGCAACTCCGGCAAGCTGCTGGTGGGCTGGACGGTGTTGCCGCCTGGTGCGCAACATGACCGCCATCGCCATTTCAATTGCGACGAATTCTGGATCGTGATCGAAGGCAGCGGCGTCATGTACGGCGACGACGGCGCGGAGATTCCTTCATCAAAAGGCGATGTCGTGTTCACGCCGCGCGGTCACTGGCACGGCTTCAAGAACACGTCGCAAGAAGACGTGGTGCTGGCGTGGGGCTGGAGCGGCGCGGGTTCGCTGGAAGCGGCGGGCTATGAGTCTGTTGAGGGTGGGCGGACGCACTGATTGTCATTGCTAGCCGAGATTCAGATGCTTCGCATTGCGTTGCGCACTGGATTCCAGTCTGCGCTGAAATGACGGCGGTGGTTTGTAATCTAATTTATTCGTGATTGATCTGGCGTGGCATTACAACGACTGCGCGCCCGGCACGTCGATCAGCCTGCCCTGCTTTTCCAGCAGTTCGCGCGACACCATGATGTGCGCCTTGAACAGTGTCGCCAGCGCTATCGCATCCGATGCACGGCTGTCGAAAACTTTTGTTGAGTCGCCCAACACCACAGTCAACGCCGCGTAGTAAGTCGATTCCTTGAGCGTGATCGTCACTTGCGTGATCTTGCCGCCGTAGGCCGCAAGCACGCTTTGCATGAGATTATGCGTGAACGGCCGCGGCAGTTTTCCGCCGCTGAGCGCGGCGTGGATCGATTCCGCCACGGTGGTGTCGACAAAAACCGGTATCGCCCTGCTTTGAGCCTTGAGCAATATAACCGGCCCCGCCTCGGATAAGGCGACCTCCACCTGCTGAATTCGCACATCGGCGGCGACAGCCCTGTTTGCGAACAACACGCCGGCCAGAATCATCAGTGAGAACAAATAGTGCATGCGCAATGCCGTTTTCATCGCAGCCTCCTTTGAACCGTAACCGCCTCGCCAAAAGTCGCTTTAACGGCTGCCTGCGGCGTGCTCCGCCGCCAGCATGCCGAAGATCAGCGCCTTCATCAGTCCGCCTGCATAACCCACCGCCGGGCCGCCTTCCAGCCCGCCGGTGGACGCGCCCGCTGCATACAACCCCGCGATTTTCGTGCGATCTTCGCGCAGCACTTCGGCGTCGCGGCTGATGCGGATGCCGCCCATGGTGTAAGTGAGGCCGCAGCACGCGGGTATGCCGTAAAACGGCGCCGTGGCGACAGGCATCGGCTTGCGGCGCGTGCCGGAACGCGCGGGCCGCAGATTGCCGATTGTGTTTGACGCAATCGCGGCGTTGTAATCGCGTACGGTTGCACTGAGCCCATCGGCGTTGACATTAAGCTTCGCCGCAAGGGCGGCGATGGTGTCGGCCTTGTGCACGGTGCCGCCCTCGTTGATGAGTTCCGCATTGGGCGGTATCCCCGCCGCACGTCCCGGCCCCTGCCAGATCGCCTCATCAAAAACCACAGATGTGCCCAGCGGATCGGCCTCGCGCGCGATCATGTTGGCAAGATAAACACCGCCCATGCCTTCGTCGCAAATGCGCTGGCCGGCGGCATTCACGAGCAGGCCCGAGGCCGCGAGTTCATCAATTTGCGGATACGGCCATACGCGGTCGTTGTGCATGGCGTCGCGCGCGAGCACGTGGCCATAGAACGCATTGAGCTCGGTGATCGCCGCACCCGCCGCGCGCGCCATGCGGATGCCGTCGCCAAACCCGCTACGCGCGTTGCGTTGTTTGAGTGAGCGCGGCGCGGGCGTGAGATATTTCCCGGACATATCGTCGTTGGCCTGAAAGCCGCCGTCGGCGAGCACCACATGGCGTGCCCGCGGCGCGATCTCGGCGTCGCCGCGCTTCGCGCGCACGCCTTGGCATTCGCCATTTTCCATAATTAAATCAATGACTTGTGTATCTCGCATTAAAACGCCGCCGCGCGTCAGCAGATTTTTTTCGAGCGTGCGCAACGCCACATCCGCGCCTGCGCCCTGCCACACCATTTGCGTCACCGGCGGGCGCACTGGCGCCAGCACGCAATTGCGCCAGCCGCTGCCCGTGCTCTCGTATCGCGCGCCTTCACTGCCCAGCCATTCAATCGCACGGCGCGTATTGCCGGCCATGGCCTCGACCAGCACTGGGTCGGCGTAGCCCGCCGTGATCTCGGTGATGGCGCGCGCGAGCAGCGCCGCGTCATCCATCGGGTCGTGATACGACACGTGCATCACGCCGCCGGCGACGCGCGAATTGCAGGGGTAAAACTCCCCGGCGCCGCGCTCCAGCACCGCCGCTTTCAAACCGAGTTGCGCCGCGCGCGCGGCCGCCGCGAGTCCGGCGTAACCGCCGCCGACGCTGATCAGATCAAAGTTTTCGTGAGCCATAATATTCGGATGGATTTGCACGGCGTTTTCGTGAGGATACGAGACGCGAGCATGCTAACATAAGCGTTGCGTTTTCTTGATTACTCCTCTGTGCATTCCACGCCGATGCGTCCACTCTCCGGCATCAAGGTCATTGAATTCTGTCAGGTGCTCGCAGGCCCGTTCTGCGGCTGCCTGCTTGCCGACATGGGCGCGGACGTGATCAAGGTCGAGCCGCCCGATGGCGATCTGATGCGCGCGTGGCCGCCGATGGTTGACGGCTACAGCCAGTATTTCGCCTCGGTGAATCGCAACAAACGTTCGGTGGTGCTTGATCTGAAAACCGCCGAAGGACTGAAGTCCGCGCGCGAACTGGCGTTGTCCGCCGACGTGGTGCTGGAGAATTTTCGCCCCGGCGTGATGGCGAAGTTTGGCCTTGATCATGCCTCGCTCGCCAAGGAGAAACCCTCATTGGTGTATTGCTCGGTGTCGGCGTTCGGCCAGAGCGGGCCACGCGCGAAAGAGGGCGGTTTCGACATGACCTTACAGGCGATGAGCGGCGCGATGAGTGTCACCGGCGACGCCGACGGGCGGCCCGCCAAGTGCGGCATCCCCATCGCAGATTTCACCACGGGTTTGTACGCGGCGTTTTCGGTGGTGGCGTCGCTTAACAAAGTGGCACGCACGAAGAACGTAAATGAGGCGACTGGTGATTACGTCGATGTATCGATGCTGGGCAGCATGCTCGGCATCGCCAATCTGCAAACCAGCGAACTCTTCGGCACGGGCCGCGATCCAGTGCGGCTCGGTTCCGCGCACCCGATGAACGCGCCGTATGCGGGATTCAGATGCCGCGACGGCGATGTCGCGCTCGCCGCAGGCACCAACAAGCTGTGGGAAGCCGCGTGCGAGGGCATCGGCCGCATGGATTTGACGCGCGATGCGCGCTTCACCACGCCAACATTGCGTGCCAAACATCAAAACGAATTGCGCGATCTGCTCGAACAAACCTTCGCGAATTTTAATTGCGCGCAACTGCTGAAAATTTTTCGCGAGCGCGGCGTGCCATGCGCGCCGATCAACACATACTCACAAATACTTGCCGATCCACAAATCGCGCACATGGGCTGGGTTGAAGATGTGACTCTACCAACTGGTACTAATGGTGTTGCGAGCAAGACCGTGATTTCGCCGCAGCGCATGTCGGGCGAGCGCCTCGGCGTGTATCGCAATCCGCCCGCGTTGGGCGAACACACCATTGAAGTCATTTCAGAAATCCATTTAAAAACATGAACTTACAGAACCCCTCGCGATTCCGGGAATTTGTCGCCGCGTTCACCCGGCTGGTCGAACGTGCGCACAACGACGAAGCGCTAATCCACGCCGAAGGCGCAAAACTACTCGCCGCCCTCATCGCGCACGATGACTGGCTGCCGGATGCATGCGCGCAACCGCATCCGCAGTATTACCAGCAATACCTGTTGCATTGCGACCCGCTCGAACGATTTTCGGTGGTGAGCTTCGTGTGGGGGCCGGGACAAAAAACGCCGGTGCACGATCACACGGTGTGGGGTTTGCTCGGCATCATGCGCGGCGCCGAGTTGTGCCGCCGCTTTGAAGCCGCGGCGCCCGGACAACCCATGCGCGCGGGCGAGCAAGAGAAACTGGACACCGGAACCATCGACCGCGTGTCGCCCACCGTCGGCGACATCCACGAAGTCGCCAACGCCCACGCCGACCGCACCTCGATCAGCATCCACGTCTACGGCGCGAACATCGGCGCGGTGAAGCGCCATGTATTCGATGCCGCGACGGGCACACCCAAGGATTTTGTTTCGGGATATTCAAACACGGCGCTGCCGAATTTCTGGGATCGCTCCGCTGAAGTGCGGGCGAGTCTGTAAGCCATTAAACCTTCGCGATGGACGAACTCATCCGCAAACACGACGGCCACTTGACGCGGCTCACGCTCAATCGCGCGCAAAAAGCGAATGCGCTGTCGGCCGCGCTGGTCGAGGCGCTGCTCGATGCGGTTGAATACGCGCACGGCGACGGCACGCGGCTCCTGATACTCGAAGGCGCGGGTGAACATTTTTGCGCGGGCTTTGATTTTGGCGGCTTTAACGAGCAAAGCGAAGGCGACCTTGCGTTGCGCTTCATACGCATCGAAACCTTATTGCAAACGATACATCACGCGCCGTTTGAAACACTCGCGCTCGCGCACGGCAAAATCTTCGGCGCGGGCGCGGATCTCGTCGCCGCGTGCGGCGTGAGAGTCGCGGCACCCGGCACCACGTTTCGCATGCCCGGACTGCAATTTGGCGTTGTGCTCGGCACGCGCCGTCTCGCGCATCGCATCGGCGCCGATCACGCGCGCGCGATTCTGCCGGAGTCGCGCACCTTCGGCGCGGACGACGCGCTGGGCCTGGGCTTCATCACCAAAATCGCTGGCGCGGACGAATGGCCCAGCGTCATTCAACACACGCTGGCGAACTGCGAATTGCTCACGCCGTCTTCGTCCGCGGCGCTGCACCGCCAGACGATCAGCGACACGCGCGCCGATGACATGGCCGCACTCGCGCGTTCGGTCAGCGTGCCGGGTTTAAAAGAACGCATCCGGCTCTACCGCGAAAAATCCTCCACACGAGAAAGAAAATCATGAAAGCCATCATCATCAGCAAACCCGGCGGCCCCGAAGTACTTACCGGCGCAGAACGCGATATCCCGCAACCAAAAGCCGGCGAAGTATTGGTCAAGGTCGCCGCCACCGGCGTCAACGGCCCCGACATGATGCAACGCAAAGGCCTCTACCCCGCCCCTGCTGGCGCATCGGATTTGTTGGGACTCGAAATTTCCGGCGAAGTCACCGCCGTGGGCGAAGGTGTCACGCGCTGGAAAGTCGGCGACAAACTGTGCGGCCTCACCAACGGCGGCGGCTACGCTGAATATTGCACGATAGATGCCAATCATTGCCTGCCGATTCCGCAAGGCGTGTCGCTGATCGATGCAGCCGGTTTGCCGGAAACGTTTTTTACCGTATGGAGCAACGTCTTCATCGGCGCGCAACTGAAAGCCGGCGAAACCTTTCTGGTGCACGGCGGCGCGGGCGGCATCGGCACCACCTGCATACAACTGGGCAAGGCGTTCGGCGCGAAAGTCATCGCCACCGACAGCCCGGACACACGCTGCCAGATTTGCCGCGATCTCGGCGCCGATCGCGTGATCGACTACAAGAGCGAGGACTTTGTTGAAATCGTGCGCACCGAAGGGGGCGCGAACGTGATTCTCGATATCGTCGGCGGCGCGAACATCGAAAAGAACATCAAGGCCGCCTCTCCCGACGCGCGCATCATTCAACTGGCGTTCGCGGCGGGTTCCAAGGTGGAAATCAACCTGATGCCGATCATGCTAAAGCGCCTGGTCTACACCGGCTCGACGCTGCGCACGCGCCCGGCCGCATTCAAGACGCGTGTCGCGCGCGAGCTCGAAACGCAAGTGTGGCCGCTGATCGAAGCGGGGAAAATCAAAGTGGTGACGGGCCGCGTGCTGCCGCTGGCAGAAGCCGCGCAAGCACATGCGCTGATGGAATCCGCCGGACATACCGGCAAGATTCTGCTGACGGTTTAACCCTCAGCCCTTCGCAAGATCGTTTTTTTCTCGAGCGCCGAAGAGCCAACAACCGGATCGGCGAGGGTTTCGGGCATTGCACGGCGCAGCAGCGAGAGGTCTTTCTTCTCGGCGATGGTGAACGCGTAATCCATGTTCTTCTCGACTTCATCGAGATAGATGTTCTGCCCGCCGAAATGCGCTTCGAAATAGGTGTAGTAGTTACCGAGGTCTTCGGTAAGCCGCTTGTGCGCGCCCTTGTAGAAACCAGGCGTCTTGAACATCAGATCCGGCGCTGATTCGAAAATCACCTTCTCCGAGCCGTCGGGAGCGCGCTTGCGCGTGAGGCCGCCGATGACGAATTCCGGATACAGCCGGTCGTGCACTTTTTCAAGGTAGCAGCGGTCGGCCATCTGCGCCACGATGTCGGCGCTGCCCAGCAGACTGCCTATCAACTGGTAACGCGGCGCGACCCTGATCTTGCTTGCCGGCACCTCGTAGCCCGTGTAGTGCAGCATGCGCGCAGCGGCGCGCGCGTCCGCCCCCATGCCGAGGGTGGGCAGATACGACTCCAGGTAATGCACGCCGCGCCCGACATGGGTGGCGGTGTATTCCGCGCCGTTCTTGTGGCGGGTGTCCTTTTGGTGCCGCAGGTAGCCTACGTCGTGGTAGAGCGCCGAAATGATGCCCAGCCGGAACATATGCTCATCGAGCTTGGCGTCATTGGTGGCGCGTTTGCAGCCATCCATCAGGCGAGCCATCGCCAGCGTCACATCCAGCACGTGCTGAATGTCGTGGTAATCGGTGTCGCAAGCGTGAAATTCGGGGTTTTCGCCACGATACAGGCGCGTCAGGCCGTCAAACGCCTGCCGCATCGTGGAGTCAGGGTCTTTCTGGAAAAGGTGCCGGTAAATACGGAACACTTCCCCGGCAACCTGTACGGGATCGGTGGTGTTGATCCGGTCGGTTACATCGTACTCGTTGCGGCGGTGTGCTGTCATCCAGCCACGCTCCGGCGGGCAACTGCCATAATTATTGGCCAAAATTTTGTTAGATTTGAACAGTTTAACTATAATGCCCGTAGAACCGCAATAACGGACAATAAAGTGTTCGCCTTCACGGGGGGCGCCACGTTGCCATAACGGCAGCATGGCGGCATGTGAAGGTTGTTGTTGGGGAATACAGGGCGGCGCGGCACACTTGGGAACAAAATGATCTATCACCCGGACACGATATTCACAAGAACAGCCAAGGGCATCCGTGAGGCTGGCAAGGTCAAATTGCCGCGCGAGATCAGCCGCGTGTTTCTTGCGGTGGACGGCAAATCCACCATCGCCCAACTTGTTGGAAAAACCGGCATGGCCGAAGGCCACTGCCATATAGCGCTCGACCAACTGACGACCGAAGGCTACGTCCGCATATTCTCCTCGCCCGTTCCGCTGCCGGAAGTCAAACCAGCGGTGCTGGCCGCGCCTGCGGTGCCGGCCGCGCCCGCGAGCCGCGCGGTTCAGGAGCCGGTGATCGAGGCGATCGAGGAGGAAGAGGAACTCGACTTCACTTCGCAGGATGTTTCCAATCTTTCCGCCGAAGCTGATTTGCGCGGCAAGGCCGAGGCCGAAGCCAACGCGCGCGCGATGACGGCGGCACGTGCGGCCGCCGAAGCGAAGATTCGCCAGGAAGCGGAAAACCGCGCCAAGGCCATCGCCGAAGCCCGCGCCAAGGCCGAATCCGAGGCGCGCGCCAAGGCCGAAGCCAATGCCCGCGCGGCCGCCGCCGCACGCGCCAAGGCCGAAGAAGAATCCAAGGCCGCCGCCAACTCCAAGGCGCGCGAAGAAGCCGAAGTGCGTGTGCGCGCCGCTATTGAAGCCAAAGCGCGCGCGGACGCCGAAGCCAAGGCAAGCGCCGAAGCCGAAGCGCGCGCCCGCGCCGAGGCCGAGTTGAAGGCACGCGCCGAAGCCGAGGCCAAGGCCGCCGCCGAATCCGAAGCGCTCGCCGAAGCCGAAGCCAAGGCGCGCGCCGAAGCCGAGCACAACGCACGCAGCGCGCTCGAAGCGCAAATGAAGGCCATGTCCGAGGCGCTGGCCAAGGCGCAGGAACAGGCGAAGCTGGAGGCCGAAAAACGCAGCGAGATGGAAGCCGAGATTCGCGCGCGCGTCGAAGCCGAGGCGAAAGCGCGCATCGAGGCCGAAGCGCGCGCCAAGGCCGCCGAGGAAGCAATCGCGCACGCGCGCGCGATGGCCGAGGAAGCCGCGCGCGCCAAGGCCGACGCCGAAACACGCGCACGCGAACAAACCGCCGGCGCGGGCAAGGAAGCCGAAGAACGCGTGCAAGCCGCGATGAAGGCGCTCGAGGCCGCCAAGGCGCAAGTGGTCGCCGAGGCGCAGGCCAAGGCCCAGGCGGAGGCGCGCGCGCAGATGGAAGCCGAGATGCGCACGCGTCTCGATGCCGAGCGCAAGGTGCGCGAGGAAACCGAACAAAAGGCACGCGCGGAAGCCGAGGAACGCGCCAGGGCGGAGATGCGCGAGCTGCAGGAGCAGGCGCGCCGCGCCAAGGCCGAGGCCGAGAACCGCGCGGATTCCGAACGCCAGTCGCGCGACGAAGCCGACGCGCGCATGCAAGAGCAATTGCGCGAGTTTCAGGAGCAGGCCGAGCGCGCCAAGGCCGAAGCCGCCGAGGAGCGCCGCACGCGCGACGAAGCGATCCGCAAGGCCGAGGAAGACGCCCAGCGCCGCGCGCAGGAAGGCGCCTCCGCGCGCATCGACGCCGAGCGTAAGGCGCGTGAACTGGCCGAGGCGCAGGCCGCCGAGGAACGGCGCACGCGCGACGAGGTGATCCGCAAGGCGCGGGAAGAAGCCGAGCGCAAGGCACAGGAAGATTCCGCCGGCAGAATCGAGGCCGAACGCAGTGCGCGCGAATTGGCCGAGACCCAGGCCGCCGAGGAACGGCGCACCCGCGACGAAGTGATCCGCAAGGCGCAGGAAGAAGCCGAGCGCAAGGCACAGGAAGATTCCGCCGCGCGCATCGAAGCCGAACGACGCGCGCGCGAGGAAGCAGAAGCCAAGGCCGCCGCCGAACGCGAAGCCGCCGAGGAAGCGCGTAAAAAAGCGGCCGCCGAAACCGAAGCCGCGCGCAACAAAGCGCGCGAGGAAGCAGAAGCGCGTGTCGAGGCCGAGCGCCGCGCGCGCGAGGAAGCCGAGGCCAAGGCCTCCGCCGAACGCGAGGCGGCGGAAGCGGCGCGCAAGAAAGCCGCCGCCGAAACCGAAGAAGCCCGCAGAAAAGCCGCGGAAGAAGCAGAAGCGGCACGCAAGAAAGCGCGCGAGGAAGCCGACGCGCGCATCGAGGCCGAACGCATCGCCGCCGAGGAAGCCAAAAATAAAGCCAAGGCCGAAGCCGAGGCGCGTGTTGAAGCCGAACGCAAGGCACGCGAGGAAGCCGAGGCCAAGGCCGAAGCCGAGCGCAAAGCCGCCGAGGAAGCGCGCAAGAAAGCCAGCGCCGATGCCGAGGCCGCGCGTACAAAGGCGCGCGAGGAAGCCGATGCGCGCATCGAGACCGAGCGCGTGGCCGCCGAGGCCGCCAAGAATAAAGCCAAAGTAGAGGCCGAAGCGCGTGTCGAAGCCGAACGCCGCGCGCGCGAGGAAGCCGAAGCCAAGGCCGCCGCCGAACGCGAAGCCGCCGAGCGGGCAAAACTCAAGGCGCGCGATGAAGCCGACGCCGCCATCGATGTCGAACGCAAGGCGCGCGAGGAAGTAGAGGCCAAGGCCGAGGAAGAACGCAAATCACGCGCCGAGGCGATCAAGAAGGCGCGCGAGGATGCCGAGGCCAAGGCGCGCGTCGAAGTCGATGCCATGCTCGAGACCGAGCGCAAATCACGTGCCGAGGCCGAGGCCCGCGCCGAGCAGGAACGCAAGGAGCGTGAAGCCGCCGAGCGCAAGGCAATGCAGGAACTCGCCGCGAAAATGGCCGAGGAACGCCGCGCGCGCGAAGAGGCCGAGAAACAAGTGCAGGCGGCAAAACTCGCGAGCGCCGACGCCGAGCGCCGGGCGCGTGAAGCCGCCGCAGGCAATCCCGAGGAATTGCGCAAGGCGCGCGAACAGGCCGCAACCGCCGGGCGCGCCGCCGAGGAAGCCATTGCCCGCGCAACCGCGATGACCGAAGCGGCCACCAAGTCGAAACTCGAAGCCGAACGCAAGGTGCGCAGCGAACAGCAGGCGCGCGCGGCGGCCGAAGAACGCGCCAAGTCCGAAGCGGTGCAGCGCGTGGTGCAGGAACAACAGATGCGCGAGCGCGCCGAATCCGAAGTCAAGGATCGCGTCACCGCTGAACTAAAGTCGCGCGAGCAGGCCGAGCGCGAAGCCGATGCCAAGTATCGCACCGAAGCCGAGGAACGCGCGAAGAAATCCGCCGCCGAGCGCACGGCGCGCGAAGCAGCGGGCGTGTCTGCAGTGGCCGCGGTGCAAGTGCAAAAAAAACCCACCAACTGGAAAGTGGTTGCGGGCGGCGGCGCGGTGGCGGCCATTGCCGGCGCGATCGGTCTGCTGCATGTCGTGCCGTTCTCCGGTTACGTCCCCGGCGCGCAGGACCTGATCTCCAAGCGGCTCGGCCAGCCGGTGACCATCGCCAATATGCGTTATGCGCTGTTCCCCTCGCCGCAACTCACGCTGGAGCGGGTGCAGATCGGCAAGGCGCAGGAAATAAAAATCAGCACCATCGCGGTGGCCGCAAGCCCGTTCGCGCTATTCGGCGACAGCAAGAACTTCGACTCGGTGGAACTCAACAACGTGAACATCGAGCCGGAAATTCTCGCCGGCATCGGTGAATGGAGCGCCCCCAAGGGCCCGCAGGCCCTCACCATCAAACGGCTGCGGCTGAAGGGCGTGACGGTTGCCACGCGCGGCGTTGAAATCCCGCAGTTCGAGGCCGACATCGTCATGGGGCCGGATGGCAAGGTGCAAAAAGCCACCTTGACCGACGGCAAGCTCAAGGCCGAACTCACGCCCAAAGACGCAGCATTGCAAGTCACCCTGAACGCGAACGCATGGAAATCCTTCATCGGCCCCGCCGTTGAATTCGACGAACTCACGGCCAACGGCGTGGTGGATAAAAACCAGGCGACTTTCTCGGACTATGCCGGCCGCGTCGGCGGCGGCGAGATCAAGGGAAAATTGAAAGTCACCTGGGGTGGCACGATACGCGTGGATGGCGACTTCAAGCTCGAAAACGGCCGGCTCAATCAACTGCTGCCGCAATTCACGCGCAACTTCACCGCATCCGGCGCGTTGAACCTGACCGCGAATTTCGCCGCAAGCGACGCCAAGGTCGAGTCGCTGTTCGGCAACGCACGTCTTGACGGCACCTTCTCCATCGCCAACGGCGAGTTGAGCAACGTAGACATTTCACGCGCGTTGCAGCAGCCCGGCAATCGCGGTGGCAGAACGCGTTTCGACAGCCTGTCGGGTACTTTGCAGATGTCGGGCAATCAATACAGCTACCGCGAGTTGAAATTAAGCTCCGGCGCGCTGAGCGCAAACGGCGCGGTTGACGTGGCGGCGAACGGCGCACTGTCGGGCCGTGTCAACGCCGAGATCAGCACCAGAGGCAACGTCGCGGCGCGCGGATCCATGGGCGCCGGTGGCACCGTGCGTGATCCGGTATTGCGCTAGCGCTAATACTGAAAATAACATAACTGATTGTTATTATTGATATTTTTCAATAGAGACGAGTTTGATCCTAACCTGCCGGGGTAGACGCGGGCACACTACAAGACGCAGCACCCGCCCTCGCGAAACTACTCCGCCTTCGCGCCGGCGTCCTTCAGCACTTTGGCCCACTTCGCCATTTGCTGTTTGATGAACGCGCCGAATTCTTCCGGCGTATTGCCCACGGGTTCGAAATCGATCACCGCCAGCCGTTCTTTGACTTCCGGAATTTGCAGTATGCGCGTGAGCTCGCGGTGAAGTTTGTCGATGATGGGCTTGGGCGTGCCCACCGGGGCGACCAGGCCGGTCCAGCCGTTGACTTCGTAACCGGGCAGGCCGGCGGCCTCGGCGACGGTGGGCAGATCGGGAAACGACGGCAGGCGTTTCTTGCTGGTCATCGCCAGCGCGCGAAAGCGCCCGGCCTTGACGTGCGCCAGCGCCGCGGATGCCGAGTAGAAAGCCACGCCGGTTTCGCCGCCCACGGTGCCGGTAATGGCGGCCGCCGTGCTCTTGTACGGCACGTGTGTCAGTTTGATGCCGGCCATGCTTTTTAATAGCTCCGCGCAAAGATAGGCACCGCCGCCGACGCCGTTGGATGCGTAGTTGATTTGCGCCGGCTTTGCCCTGGCAAGGGCGATCAGATCATTCACCGATTTCACGGGCAACGACGGATGGACGTTGAGCAGGAACGGATACTCGATCAACAGCGAAACCGGCACAAAGTCCTTGACGATGTCGTAGGGCAGCTTCTTGTGCAGGCTCGGACTCACGCTATGGCTGATGGTGACGATCATCAGCGTATGGCCGTCCGGCGCCGCCCGCGCGGCGAGTTCCGCGCCGACGATACCGCTCGCCCCGGCGCGGTTGTCGACCACCACCTGCTGCAACATCGCTTCGGCGAGTTTCGTACTCAGGATACGCGCGCCGATATCGGTGCCCGCGCCAGCGGCCATCGGCACCAGCAGGCGTATCGGACGGTTCGGATACGTTTGTTGCGGCTGCGCCAGTGTGTTGGCCGTGCATGCCAGCAACGCCAGCGCGGCGCCCGGCAATCGCGCCCATGGCAAACACGCAAAACAGGATGGTTTCACACGCTGCTCCGATCGACAAAATAGTTTCAGGATTACCCGATGCGTCTCGAACATTGCTTGCATCGCGGCGGATGAACATGCGTAAACCGGCAGTATGCAAAGTGCGCCGCGGTAGTGCAAGCCCCGCGCGCGCCATCGGCCCTGCGCCATTGTGCTAAGCTTTATGCGAGGAGAGCGATATGATTTACGTCAAGAGCGGCACCGAGGCGCTGGAAGGCTTGTACGTCAAGGAGTACCCGCAATTCAATAATAAAAAACACTGGTGCTCGGATATTTTTGGCCCGCGATATTCTCATGGCAAGGCACCAGGACCGCAGGCGCTGATGGTGGACATGGAACCCGGCGAAGTGGTGCGCCCGCACTTTCATGGCACAGCGCAGTTCCAGCTTTTCCCCGCCGGCGCGGGAACGCTGGGCCGCAAGAACGAACCTATCCAGTCGTTGATGGTGCAATACAAAGACCGCCACACTGCATATGGTCCGATCACCGCGGGGCCTAACGGTTTGAGTTTTATTTCGCTGCGCGTGTTTACCGGCGCATCCGTGCCGGTGTACCTGGAGGACCCGGATTTTCGCGACAAGCTAAAGCCCGGCAAACGGCGCAACTGGCTGTCGCGGCGCCTGGAACTGTCCACCGTTTCGATACTGCGGCACCGCGAGAAACCAAAGTGGGAACCGCTGTGGGATCCAGCCACGATAGACGACGAGATGAATGCGCAACTATTGCGCCTGGGCGCGGAGCAAACAGTGGCGGGCCCGAACCCGAAACGCGCGGCGGGCTATTACGTGTTCGTGGTCAATGGCAGCATGAATCACAGAAGCGATGATCTCGGCCCGTGGTCGATGGCCGTGGTTGAGCCGACGGAAGAATCGTTCGAAATCACCGCGGGCTCCAAAGGGCTCGAGGCGCTGGTGCTGGAGTTCCCGCTTGACTACGAATAGGGATGGTAACGAAAAAAAGAAACGACGATAAAACGTTGCCACCGCCCTACTCCGGCTTGATCCCCGCGGCCTTCGCCAGCTTCGCCCACTTCTGCGTCTCGCTGCGAATAAATGCGCCGAATTCCTCGGGTGTGCCCGCCACCACCAGGCTGCCGTCATTGGCGAGGCGCTCCGTGATTTCCGGCGTGCGCAGTATCGCCACGGTTTCCTTGTGCATGCGCGTGATGATGTCGCGCGGCGTCGCCGCCGGCGCGACCATGCCGTACCACTGCGCCGACTCGTAACCCGCCACGCCCGCCTCGGCGATGGTGGGTATATCCGGCGCGCCCGCGAGACGCGTTGCGGTAGTCACGCCCAGCGCGCGCAAGCGACCCACGCGCACTTGCCCGATCGTGCCCAGCATCGACGCCACCGTCACCGGCACATGGCCCGACACCACCGCGATAATCGACTCGCCGCCGCCGCGATACGGCACGTGATACAGGCGCGCGCCGCTCATATGCAGAAACAACTCCATGCCCATCTGCGGGTTGGTGCCGAAGCCGGGCGAGGAATAATTGATGGCGCCCGGCTGCTGCTTGGCTATCGCGATCAATTCCTTCACCGACTTTGCCGGAAACGACGGATGCACCACCAGCAACAGCGCCTGCTTCACTGCCTGCGTGACCGGCGCAAAGTCGCGTAGCGCATCGTACGGCACCTTCTTGAACACGGCGGGGTTGGTGGCCAGCGTGCTGATCGCCATCGCAAACGTGTAGCCATCCGGCGCCGACTTGGCCGCGAACTCGTGCCCGATCATGGTGCTCGCGCCGGCGCGGTTTTCCACCACCACCTGCTGGCCCAGACGCTCCGACAGGCCCGGCGCCACGGTGCGCGCCACGATATCCGCGCCGCCGGGCGGCGAGGTGGCGACGATGATGCGTATTGGGCGTGAGGGCCAGGATTGGGCGTGGGCAAGCGGCGCCGCCACGAGCAATACACAGATGAAGTTGACCGCACGGCTGATCATGTCTACTTCAACCCCGCCGCGCGCGCCACTTCCTCGAACGTCACTAGCATTTCGCGCAGTATCTTGTCGAGTTCCTCCGGCGTGGTGGGCGCGGGTATGAAGTCTATGGCTTCCATCTGCTTTTTGACATCCGGCATGTCGAGCACGCGCGCGACATCCCTGCTGATCTTGTTGACGATGTGACGCGGGGTTTTCGCGGGCGCCATGATCATGTGCGCCGCGTCACGGCGAAAATTCGGCAGGATTTCGGTCATGGCGGGCACATCCGGCAACAAGGGCGAGCGTTTCGGCGTGACCACCGCCAGCGCCAGCAGCCGCCCGTCCTTGATCATGCCCAGAGACGGTCCCAATGTGGGAACGCCGTAATGCAAACGCCCGGCAAGCAGTTCGATCACCATTTCCGACTGCCCTTTGTACGCGACATGCGTGCCCTTGATGCCGGCGGACATGTTAAAGCGCTCGGTGGTGAAGTGCGTGCCGCTGCCCGCCCCCGCCGAGCCATACAGTATCTTGCCGGCCCGTTGGTTCGCCAATACGATCAGCTCCTTGACCGATTTGACGCCGAGTGAGGGCAACACCACCACTGCGCTGGTTGAATAGCCGATCTGTGTCACGCTGGCGAAATCGCGCAACAGGTCGTATCCCGCGTTGGGCCGCAGCACCGCGTTGATGGCTATCGACGCGGAGGTGAGCAGGATGGTGTAGCCGTCGGGCGTGGATTGCGCCGTGATCACCGAGGCTATCGACCCGCCGGCACCGGTGCGATTTTCGAGTACGACCGGCTGTCCCCACAGCACCGCGAGTTTTGGTCCAATGATGCGCGCCGAGATATCGGTCGGGCCGCCGACGGAAAACCCGTTGATGATGCGCACTGGCCGCACGGGCCAGGCTTGCGCGCTTGGCTTCGATACGCCCGGCGCGGGCTGCGCTTGCGCGGCAAGCGGCGCCTGCGCAAAAAAAACCGCTAATACCACGCCCAGCAATGTCAGTTTCATCACGTGCTTTTGCTGCTGGCGGCTACTTCAACCCGGCCGAGCGCGCCACTTCCTCGAATGTCGCAAGCTGCCCGCGCAGAATTTTGTCGAATTCTTCGGGCGAGGTCGCCGCGGGAATGAAGTCGATGGCAATCATCTGCTGCTTGACATCGGGCATGTCAAGCACGCGCGCAACGTCCTTGCTGATCTTGTTGACGATCGCGCGCGGCGTGCC
>CAMDLH010000023.1 GCA_945901405.1 Bordetella parapertussis | reverse complement strand
AAGCAAATCGTTCAACGCGGGTGATGCGCCCTTGTATGGCACATGCACCATGCTCGTGCCGGTCATGGCGTTAAACAGTACCGTCGCGAGATGCGTTGCGCTGCCGCTGCCGGCCGAGCCGTAATTGAGCTTGCCGGGGCGCTCGCGGGCGTAGGCGATGAACTCCTTCACCGATTGCGGCAGCAGTGACGGGTGCAGCGCGAGCACGTTGGGAATCACGCCGGCCATTGCCACCGCCGCGAAATCGCGCACGGTGTCGTAGGGCATTTTTGGATACAGGCTCGGATTGGTGACGTGCGTGGTGAAGGAAACCAGCATCGTGTGGCCGTCAGGGTCGGCACGCGCGACGATTTCGCTGCCGATCATGCCGCTGGCGCCCGCGCGGTTGTCAACGATGACTTGCTGGCGCCATGCCTCGAACAGCTTTTGCGCGATGATGCGGGCGAGGATATCGGTGCCGCCGCCGGGCGGCGCCGGCACGACGATACGTATCGGGCGCGTCGGATAGTCCTGCGCCAGCGCGGGCGCCGCAAGCATCAGCGCCAGTAATGTCAATCCAAAGTGCATTGCAATCTCCTTCCTCGAAACCGGTTTTCAGCATGATGCCGCAATTCGGGTGTGCCGCGCTACAATCCGATTTTTACTCACGAACGGAATCACCATGTCCATGATGTTGCTCGACAAGGAGACGAAGGACGCGCTCCAGCAGTTGTATAACGAAACCCAGGAAGCGATGGATCTCGCAAAGAAAAGCCCCGATCTCGATGACCTCGCGGCGGTGTTCGCGGTGGCGCTGTTAAAGCTCGGCCTTGCCACCGGCTTCATCGAACAAAAGTATCCGGGCTTTGCCAAGGATGTCGAGGAAAAACGCCAGCGTGTGATCGCGGCACTCCAACAGGAACAGCAGGCGCAACAGGCCAAGCACTGAGATGCGGCGCGTTATTCTCGCCGCGCTGTTGATAACGAGCACGTCATACGCCACCGCGCAGTATCCGTCGAAGCCGCTGCGCATCATCGTCATGTATGGCCCCGGCAGCACCATCGACATCATGGCGCGGCTGATCGCGCCCAAGCTCACCGAGGCGCTCGGCCAGCCGGTGATCGTCGAAAACCGCGCGGGCGCGGGCGGCGCCATCGGCATGGACATGGCGGCCAGGGCCGCGCCCGATGGCCACACGCTCACCATCGGCGCCACCGGGCCATCGGTGACCAATCCCCTGCTCTATCCAAAAACGCCGTTCGATCCGATTCGAGATTTCGCCTACATCTCGCTGATCGCCACGGGCCCCGCGGTGATCGCGGTGCATCCGTCGATCCCGGCGAAAACACTGAAGGACCTGGTAGCGCTGGCGAAGGCGCGTCCCGGCCAATTGAATTTCGGCTCGGCGGGCGTGGGCACCAGCCCGCATCTCGCGGGAGAAATATTCAAACAGGTGTCGAACACCAACATCGTGCATGTGCCGTACAAAGGCAATGCGGAAGCGATCACCGATCTGCTCGGCGGGCAAATCAGCATCGTGTTCACCGGCGTGCCGCCGGTGGTGCCCTTGATGCAAGCCGGCAAGATCAAGCTGCTGGCGACCACCGGCGACAAACGCATCCCCACTATCCCTGATCTACTCACCATCGCCGAAGCGGGTTATCCGGGCGCGGCGATGGGCATCTGGTACGGACTGGTCACGCAGGCCGCCGTGCCGAAAGACATCATCACGCGCCTGCACAAGGAAATCACGCGCATACAAACGCTGCCCGATATACGCGAACGCTTCGTGCAACTGGGCGCCGAACCCACCACCAGCACGCCGGAGGCGTTCACCAAGCTCGTGCGTGATGAACTGGCGAAGTGGGGCAAGGTGATTCGTGCGGCGGGCATAAAAGTTGAGTGAGGAGTGAGGCGTGAGGCGTAAAACCCAGAGTCTTGGTCGGTCACCTTTCCCGCCACACACTTCACGACCCATGCCCTACGCCTAACTCCTCACGCCTAACGCCTCACTCCAAAATGATTTACTTAGACAACGCCGCCACCACTCCCATCGATCCGCGCGTGGTCGATGCCATGCTGCCGTATCTGCGCGAGCAGTTCGGCAACCCGGCAAGCGGCACGCATGCGTTTGGCCAAACGGCCGCACGCGCGGTGGAGCATGCACGCGAGCATGTTGCTGCCCTGCTCAACGCGAGTCCGAACGAAATCGTGTGGACCTCGGGTGCGACCGAATCAACCAATCTTGCACTGAAAGGAATTGCGTTCGCGAATCAGCAGCGTGGCAAGCATCTCGTCACCATAGCGACCGAACACAAGGCCACGCTCGATACGATGAAGTGGCTGGAGCAGCAGGGCTTTGCGCTCACCACAATCACGCCTGATCGTAAGGGATTGATTTCATTAGAGATATTTGAGGCCGCCTTGCGCCGCGACACCGTGCTCGCGTCGCTCATGCTGGTCAACAACGAGATCGGCGTGATTCACGATGTTGCCGCACTCGGTGCGCTGTGCCGCGAGCGCGAAGTCATTTTTCATGTCGATGCCGCGCAGGCCACTGGCAAGATCGAAATCGATCTGGCGAACTTGCCCATCGATCTGATGTCGCTTACCGCGCACAAAACCTACGGCCCCAAGGGCATCGGCGCGCTCTATGTTCGTAGCGCGCCGCACGTGAAACTCGATGCGCAAATCCACGGCGGAGGGCACGAGCGCGGCTACCGATCGGGCACGCTACCCACGCATCAAATCGCCGGTATTGGCGAAGCGTTCCGTCTCGCGCGAGAAGAGATGACCGCGGAAGTGCCGCGCATGCGCGCGCTGCGCGACCAACTGTGGAATGCGCTGCGCGTCATTGACGGCGTGCATCTGAACGGTGATTTTGACCAGCGCATCGCGCACAACCTGAACATCGGCATCGCCAACTGCGACTTGCCGTTGACCGCATTGACCGAAGTGGCGATCTCGTCGGCCTCCGCCTGCGAGACCGGGCATGCCTCGCATGTGCTCGCCGCGCTGGGAACCGAACCCGCCGACACCGTGATGCGCATCAGCGTCGGGCGCTTTAATACCGAGGCAGAGGTCGACTTCGCTGCCCGCTACCTCAAGGCGCAAATCGAAGCCAGCCGCGCACGGCATTGAGAACCGCGCAAACGCGTAGGATAATGCGCCATGGATCATTCATGGAGGGGCCGCCATGCCCAAATTCATACTCGCATTCACGCTATTACTCGCCGCAGGGGCTGCAGGCGCCCAGCAGACCGCGCTGCTCGGCGCGTGGCAATGTCAAACGCCGCAAGGCGCGGCCTCGCTCAGTTTCGATAATGCCAATCAGCTTACTTTCAACGGCGACACCACGCAGTACATGGTTCAAGGCAACGTCATCACTGCTCTGGTGAATGGCTTCCCCACGCAATACCGCTATCAGGTGTCCGGCAATCAACTGGCCATCGCCAACCCCGACGGCACGCGCACCAACTGCGTGCGTGGCGCGGGCGGACCTGTGCAAGGCGCGCCGGGCGCACCTGGTACACCCGGCGGCGGGGCAATGAACGCTGCACTGCAGGGCACGATGTGCGGCTGGCGCGGCAGCACCAGCGGCTCCAGCAGCTATTCATCCACCACGCGCGTCACCTTTGACGGCCGCGGGCGCTTCGGCAGCGGCAGCGAATCCAGTTTTAGCGGCACCGCCGGCCAGGGCTACGGCAGCGGCGGCGGAGACGGCGGCAGCTACACGGTCACCGCCGTCCAGGTCGGCGCGCCGATACACGTGCGCTGGAACAACGGCGAACCCGACCAGGCCGTCGTGCACAATGTCAGCGGCGGGCGCATCACCGAAATCCGCCATGGCAAACAAGTGTTCGGCCATGCGCTTTGCGGATACTGACCGTTGGTGAATTCGCGCTAAACTCGCAGGCATGGAACACTCTTCGCAAGGGCCCGGCAACCGTACCTTCATGTGCGCAGTGGTGTTTATCGACATCATCGAGTATTCGAAAAAACCCGTTTCGCGCCAGCTCGCCATCAAGAGCCGCTTTAACGAGATCGTCGCGAAGGGCCTGGAAAACGTCGCCAATTCGGACCGCATCATTCTGGATACCGGCGACGGCGCGGCGCTGTGCTTTCTGGGCGACCCGGAAGACGCGCTTTTTGTCACCAACAGCATCCGCAACGATTTCGCCACCGAGGCCGCGGTACCCGAGTTGAAGGTGCGCATCGGCATCAACCTGGGGCCGGTGAAGGTGATGCGCGATCTGAACGGCAATCCGAACATCGTCGGCGACGGCATCAATGTCGCGCAGCGCGTGATGTCGTTCGCTCAGTCGAATCAAATCCTCGTGTCCCGCTCGTACTACGAAGTGGTGTCGCGGCTCACCCAGGAATACAGCCAGCTCTTTCGCTTCATCGGCGCGCGCGAGGACAAGCATGTGCGCGAGCATGAGTTGTATGAAGTGTCGGTGGGCGGCGCGCAAGACGATGCGGCCCCGGCGGTCGTGGTTGATCCCGCGCCGCAACCCACACCGCAACCCACGCCACAAATCGCACCTGCCCCCGCGCCACCGCCTGCAAGATCGCCGAATACCTGGACCATCATCGCGGGCGCCATGGCGGCGGCATTTGTGATGCTGGGACTCGCGGCGATTCTGATGGTCGGTAGCGGCAACAAGGACAATACCGCCAAACCCGCGCCCAAGGCCGAGCCCGCGGTCGTCGCGCTACCCGACGCGCCCAAGGCTGTGCCCGCGGCACCGGCGGCACTAGCGACGCCCACGCCCGCGCCGCCGAAAAAAGTGCAAGCGCCCGAAGTAGTAGTGGCGCCCGCCCCGGCTCCCGTGCCGGTTGCCGCACCGGCCCCAGTTCCTGCTCCAGCCGTGATACCAGCACCGCCGCCGGAAATTCCGCGCACCAACGTATTCGTGAACGGCCGCGAGATGACGCCACGGGAATTACAACAGCATCAGGCCATGTATAACACCGTAGTGCAACCTGGCCGCTATTGGTATGACCCGGTGAGCGGCCTGTACGGTTTCTGGGGACGTGAGCCGATCGGCCAGATCCGCACCGGCCACGGCTACGGCCATCCGCCCGCGAACGCATCGAACGGCAACACGGGAATATTCCTCAATGGCCGCCACATCAACAGCGTTGAACAAATGCAGTGGCAAACCTTGTTCCGCCAGGTGGTCAACCCCGGGCGCTACTGGCTCGACGGCAACACCGGCAACGTCGGCGTGGAAGGCAACCCGAATCCAACCAGCAATGTGCGCGCCGCGGAACAGGCGTCGCGAGGATACCGCTAACGCCTGGGTGCACCTACCCGCGCCGCGATAACCGGCGCATCGCCATCCTCCGCGCTCTGGCGTCCGTGCCATCGTGCTATTACGCCGCCTGTTCGAGGGTCGAGCCGGTATCCAATGTCGTCGCACGCCGCAAATCGCGCGCTTGCGACTCGTCGTGCGCCCGGCCGCGATGCATGGTGCAGCGATTGTCCCAGATGACCACATCACCGGCCCGCCAGCGATGGCTGTAGACGAACCGGTTCTGCGTCGCGTGCGCAGTGAGATCCCACAGCAGCAGACGCCCGTCGGCCACCGGCCAGCCGACGATGTGCGATGCATGCGCGGAGAGGTAAAGCGTTTTGCGCCGTGAGTATGCATGCCGCCGCACCAGACGCTGCGGCGACGGCGGATATTTTTCGCGTTCTCCCGGTGGAAATTCGGTGAACCCGATCTGGCCGCGTGACCAGAATATGTCGTGCTCCACAACCAGCCCGTCGATTTCCGCCTTCATCGTTTCCGGCAGCGCATCATAAGCGGCACGCATGTCGGCGAATTCGGTCTCCCCGCCACCCAGCGCCGATGCCGGAGGCACCGCGACAGCGTGCAGCATGCCAAGCACCACCGGCACCGGCATGTACGACGCATCGGTGTGCCACAGGCGATTGCCCAGGCTGTCCAGACGGCGCCTGTCATCAAGGGCGCGGACGCGATTCTCCTCGTCCAGGTTCGAGATGTCTCCGATCTGCGGCAGCGCGAGGCGCCGCTTGCCGCCCTGGAGCGCCCCGCGGCCAATTTCCAGCGGGCCAAATTCAGCGGCGAAATCACGCAACTGCGTATCGCTCAGGCGCTGCTCGCGAAACACCAGAACCGCGTAGTGGTTAATCGCATCCCAGATCGTACGCACACTGCCGGCATCCATCGGTTGGCTGAGATCGATCCCGCTAACCTCGGCGCCGAACGACGGACCTAACGCTCGCAACTCGACTGTCATGATGATCCCTCCCTGGTTCAGGTTATTCCCACACGCGGCATTTGCGGTGTCTATGATCCGCCAGGGATCGCGGTGTTGCAACCCCGGCGGCGAGGCGCGCGCAATGCCTGCACGGCCCGGGGCCAGTCAGCATGAGCACGGCATAGCCCCCCAGCGACTCGACGCATAGGCAGGATAAATATCTGTTTCGCGTCGAGCAACCGGAATTGCGCTGGCGCTTGAGACTACTTTGCACCACCAGCATCATCGAATCCTCACCGGAGGGGCCCGTTCTTGCGGCCCTCGGGCGCGTTGCGCATCGGAGTCTTTCTGCTCCAAGTTGGCGACGATTCTCGCGATGATAGCCGCCTCCTCGATACCAACTTCGGAAAATCAGGTTTCTGGAAACCGATGGGCTGTGCTGATCGCCCGCTTCTGGCAATTATGAAAATGTTTTCAAAATGCCAATAGTGTAAGGTCGCAAATTCAATGCCAGAGAATGTTCACTCGCGACCCTAACCGGAAGTTGGTGGAATTGGGAAGCGGCTTCTCAACGTTCGCGATAATGCGCACTAATCGGCGCACGTAACGCCACGGAGTAAGTGTCGCTGTCGATTGTGCAGTTAACGTGCAATAACTTGGATCGGCTCATCGCAAATTACTGTTCCGTCAGAGCGCACCCAATACACAGAGTAGCCAAGAAATTTCCTTACGGCGTCTGTACGTCTTATTAACCCCTCATACGTGGAGAATCCGTGCGGCAGCCCCATAGCCAAGGATGCATTTGCATTCTCATCCTTATATCGTGCAAGATCAAGGAGCGCTCCGGCGAACCAGTGCCTAGCTTGAACGTTTTTGCTTTTCTCTGGAAATCCTTTGACGGTCACCCACAGTGTACGGCCATCGCGCTCGACCGCGACTATGTCTTTCCCCTGTTGCCGAGTTGCCGTATCTGAAGACGAATGCACGGTGCAGTCCAGCGATTTCAGGAAATGAATGATCTTTTCCTGAACATTACCTTCCCAATACCAGGGACGATGATTTGAAGAACCGTTGGACTCCGGGATTGTGATCACAACACTTGTCGCGGTGCCTGGCTGTGTGGTGGAGGTGCTTAAACGATTAACTAATTTTATCCGGCCACATCGCGGACAAGTTTCGCGTGGACGCCCGAGGAGCATGCTTACATGCAAGTCACGACAACAAGTGTTGATCGATTGACGCGGCAAAGTCGCTGTAACTTCCGATAGGCAGTCATCACAAAGGCCATCAGACTTCTGTAGCGCTGCGAGAATTGTCGATCGGATCGTCATAGCGGGGCTTTCTTACCAGATGCAATCACGAGTTCTCGCGGCTTGGCATGGCATATTCCCGCCCACAGGAGAATCGCTGCCATCGGTGAGATTCGACGAAATACAGTGTCGCCCGATTGCCTTCCATATACGGAATGCGCTACGTGCCGTTACACTGAATCGAGCGGGAGCCCGGGGTCACCGAGGTGTGACTGCATCGCATTTCCTCGCAATGCTCTGCCACCATTCCGAACAATAACGCGCACAGCCTCGTCAAATGCAGCCCACGGCAGCAAGGGTAGACTACCGAGGTTATCGACAATCACCCCTTCCTCCACAAGCTTAGCGCGAAACGTCCCTTTTCGTTGCAGCGGGATAACGGCGGGACTCCCAACCTCCGCGAACCTTTTCCTGATTGCCTGTTCAATAGGATCCATTTTCACTGACATCGAAATTGTCTCCACACGCTAACATTCTACTCTTATTGGCCCGATTTGTGAGAGACAGAAACGTCATATCATAGTGGCCGTTTTCTCCTACCAGCATGAGACGGCGACGACTTGCCACAATCACAGCGGTAGTCGGCAAATCGCTTCCGCCAGCAATGCTGTTAGCGCATGTTCGATTACTCCCATCTGGGAAATGCAGCAGCACTATGCGCTCAACCTTCCTACAAAAGCACATACATCCCTCGTTTAGCGCATCGAAAAGCCTTTAGACATAGGGTGCCATATCTGCTTGCCCGTATGATGCCCCTCAAGCATAAGAGCGCGCGAACGACGGCTATGCGGCAAGGCCAGCGAATTCCGCCATTGGCCAACCGCCAACCAACCAACTCTCTAAAATTTCCCGGAATTCGTCATCGCAAACTTAAAAAGTAGCCATTCCACGGCACCTTGGAAAATCACCCTCACCACGTTTTCTTACGCTGCCGCCCTGGCCAAATCGCATCCGGCACTTTCTCGGCTTGATCAGCGTCGGGTGGCCCCTTGAGTTCGACGGTGTTGCCGTCCGGGTCCGTCAGATACATTGAAGGGCCGTGGCCAAGCGCACCGTAGCGCCGGCCAACGGTGCCGGGTTTGATCCCTTTGCGTTTGAGGTGAGCGACGATCTTCTTCTCTGAAAACTCAGCGAGCTGCACACAGAAATGATCCATGTTGCGCCGCTTTGCGCCTGCGGGGGCGCCGCCGGATTTTCCGGCCGGCGCATTAACGTCGACCAGATCAATCAGGCTCGCGCCCGCGCGCAGTTGGGTCAGCCCGAGGCAAGGCAGGACGCGTTCAACCTTGCAGCCGAGCACAGCCGCATACCAGGCGCGCGCTCGCGGCACGTCCTTAACTCTCAGCACGACGTGATCCAGCCCGAGTGCTTTGATGGCTGTCATGTTGGGGCTTCCATATTTGATGTGAAATTCCAAACCTGAGCTTATTTCCTGCGTATGCCGATGGTGCGGCCGGCCTCCGCTGGCCGCGGGCGTTGTTGATGTGCCTGTTGCAACAAGCGCAGGCGCGCGATCTGCTCGTCGTGCCAGGCCGTGCTGCGCCGGGTCGCCATGTCGATGCAAATCGAAATCGATTCGGAGGTGGCCGCCAGCCAGCGTTCGCGCCGGTGCAGCATGGCCATGAAGTAGTGTATGCGCTTTGCATCAAAGTCCAGCAGCTGAAAATTAAAATCAATCGGATCCCCCACGCGTAACTCGCGCTGGTAAGTAACGTGGGTTTCCAGCGCAAACGAACTACGGTTACTTGTTTTGATGCCGGCATAACCCAGGCCCAGCATGTCCCATGGGAGATCGAGCGCTTTGTCGAACAAAACCGAGTAATAGCCGACGTTCATGTGGCCGTTCGGATCGAGATATTCCGGAGCTACGGTAAAACCGTCGTAACTGATGGTATCGATCGCATGCACTAAGTCTGGGCGGGGTTGCAAGATCAGGTTCCCTGGCAATTTAAGGTTGAAAGTTTATCGATGTTCTTTTGTTGGGCTTGCGAATAGCAGATCAATGAGGTAAGTACAGGAGTTGCGCGTCCGGTGAGCAGGTCAGCGTAGCGTAAGATCGAGAAACGAGCAATTTCATTTCAAGAGGGCTTTCCATGAAAGTTTGCGTGGTGGGTGCTGGTGGCGTAGGAGGCCTGCTTGCCGCGGTGTTGCGGCGGGCCGGTGCCGATGTCAGTCTGTTGGTAACCGAACGGCACTTAAGCGCGATCAGGCGCAATGGTCTGGCTGTGATTGGTCCGAGCGGCCGATTCGTGGTTGAACTTCAAGCGGAGATCGAGCCGCGCGCAATTGGCGCCTGTGACGTTGTTATCGTCACCCCGAAGATGTGGGCTGTTGAAGCGATTGCGCCCACGCTCAAGCCGCTGCTGGGCGAAAACACCGTCGTCATTCCCGTACAAAACGGTATCGATGCGCCAGAGATGCTTGCCAAAGCGCTTGGATGGGAGCACGTTGCCTACGGCTCCGCATCAATGAACGCCGCTATCGAGGAGCCCGGCGTAATCCGTCAAAGAAATCCCAATTACGGAATCACCGTGGCCGAGGCGCAGGGCCATGAATCCGCCAGACTGCTCAAGGTGAAGGAGATATTCGGAGCAGCGGGTATTTCAGTCGAGATTGGCGCCGATGGCCGCGCTCTGCTGTGGGACAAATTCATCGGATTGGTTGCGAACAGCTCACTGTGCGCGCTGCTCCGGTCACCCATGGGGGTGGTACAAAAGGATGATGACTGCTGGGCACTCTACACCGCCGTTTTCAACGAGGTTGTCGCGGCAGGGCGCGCGGCCGGCATTTCAATACCCGCGCAGAAGGCGGAGGCGCGGCTCGCGCGCGCGCGAACATCGCCACCGATGGTAATTCCCTCCATGGCCGTCGATCTGATGGCGGGCAATCGCCTGGAACTGCCGTGGCTGGGCGGGCGAGTCAGGGCGCTTGGAAGGGAACACGGCGTCCCCACGCCAGCGAATGATTTTATTTGGGCTGCGTTAAAGCCGTTCTTGAGTGGTAAAGCGCCGGCGGCGTAGCGCCGCTCATTCGTTGATGAGTGAGACTGGCACTCATTATTGAAACTTTCCAAACATTGTGACAGTTGTGTTCGTGCAACTTTCTTCCCTCACCCCCAGAGCCTCTCCCGGAGGGCTAATCTATGCACACCTCTCCACGTCACGGCTCCCTCGCCCCGCGTCAGCGGGGAGGGCGGGGGTGAGGGGCGGCCACCGTGACTATGGTAGTGCCCCTCTCGATATTTATGTGTCGTAACACTAGTGCTTGTGCTGGCCGCTCGGAGCATTGCCGCCGGTGTAGCCGCGCAATTGCGCATAGAGGTGCACCTGCTTTTCGGTCAATAGCGGGCGCAGGCGCCGGTGTGTTTCCAGGTGCGACAGGCGAAATTCGCCTTGCAACACGGCAACCAGGCGCACTTGTTTCGCGAGTTCAGCTTCGCCCATCTTGCCGCTTGCGAACAGTTGATCGAGCGTGCGTTCCGCGTCGATCAATTTCGCGCCGATGGCACGCGCCTCGGTTTTGTGTTCGGCCATCAGTTTTTCGGTGGCCGCGCGTTGTTCCGGCGTGAGCGCGAGTTTATCGGCGAGTTCCAGCGCGTGCATGGGGCCGGGATAATTATTGAGTTCAGCCGCGCGCGCAAATCCCATGCCGCCGCCGGCAAGGAATTGTTTTACCTCGCCGGCGGACAGCGCCTTGATCTCGCGCTTTTCCTGCCCTGCGTAGGACGTGTGCTGCGCGTGTGCCGTTGAAACCAGCAGCGCCGCTGTAAATATCGAAAGCATGATTTTAGTAGTCATTGGTATCTCCGTGAATTTGATAAGAGAATCATGGCGATCTCCGTTCATTGCGTTGCGTGACCATCCTGAGTGTCTTTATTTCGTTTTTGGTGGCGAGCTTGTGCTGGTGCGTCATTCAAGAAACGGACAGGAGGTCGTACTTCAGCGCACGCGTTTGGGGTTCTTTGCCGAGGCGAGTGTCGAATCGCTCCGCTACCACTGCGATGGGGTCGCAAAAGAGAGACGCCGGATCTGCGTGCTGCCGATGGAAGCGTTCAGGCAAAATCGATCAGTCCGCGGGTAGTCCGAATTGCAACGGGTTGCGCCGGATCTCGGCTAACCGGTCCCGAAGCTAACGCTTACCCAAATAGGCGACGGTTTCTATCTCCACCAGCACTTCCGGCTTCGCGAGGGATCGCACTTCTACTAGCGTGGAAGCAGGAAAATCTCCGCTGAAGAACTCGCGGCGTGCGCGCCACACATCGGTATTCTTCGCGATATTGACTACGTAGATGGTCATCTTTACCAAATCGTCCATGGTACCGCCGGCCGCTTTGACGATGCGGTCAATGCGTGAAAATATTTGCCTGGTCTGTTCGTACTCATCCTTCCCGACGATCCCGGCGCCGCCTTCAAAGGGACGCGCCACCTGGCCGGAGATAAACAGCATGTCGCCGGCGCGTATGGCGTTCGACCACAGGCCGGGTGCGGCTTCAGCCACATCCGGGACGGACACCTTTGTTCTTGGCATGGCACTCTCCCTGGTTTCGGATTTATTAACTTGCCGTGTATCGTGGCGGCCCTTTCCTTGTCCCGAAAATCAACCCGCGGCGTTCTCCGCTTTTGCCAGTAATTCGCGCACCAGCGTCACGCCTTCGCGCGCCACCACATCGGGCGCACGGCTCCACTGCGCCGGGTTCGGCGCTTCGTAACTCATATGGCCCTGATAACCCATCGCCATCAGGTTTTTGAAAATCTCCACGAACGGCGCAACACCCTTGCCCGGCGGCAAACGATCAACCGGCTGGCGCGTATCCGAGGGCGGCCCCGGCGGCGCGTCGCTGAATTGAAAGGTGATGATTTGATCCACCGGAACGTTCTTGAATGTCGCCGCGTTGCCGCCGCTGCAATGCAGATGGTAGGTGTCGAGCAGCAGGCCGCAGTTTTTCATGTTCACCGCGTTGATGAGTTCCATGCCGTTCTCCAGCGTGCGTATCACCGGGTGGCGCGAGTTGAATTCGAGTGCGAGCTTGATGCCGTGTTCG
The DNA here is from genome assembly GCA_945901405.1 of Bordetella parapertussis. GTDB lineage: Bacteria > Pseudomonadota > Gammaproteobacteria > Burkholderiales > SG8-41 > CAMDLH01. Next base: position 37,939 of record CAMDLH010000023.1, on the reverse strand, counting down.
GCGCAAATCTCGGCGCACGTTTTGAGGTTGGCCTTCGCCAATGTCATGCCGCCCGGCGCGTTTTGCCCCGGCGACACCATGATCACATCGCAATCGAGCGCCGTGCACTTGGCACAGATGTAGCGCAGCGAATCGAGCAGACGTTTTAACTCGTCGCCGGTTTCAAACAGCACGCCACTTTCGGTGCCGATCACCGCCACCTTGATGTTGGCGTCGCGCACCAGCTTCACCATCGCCTCCTCGCTCATGCCGGCCTTGCGGCAACGCATGAAATCAACGTGTCGCAACTCAACGCCGTTGTAGCCCGCCTCGCGCGCGATGCGCAGCGCATCCGCCAGCGGCGTGGTGTCGAGCGTCCAGGTGTGCAGGGCAATGCGGTTGTGCAGTATGTTCAAGCTGATTTCCTATAATTATGTAAGTAATTGTTTTAATTGACTATTTATCGTATAACTCAAACGCTGCGTTACCTGCGACTCAGCGTCAGAACGCGGTCCTACGTCCAAGCCCGGCGAGAGCCGAATCATACCGCGCCGCCATTTCGCTGCGATGCCGGACCGTGGTTTCAAGACCGTGCAGGATGCCATCCTGTATGCCGTAGATCCAGCCGTGCACCGACAGCGGCTGATTGCGCTCCCATGCATCATGCACGATGGCGGTCTCGCACACGATCACGTGGCGCACGTGCAGCACGTCCACCGCGAACTGCAACACCGACAGGCAATTCAGATCGCTGTGCACCACGACATTGGCGACGTTGCGATGCACGAAAATCTCGCCCGGCATCAAACCGGCAACGGTGTTCGCCGGCACGCGGCTGTCGGAACAGCCGATCCACAATATCCGCGGCGCCTGCTGCTTGGTGAGTTTATTGAAGAACTCGGGGTCTTCCTCGCGCACGCTGCGCGCCCACTTGCGGTTGCTCTTGAACAGTTCGGCGAGTTCGCTGGCGCTCAATTGCTGAAGCCCGCGCCCTTGATCACCGGCAGCATGCGCGCCATTTCCGCTTTGACGAATTGCGCGAATTCCTCGGGCGTGGTTGCGGCGGCTTCGACGCCAGAGGCGGCAAGGCGCTTTTGATCGGTGGTTTTCATAACATCATTGATCTCGCGATTCAGACGATTGATGATCGCGGCGGACGTTTTCGCCGGAGCAAAAAATCCGATCACGGATTCAGAGGCATATCCCTTGACGAATTCGCCCACCGGCGGCAGATCGGGGGCGAGCCGCGTGCGCTTGGGCGTGGTCACCGCCAGCGCGCGCACCTTGCCCGCGTTCATGTGCGGCACTATGGAGCCCAGTCCCGGAAACATCATGTGCACCTCGCCCGCGAGCAGGCCCACCATCGCAGGTCCCGTACCCTTGTAATTGATGCGCACGATGTTCACACCCGCCATGTATTTGAACAACTCCGCCGCCAGATGCGGTGAGGCACCCGCGCCGCCCGCACCGTAATTAAGCTGCCCCGGCTGCGCCTTGCCGAGCGCGATCAATTCCTTGATCGATTTCACCGGCAACGACGGATGCACCACCACCACCTGCGGCGAAGTCATCGCGATGGTGATGGGCGACAGATCGCGTATCGGGTCCCACGACACCTGCGTGAGATACGGTTGCAACCACGCGATCGAGCCGTAAAAAAGTATCGTGTGGCCGTCGGGCGGTGATCGTGTCACCACTTCAACGCCGATGCTGCCGCGATTTTCAACGATGACCTGCTGCCCCAGCCGCGCGGTCAAATCCTGCGCGACGAGCCGAGCGCCCCAATCGTTATTGCTGCCCGCGGCCGAAGTAACGATGCGTATGAACTTGTTCGGGAAAACATCCTGCGCCATCGCGTGACTCGCGCACGCGCACGTCAACGTGATCAATAGCGCCTTGATGCTTTTCATAAAATACTGTTTAAAAAACAATTACTTACAGTTATATCGCGATTATGCGGATTTGCGTTGCGATCCGGGAGCGGTTTGCACTTCAAGCAAGCGTGTGAATTCGCGTATCGATGTAATCGATTCAAAATTATCCAGCGCGCGCGCCACGGCGGCGACCTGATGCGGCGCCAACACATGCGCCGCGCAGTCCTCGAACTTGGCGCGCAATTGCGCCGGCGGAATCGGATTCTTCGCGGTGCGGCCCAACGGTTTTTCGACGCGCGCTGAAACGCTCTTGCCGTTTTTCAGCGTCACTTTCACCTCGGCGGCAAAACGCCAATCCGGCGGAAACTGCCCGTCGAAGTGCGGCGTCGCGCGCACGCGCGGCAACACATCGCGCATCACCGGCTCGCGCCACGCCTCGTTCTCGAAATGTTTCAGCGACACCTTGCCGTCGATCAGCGCGCGCGCCACGCAGTACTGCACGCTGAATTTCGCCTCCAGCCCCGTTCGCGGATCGGCGCGGTCGGTATGCGCGAGACGCGCCGCCGCCGTCCACGACTCGATGCGCTCGATGTTCGCCGCCTCGAAGCGGCCATGCTCGCGCACGAGATTCAGCGCCGCTTCGACTGGCGCATGCGTACTGTAGCAACACGGATAAAGTTTGAACGACGTGCCCGGATCGAGAATATCCAGCGGCGCGTTCCACGTATCAATGATGCGCTCGGCGTGAAAGTTACCCGCGCCGTTGAACAGATTAAAAAACCCCTGTTTGTGCGTGAACGCCTCGCGGTTGCCGGTGAAGCCCTTGCGCGCGAGCAACGCCGCCATCAGCCCGCCGCGTGCACACTGGCCGACATGCAGCGATTTGGTCATGGTGCCAAAGTTCGATTTGTTGCCCGCCGCGAGCGAAGTGCTGATCGCCAGCGCGGTCGCGGTCTGCTCCGCATCAAGCCCCAGCAAACGCGAGCACGCCGCCGCCACCGCGAAGATGCCCAGTGTTGAAGTCGGGTGCCAGCCCTTCTCGGAATGCAGCGGATTCACCGCGCGGCCGATCTTGGTGCCCGCCTCGTAACCGGCGACATACGCGACCAGCAAATCCCTGCCGCTGGCGCTAACCAAATCGACCGACTCGGCAGCCGCGATCAACGCGGGCACCATCACCGCCGAAATATGTCCGCCGAAATTCGTCGCGGTGTCGTCAAAGTCAAGCACATGCGAGGCCACGCCATTGAGCAGCGCCGCATCCAGCGGGCGCGTGCGCGTGGCGGTGCCGAACACCAGCGCGTGGCCCGGCACATCGGCGGCGTCGATTACCTCGGCAAGTTTCGCGGGCGCTTCGTCCTTGCAGCCGGCGAAGGTGACGCCCAGCGTGTCCATCACGGCCACGCGCGCTAACTGCATCGCCTCCGCTGGAATGTTGTCCGCGTGCACCGCGACGATGCGCTGCGCGAGTTGTTGTGCGAGATTCATTTGCTTCTCCATTTTTAGACAAACCTTTTTCGACACAGGTTAACGCAGATTTTCACGGATGAGTATCGGAGTTAATCCGCGTTCATCTGCGCTAATTTGTGTCAAAGGTGTTGACGTTGATTTTGAACCCCAAACATTTGACACAGATTAACGCAAATTTTTGCAGATGAGTTTCAGGGTTAATCCGCGCTTATCTGCGTAAATCCGTGTCAAGGCATTTGACCTTCCAATTATGCTTGCTTATGCCCTGCTCTTCCACGCGCTGATCACGATGCGCGCGTAGCGCTGCAGTGAAAAGTACGCCCACGCCCAATCGACCATCACCACGATGCGGTTGCGAAAGCCGATCAAAAAATAAACGTGCGCGAACAGCCACACCAGCCACGCAGGAAATCCCCACAACTGAACTTTGCCCAACAGCGCGACCGCTGCCTTGCGCCCTATTGTCGCCAGCGAGCCGTAATCAATGTAGCGAAACGCATTCGTAGGCTTGCCCGCGAGCCGCGCAATGATGTTCGCCGCCGCGCATTTGCCCATCTGCTTCGCCGCGGGGCTGACGCCGGGCACGGGCTTGCCGTCGCTCCTGGCTTGCGCGAGATCGCCGATCACGGATATTTCCGCGTGGCCCGCGAGCGACAAATCCGCCTCGACCGCCACGCGCCCCGCGCGATCGAGCGGCGCGCCGAGCGTGCGCCCCAGCGGAGAAGCCGCAACCCCCGCCGCCCACATCACCGTGCGCGATTCGATGCGCGTTGTTGCGGCGGATTCGACAATCTGCACGCCGCTTGCATCCACGCCGGTGACGCGCGCGCCGGTGCGCACCTCGACACCAAGCCGTTCAAGTTGCAGCCGCGCTTTTTGCGACAGTGTTTCGGGGAATGCACCCAGCACGCGCTCGCTGCCTTCGAGCAGCAACACGCGCGCCGTGTGCGAATCGAAGCGGCGGAATTCATCCGTCAATGTGTGACGCGCGATCTCGGCCAGTGTGCCCGCAAGCTCCACGCCGGTGGCGCCCGCACCGATCACCACGAACGTGAGCCACGCACGGCGCGCCTCGGCACTTTCCTCGCGCTCGGCGTGCTCGAACGCAAGCAGGATGCGCTTGCGAATCTCGAACGCGTCCTCCAACGTTTTAAGCCCCGGCGCGTGCACCGCCCACGCATCGTTGCCGAAATAACTGTGCGTGGCCCCCGTGGCGACAATCAAATAGTCATAGCTGATTTGCGCGCCATCGTTGAGCAACACCTCGCGCCGCGCAACATCAATGCCGCCCGCCTCGCCCATCAGCACCGTAAGATTGCGCTGCTTGCGAAAGATATGCCGTATCGGCGCGGCAATCGACGGCGCCGACAAACCGGCAGTGGCCACCTGATACAACAGCGGCTGGAACAAATGATGATTGCAGCGGTCAATAACGGTAACGCGCACCGGCGCACGCGCGAGCGCCTTCGCGGCCTCGAGCCCGCCAAAGCCGCAACCGAGGATCACCACATGGGGAAGCGTGAGTTCAGCCATCTGCATTCGCGGGCTTCACCGGCACGCCATCCACGCCCCACTGGGTGAGCGGTACTTCGTTGACGATCACCCAAACCGGCTGCGTCAAGTCGCCCAATGCGTCCTTCATGGCTTTGGTCACGTTTTCGATCAGTTGCTGCTTTACAGCGTCGCTGCGGCCAGGGCCAATGTAGAGCTGCGCAAGTGGCATTGGTCGTTCCTCCGTGGTTTACCGTGATAAGTATCGCATGCGCGGCTTTTTGGCGTTGCGCCACGGCCTGCCTTCAAAAGTTGCCGCGAGAAACTCACGCATCGTGGCGACGCCCCATTGACCTGCCGCCCCGTTCGCGGTATTGCTAATCGCGGCAAATGAAATATTCACAAACGAAAAAGGGAAACACAAAATCATGAAAGTTTATCTGGTGCATCACGCCGACGCGATGCCGGCGGAAAAAGATCCGCAACGCCACATCAGCCCAAAAGGCCAGGCGGAATGTGACAGGCTAGGCGCGCGATTCAGCGCGCTGGGCGTGGCCCCCGTGCGCATCCTGCACAGCGAAAAACAATGGACCATAGACACCGCCGAGCGCATCGCCGCCAAGATGGGACTCGCCGGCAAAACCGCAAAGACCGCTTACCAGATCAACACCGATGATCCGGTTGCGCCGTTCATCGCCGAAATCGCCGCGACCAAGGGCGACATCATGATGTGCGGCCACGTCGATTATCTGTTGCGCACAGCGTCGAAGCTGGTGTGCGGCGACGAGAAGCGCAAGGTCGTCGAGTTCAAGCCCGGCAACGGCACCGCGGTTTGCCTTGAGGGTTCAGGCGACAACTGGCACATCACCTTCGCCTGGCGTCAGGATCACGCGCCGGGTTAACCCGGCAAGACCTTCAGCTACGGCTTCACAAGACGCGGCGTGTAGGGCGCATAAAAGCGCCCCTCCCCTTTTGTTGCCGCCTTCGCTGCATCGAGCGCAGCCGCATCAAGAACGACAATCGCGCGATAGCTCGTGGTTTGATGCAAGCCCACTGATTTCAGCCACAGCGCCGGTTGCGGCAAAGGCAGCGTGCGCGCGGGGCTGTCGCTGTCGAGCGCATACACGCACTGCCCGTCATTCACGACCGGCACATCCTGCGCACCCTCGAACAGATTGCGTGTCCACAGCCGGTAGTCGCCATGAAAGGCGGCGCTTTGGCTGCCGCCGCCGCCGATGTTCTTGTAGCCCTGGCTCTCATAAACCGCGGCAGATTCCACCGAATACATCGCCAGAAACCGCGACGGCGTTTCATCCATCGCCTTGAAGCGCTGCGCGCTGCCGAAGCCCGGCACGCTCAACAGTTTTTGCAGATAACCCGTATACCATGCATGCCATGCGGGTTCGGTTTGCGGGTTTCCAAAAACGTGATCGACCATGTAAATCATCGGACTTTCCTTTGTTGATTATTCGGGCTCCAGCCCTTTGTGGCGCAACACTACACGTGCCGCGTCCGAGCGCAAAAAATTCACGAACGCCTGTCCCGCCGCGCGTTGCGCCGACCGGGGAAACACCGAAGCGCCGTAGACGATGGTTTGCTGCAACTCCGCCGGCAGCGGATCAAGAATCTGGATGCCGGGCACCGGCAGCAATTCGCTGATCTGCTGCACGGCGATATCGGCATCGCCGCGCGCCACCACCGCGCCCACCAGCTCGCCCGGCTTTGGGCTGACTTTCTTCGCATTGATGGCATCGGCAATGCCCAGGCGCTCGATCACATTGGCAAAATGCATGCCGCTCGCACCCGCGCTATACGACACCGCCTTGGCGGCGAGCAACACACTTTTCAATTTATCGGGCGTGCTGATATCCGGCTTGGGCACGCCCGCGCGCACCGCAAGCCCGGTGGTGGAGCGCGCGAACGCGGTGCGGCTCTCCCCCAGAAGCTTGCCGGCTTTCGCCAGCGGCACGGAAAACTCCTCCGGCCCGATGAAAATATCGGCTAGCGTGCCGCCGAGTATCTGCTTCGACAAAACCGAGCCGCCGCCATAGGTGATGTTGACCTTGTGCCCGCTCGCGTGCTCGAACTCCGGCACCAGTTCGATCAACGCTTCCTTCGCGGAAATCGTGCTGATGACAACAAGTTCCGCGCTGTGCGCGGTGTTTGTGCTCATGGCGATAACTCCCAACGCCGCAACGAGCGTTTTGAATGCCGACCATTGCATGCTGTTCTCCCATCAACTGGTGAATTCATTTGTTCCCCTCGTCCAGGTCTATGGCCGGATTCTATGGTTATTCGATATACTGCGTCGATTATTGTACGAGACACTAATGAAATTTTTTGAACTTTCACTATTTAATAACTCCGTTCGGGCTGGGCTTGTCGAAGCCCTGTCACACGATATGCCCTTCGACACGCTCAGGGCGAACGGGCTTGGTTTATCGCGAATCATGAAAAAATCGATAAGCCATCTTTGCGGCTTGTTGGTCAGCGTTACGATGCTGTTCACTTGCCACGATGCGGCCATGGCGCAGCCCGCAGGCTACCCGTCAAAACCCATCCGCTTTCTGGTGGGCGTCGCGCCCGGCGGCGGCACCGACTTCGCCGCCCGGCTCGTCGGTGCGCGGCTCACCGAAAAATTCGGCCAGCCGGTGATCACCGACAACCGCACCGGCGCCACCGGCAACATCGCGCTTGAACTCACCGCGCGCGCGGCGCCCGACGGCTACACCTTCGTGGTGTTCAACCTCGGCCACCTCACCTCGGCGCTGTTGTCACGCCATGCGCGCATCGACGCCGCGAAGGATTTTGCCGCGGTGAGCCAGATCGCCACCGGCACGCTGATGCTCGCCTCGCACGCGGGCGTACCCGCGCGTTCACTCAAGGATTTCATCGCCTATGCGCGTGCGAGGCCCGGCCAGATCAACTACGGCTCTGGCGGACTCGCCAGTATCCAGCACCTGGCGATGGAATTGTTGAAACGCGAGGCCAAGCTCGATTTCATGCATGTGCCGTACAAGGGCACCGGGCCGATTGCCGTCGATCTGGTGTCGGGGCAAATACAAATCACCATCACGAATCTGCTTGGCGTTTATCCGCACGCCAAGGCCGGACGCTTGCACGCGCTCGCCGTCACCACCGAAAAACGCAGCGCCCTCGCGCCCGAAGTGGCCACCATTGGCGAACTGGGCTATCCCAAAGTGCAGATCGATCTGTGGCAAGGCATACTCGCCCCCGCGAAAACCCCGCCCGCGATCATCGAAAAAGTCTCGCGCGCGGTGGCGGAAATCGTCGCCGAGCCCGAAGTCATCGCCAAGCTCGCGTTACAGGGCGGCGGCCCGGCGGGCACCTCGCCCAGGGCGTTCGACAAATATCTGAAGGATGAAACCGTTAAGTGGCTGACGCTGGCGAAGGAAGTGAATATCACGGCGGATTAGCTCACCCTCTCGCAGCGGCGCTTGCCGCAATGAATTTTGCGCGCGAGTATCCTGAATGCTTTCTTAACCAGAGCACGACACCATGAAAAGCAATGCGGCTGTCTACGAAACCGTGTCCATCGAGGACGTGATGCAGGCAGCGCTGGCGGCCGGACACGCGGCTGAAATCCGCGACAACGAATCCGGCCGGCGCACGCTCCAGTGCGAGAGCGCGGATACGCTCTACGCCATCCAGTTCTATCCGAACGAAGGCCATGAGAAAAACGAATTCGGCGCCCTGCGTTTCGTCGCCTGGGTCCGCAACGACGCCCCCAGCGCCGAGGTAGCGAATGCCTATAACGCGCAGTTCCGCTTTGCAGCGGCTTTCGCCGCGCAGGATTGTTACGAGTTGCAGCACGACATCATCGCGCTCGGCGTTTCAGAGCGCAATCTCGTCATGTGCATCCAGCAATGGGGCACGTCGCTTGAAGACTTCATGCAGTTCCTCGCCGACGAGGACGGCAGTGCATGAGGCGGTGTTTGTACGCGCGAAAGATTAAAAAACGTTTGCCCGGCTAGTCACACCACATCCCGCCATTCACATCTAGAATCTCGCCGGTAATAAACCCACTGCGCTCGCTCGCCAAAAACGCCACAGCCGCCGCAACATCAGTGTTCGCACCCATGCGGCCCGCAGGGATCAAGCGGCGCAGCGCCTCGGGGAAATTCGTCGTCATCAATGATGCCACCGGCCCCGGCGCCACGGCATTCACCGTGATGCCGTCGGCGGCAAGCTCCTTGGCCAGATAAAGTGTCAGCGCGTGCACGCCGGCCTTGGACGCCCCATAGGCCGCGTTGGCGGCGTTCTTTTGTTCGGCGGGGTCGATCCACGGGCGCGGATTACCGCCGTTCTTGCCGAGCACCGAACCGATGTTGATGATGCGCCCGTAATGCTGCGCACGCATAGGCGCCATCGCCGCCTGACACGCGAGAAACGTGCCCTTGAGATTCACCGCCAGCACCCGATCCCACTCCGCCTCGCTGATATCCGCTGCGGCACCCAGTGACACCGTGCCGGCGACATTGACGAGGATGTCCAGACGGCCCAGCGTTGCGCACGTTGCACGCACCGCTTCGGTGATATTCGTACGTTTTGTCACGTCTGCGGCAATTTCCGTCACCTGATGCCCCGCCGCGCGCAGTTCCGCTGCAAGTGTTGCGGTGGACGCCAGATCGACCAGACACAGCGCAGCGCCTTGCGAGGCCAGCTCGCGGGACACCGCGCTACCGATGCCGCCAGCGGAGCCGGTGATGAGCGCTACTCGGTTGGTGAGTTGCATGTTTGGTTTATTTGTAGCCTGGAAGAAGCGTAACGTATTCCGGGCTACGCTTGCTGTTCCCCGACCTACGCCTGCTACTCTTCAACAAAATAATCTGAGTCAATTCGCTTGAGCTCCTGAGAAACAAAACGTCTAACCCTTTGTTTCTTAAAGGAACGCCTGCCCCCGCGAAGCGGGGGTTGAGAAGCTCATAAGCAGTTCGTGTCGTCACGCCAAGACCGTACTCAACCATGTATGCGGCAAGTTGCCGCCCGTCAATAAGTACAACGCGTGGATCAATTTGTGACACATAATCGCGGGCGTCTGCAGTGAAAGTGCCAGTCGTGATAAAAACTCCCTTTCGAGCACGCTTTCCGTGGAGAGCTCCAACAAACTTTTGTAACTCCGGTCGACCAACCGATCCATCCCAACGCTTTGCCTGAATGTAAATATTGTCCAAGCCAAGTTTGTCTTCGCTGATAATTCCGTCGATTCCCTCGTCGCCAACACCACCAACAACTCGACCCGCTTCCGCCATCCTGCGACCGTAACCCATTTTTAGAAGCAAATCGACAACGAGGCTTTCAAAAAAACGATGGCGAGGCAGTCTTTACGCGAGAAAGAACTTCTAGAATGAGCTCATTCTGAATGCTTCTGTATGCCCTCTCCAGACTTTCCTCGGGCGTTTCCGGCGATTCAGTTACACCGGAAGGCATTTCAGGCGTGGTGTCGCCATCTGCCGTTGAACGAGCACGAAATTCACGAAACTCCGGAAATTGTTCGAGAAATGAAATATCAATTCGAGCGGGTGGCGTTACAAGCACTTCACGTCCACGCGGCGCTATTGCAAAGTGCGCACGTCGCTCCGAGATCAGCAACCCACCTCGCGTCAAGTAGACCTTGGCCCACGCGACGCGATTGTCAAATCGACGCACTCGGCCACTTGGCAGTAACTCCGCGCGCTCCTCGGGCGTCAAAGCGAATTCTTCGGCTAGCTCTTCGCGGGCATCGGACATTGAATGTTCAATGCCGTCAGCAGCAAATCTCAGCAGAGGAAGCATAATAGTTTGAAAGTCTGGAACTGGCATGGCGATTCCTTTTTACAATACCAATATCTCAACTTGATTTATACAGCATACCGCTTTATAAAAATTCCTGCGATCCGTACGACATTCCAGAACAAGCGAGAGTGTAGCCCCTGCCCTCGCCACTCGAACGTCAATCCGCTTTTACACACGCCACAAATCGCTCTATGCACTCTCTGTGCGCTCTATAGCTATATGGCTTTTCAACAACCCCGCCCGCTCCCCCGCCCTCCGCCCAAACACCGCCCCCCGCAGCACCGAAGTAGCCCCCGGATACTTCCCATAATAAATCCCCACGGTCTCGCCCGCTGCATACAACCCACGCATCGCATCACCGTCTGCATTCAACACCTGACAATCCGTATTGACCTTAAGCCCGCCAAACGTAAAGGTGTTGGAAGAAATAATCGGGTAGGCATGAAACGGCGGCTTGTCCAGCGGAACGGCGTAGTTGGATTTGGCGGGCGTGAGACCTTCGGTCGTCAACCCGTCGAGCACGAAAGGGTTGAACGCGCCCGTACGGCAAGCACGGTTGTATTCGGCGATGCTGCGCTCCGCCGCCGTGCCGTCGAAACCCAGCTTGCGCGCGAGCGTTTGCACATCGGGCGCACTCTCTGGCGGCTCGGTGGAGCGCACGCAACGTTGCCAGTTCTCAATCGCGTTGATTTTGTCGTCGAGGATGCAAAACGCGATGCCTCTGGTTTGCGCGGCAATGATGCGCGTGGTGTCTTCGTAGCTCGCGTCGATTGGCCCCGGCGCTTCGTCTATGAAGCGCTTGCCCTCGGTGTTGAGCAACACGCCATACGGATAAATCATCACGATGGGTTCGGTGCCGGGCGAGCGCGGGTCGATGGGCTGGGTGTGGTATTCGGCAAAGTCGCCTGCCGGTGCCGCGCCGATGGCGAGCGCCATGCTGATGCCCTCGCCCTTGTTGTAGTAGCCGCCGCGCGCCACGGGCCGCAGATAGCGCCCCTTGGCGCCGATGTAGCGCACCACCATCTCGGCATTGCCTTCGAAGCCGCCGCAGGCAAGGATGACCGCGCCGCACGCGAACTCTTGCGTGCCTTGCGCGCGTGACATCACGCGCAGGCCGCACACGTCGCCGTGCGCGTTCTGCGCCAGGCTTTGCGCGGTGGTCTCGTAGAAAAACGTCACACCGATTTTCTCGGCATGCGCAGTCATAACTTCCACCAGATGCAGGCCGCCGCCGCTGATGGCAATGCGCGGTGAGGCACGCGGCGTAAGGCCATAAAAACCAATGCCGCCGAATTTGACGCCATGCGCCTTCAGCCATGCGATGGCCGGCGGCGCTTCGTCCGCAAAAAACGAAATCAAATCCGGGTCAGTGAACGACGCTGCGCGCACCTGCGCCGGCCAGCTGGCTCGATCCTGCACAGTGGCCTCGATGAAATCCGGCTGCACGTGGTAACCGCTGTTGTTGGCGAACACATCCAGAAAATCATCCGACACCGCTTCATCGTTTTTCATGCGGATGGCGGCGGTGGTGTAGCGCGTGTTGCCGCCGCGCTCGTCGTAGGTGCTGCGTTCGAGCACCGCGACTTTTGCGCCGGCTTCGGTCGCAGCCACCGCCGCGCTCAAGCCCGCGACACCACAGCCGACGACAACCACATCGAATTCGTGTTTGATCTCTTGCGTCATTTGTTCCTCGTTGATAACGGTGCCAAGTATCGCACGTGCCAGTAACACACGTCAAAACGATATGAATGTAACTAATTGTTTTTATTATGTTTTTTGCAATATCACGCAATTGAAATAATCCGTTTCCCGCGCAACTTCGCTGCGCTACACTCGGCACAAACAGTCACGTCGATCAAACAACCAAAAAGCAAAAGGTACCCAATGGCAATGGATCTGATCATTCGGCGCGCCCGGCTTGCGGGCGCCGGCCCCGGCGATTCAACAGTAGATATCGGCGTGCGCAACGGCGTCATCGCGGCAATCGAACCTCGCCTTGCGGCCGAAGGCCCGGAACACGATGCCGGCGACAAGCTGGTTTCACCCGGCCTCGTCGAGAGCCACTTTCACCTCGACAAGGCGATGATGATCGACCGCGTGCCCTACCAGCCCAACCGCATGGCGCGCGATCACATGGAGCGCACCGCTTCGGTCAAGCATACGTTCACGCCGGAAGATATTTACGCGCGCGCCTCGGCGACCATCGAACAATGTCTGCTGCATGGTGTCACCCACATGCGCACTCAGATCGAGGTCGATCCGAACGTGGGGCTGCTCGGCTTTGAAGCGGTGGAGCAACTGCGCAAGGACTACGCCTGGGCCATCGACATTCAACCCTGCGTTTTTTTGCAGGAAGGCTGGACGGACGTGCCCGGTGCGGATGAAAACCTGGTGCATTGCATGAATCGCGGCGCGCCGGTCATCGGCGGCGGCATTCGTTATGACAAGGACGGCCCCGCGCAAATCCGCCGGGTTTTCGAGTTGGCGCAACAATACAACGCGGACGTGGATTTCCATCTGGATGGCGGCTACGACACCACTGAACTGGATTACCCGCAGGTGTGCGAGATCACCGACAAAATCGGCTGGCAGGGACGCGTCGCGTTCGGCCATGGCTCGAAATTCTCATGCATGCCGGTCAAGGAACAGGCGGCCATCGGCAAGCGGCTTGGGCAGTCGGGCGTGTCGCTGGCGGTGTTGCCCGCCACCGACATCTTCAACGCCGGACGGCACATGGAGCACAGCGTGATTCGCGGCGTCACCGACGCCAACACGCTAATCGAAAACGGAGCCAACTGCACGATCTCCACCAACAACGTGCTGAACGCGTTTACGCCCTATGGCGATTGCTCGCTCACGCGCATCGTCAATCTCTACGCCAACATCGTGCAGCGTTACGGGCCCAAGGATTTGGGTGTGTGTTTTGAAATGATCACCGAGCGCGCGGCCAAATTGATGCGGCTGGAAAATTACGGCATCGCCGTGGGCAAGGCGGCGGATCTCGTGGTGTGGGGCGAAGCGTCGCCCTACGACGTGATCGCGAAATGTGCATTGCCGCTCGCGGGGTTCAAGCGCGGACGCAGATTGTTCTCGCGCCAGTTGCCGGCGCTTGAGCGGCCGCGATAGCCGGCTTCAAACTCTCACCACACCAAGGCGCTTATGTCCCGACACTTGCGAATCGCGGCGGCACAACTGGGGCCGCTCAACCTCTCCGACACACGAACCTCCGCGACAAAGCGGCTGGTGAACCTGCTGCGCGAGGCGCATGGCATGGGTGCCAGGTTCGTGGTATTTCCCGAACTCGCGTTCACGACATTTTTTCCGCGTTATTGGTACGACGACCCCGCCGAGGTTGACCGCAAATTTTTTGAACACACCATGCCTTCCGCCGAAACGCAGCCGCTGTTCGACGAGGCGAAAAAACTCGGCATGGGTTTTTATATCGGCTATGCGGAACTGCTTCAGGAAGGCAGTCGCACGCGCCGCTTTAACACGGCGATCCTCGTCGGGCCGGATGGCACCATCGCGGGGAAATACCGCAAGATACATTTACCCGGCCACGCCGAGCACAAGCCGGAAGCCGCGTTCCAGCATCTCGAAAAAAAATACTTCGAGGTGGGCGACCTCGGGTTTCGCGTGTGGCGTTTCATGAATACCATCACCGGCATGTTGATCTGCAACGACCGGCGCTGGCCCGAGGCATTTCGCGTGCTGGCGCTGCAAGGGGCCGAGGTGGTGGCATTGGGCTTTAACACGCCGAGTGAGAACCTGAGCTATCCGGAACCGCCGGCGCTGCGTGTACATCATCATCTGATCATGGCGCAGGCCATGGCTTTTCAGAACGCGACGTGGCTGGTCGAAACGGCGAAATGCGGCTTCGAGGACGGCAACCGGATGTTCGGGCACTCGCTGATCGTGGCGCCCACGGGCGAGATCGCGACAAAAACAGTCACGGAAGAAGACGAGGTGATTTGCTTCAATGCTGACATCGATCTGGCAGCCGATTTGAAGCGCACGATGTTCAACTTCGCGGCACACCGGCGGCCCGAACACTACCGCCTGATCGTTGAGCGCGTGGGCGCTGAAATCACGCCCGCGGACGGACCTTGAAACAGGTTGCTTGTTATTGTGACGCGATGCCCGAGGCTTTCGCCGCTTTTCTGTAGCGCTCGATCTCTTGCGGCAGCAGGTCGCTCAATTGCGCCGGCGTCAAAGACCACGCTTCAGCGCCCTGGCCATTCAGATACTTTTTCATCTCGGCGCTGCCCACGATGGCGTTGACTGCGGCATTAATAAAGTTAAGCCGCTCCGGCGCGATGCCCGCCGGCGCGAATATCGCCCACCACAGATCGTAGCTGTATCCGGGCACGCCCGACTGCGCAATCGCCGGCAGCCCCGGCAGCAGCGCCGACGGCTCCAGGCTGGTGACGCCGAGCGCGCGCAGCCTGCCCGACTTCACCTGCTGATTGACCGTGGCGCCGCTCGCGATCAGCAGCTCGACCTCGCCCGACGCCAATGCAATCGATGCTTCCGCCACACCCTTGTAAGGCACATGTGTCAGCTTGATGCCCGCGGCCGACGCAAACAACGCCGCGGCGAAATGATTATTGCCGCCGATGCCGGCGGAAGAATAATTCAGCTTTCCCGGATTCGCTTTCGCGAGTGCCACGAGTTCTTTCACGGATTTCACCGGCAGCGACGGATGCACCGTGAGCACCAGTGGAGATTTGGCGATGGTCGCGGCCGTAACAATGGCCCGCGCCGGATCGAACGGCAGTTTTTCGCGAATGGCGGCAGTGGCGGGATACGACGACGTATGGCCAAGCAACGTATAGCCGTCGGGCGCGGCCCTGGCGGCAAGTTCGGTACCTATCATGCCGCTGGCGCCGGCGCGATTTTCCACCAGCACATTTCTGCCCCACGCCGCCGCCAGCCGCTGCGTGACAGAGCGGATGATCACGTCGGCGCCGCCACCCGCGGTGTAGGGCACGATCACCTGCACGGGCTTGGACGGATAAGCG
This sequence comes from Bordetella parapertussis, assembly GCA_945901405.1. Classification (GTDB taxonomy): domain Bacteria; phylum Pseudomonadota; class Gammaproteobacteria; order Burkholderiales; family SG8-41; genus CAMDLH01. The sequence continues at coordinate 22,308 of CAMDLH010000023.1, read as the reverse complement.
GGCTGCGCCGCCGCGTGCGGCGCGGCGCACAGGCATAGGCATAGGCACAAGGCCGCGCAAAACTCCAGCGACGTAACTTTCTTGCGTGCGTTCATGTCTATTTGACCCCTTGGTTTATCAGCCGATCCGCGCGCCGGATTCGTCCACCACCTTGCGCCATTTTGCCAGCTCCGCGCGGATGAACGCCGCGAATGCTTCCGGCGTGCTGCTCACCAGATCCACGCCCTGCGCGCGAAAGCGCTCCTTCAACTCGGTTGCATTGAGGATGACCACGATCTCGCGGTTGAGCCGCAGCACGATCTCGCGCGGCGTCGCCGCCGGTGCAAGCATGCCGATCCAGTTGGTCATGTCGTAACCGGGCACGCCCGACTCCGCGATGGTGGGCAACTCGGGCGCTTGCTGCGAGCGTTTCGGCGTCGATACCGCGATGGCGCGCAAACGGCCCGCGCGCGCGTGCGGCATGGCGGTAACCAGGTTGCTGAAGAACATATGCACGCGCCCGCCGATCAGATCATTGAGCGCCGCGGCGTTGCCCTTGTACGGCACATGCACGATGTCGATGCGCGCCATCGCCTTGAGCATCTCGCCCGCCATGTGCGTGGGGCTGCCGCTGCCGGCGGAGGCGAAATCCACCTGGCCCGGCTTCGATTTCGCGTGCGCGATCAGCTCGGAAACGGATTGCGCCGGCACCGAAGGGTGCACGTAGAGCGCCAGCGGAAACATCGCGGCAAGCGTGACCGGTGCAAAATCCTTGATGGGATCGTAGCCGAGCTTCGGATAGAGACTCACGTTTATCGCATGCGTGCCGATGTGCCCGGTGAGCAGCGTGTAGCCGTCGGGCGCGGCGCGCGCCGCGATTTCGCAGCCGATCGCGCCGCCGGCGCCGCCGCGGTTATCCACAATAACCGGCTGGCCCAGCGATGCGCCCAGCCGCTCGCCCACCGCGCGCGCCACGATGTCGAGTATGCCACCTGCGGCAAACGGCACGATCATGCGAATTGGTTTGCTCGGGTAGACGTGCGCTTGTGCGGAAGCGGCTGCAATGCTTAACGCGAAGGCAATGGCGCTGGCGAGCAGCAACAGGGGCTTTACATTCATGAGCGGCGCTGATTCATGGTAACCGGACAACTACAGCGTGGAGAGCATGCGCGCGAGCAGCCGCGTGCCAAGCGCGAAATCGGCCATGTCCATCGCCTCCAGCGCATTATGACTGCCGTGGCTGTTGCGCACGAAAATCATGCCGGCGCGAAAACCCGCGTTGGCGAAATCCTGCGCGTCGTGGCCCGCGCCACTCGGCATCTCCATCGCGGCTATGCCCAGTTCACGGCTCCCCGCGAGCAGCCGCTCACGAAAATCCGCGTCCATCACGGCGGGCCGCAGCAGGGAGAACGGCGCGAAGTCAAAACGCACCCGGCGCTGCTCCGCGATACGGGACGACAAGCGCTGCACCAGCGGCTGCATCGCGATCATCGTCTGCTCGTCCTGACTGCGGATGTCGAGGGTGAATTCGACCTCGCCCGGCACCTTGGTCAGCGCATGCTGCTTCGCATCGGTGAAAAACTTGCCCACGGTGACGACGAGATCGCCGCCACCTTCGCGCACGCGCGCCCACTCGCGGTCAAGCTCGTGCACCAGTTCCACCGCCGCCATCACGGCATCGCTGCGGTGCTCGTGCGGCACCGCGCCCGAATGGGTATACGCGCCCACGCAGCGGCAGGAGCGCCCGCGCAGCGCACCACGAATCGCGCTGACCACGCCGGTAGGGATGCGGCGCGCCTCAAGCACCGGCCCCTGTTCGATGTGCAGTTCGAGATAGCCTCTATACTTCGCCGGCGCGAGATAAGGCGCACCACGCGCGACCGCCTCGGGATCCGCGCCCGCCTCCTGCATATGCGCGCGCAAGGTCTTGCCGCCGCGGCTGTTGATGGCGGTATCAAGCTCAGCCGCCGGCAGCAGCCCAAGCGCGGCGCGGCTGCCGATGTGGCCGTCGTGCTGCCCGCCGTACCACGCGGACAGCTCCTCCGCGCGTATTGCCATCACCGTGACATCGCACGGCGGCGTGAAATCACCATGCCGGAACGCGGCCAATGCCGTGATGCCCGCGACGACACCAGCAAAACCGTCATAGTTGCCGCCGCCGGGCACGGAATCGACATGCGACCCCGCAAGCCACGCGGGCGCGGCGCGATCCGTTCCAGGAAGCGTAAGGTAAAGATTGCCGTAAGGATCGTGGCGTTTCTCAAGGCCGAGTTCATCGGCAGTGCGTGACAGCAGATCAAGCGCAAGCTGTTCGCCCTTGCCATACGGCTCGCGGTCGATACCTGTTTCGCCGGCGGTCAAGGCGCGCGCCTCGTCGAACAGCGCCTGCGCCAGCGGCATCGAAGCTTCGACGGCGGCACTGAGACGTTCGGCAGTAAATGAATTACTCATCACCTCGCCCTACTTCACCAAACCCAACTCCGTCATCACCGCTTTCAGTTCGTCGTGATCGGATTTGAGTTCCTCGCGCATGCGCGCGCTGCGCAGGAATTCATTGGTGACGAGATCGCGTTCGAGCATTTTTTTCCAGTCGTCCGATTCGACCACGCGCGCCAGCACGTTTTCCCAATACTCCGTTTGCGGCTGCGGCAAGCCGCGCGGGCCGACGATGGCGCGCCAGTTCGACACCACCGCGTTAGCACCCAGTTCCTTCCATACCGGCACGGACGCGAACGCGCCTTCGAGCCGCTTGGGCGCGGCCAGCGCCACGAAACGCAGCCGCCCCGCCTGCACGTGCGGCAACACGCTGGCGGCAGGTGCGACCACCATGTCCACGTGGCCGCCCAGCGCCGCGGTCAGCGCATCGGCGCCGCTGCTGAACACCACCACCTTGAGTTTCTTTGCGTCGCCGCCCGCCGCGCGCGCCACCATCGATAGCGCAATGTGATTGTGATTGCCCGGCCCGCCGGAAATCGACGAGCTAAGCGACGTAACGTCGGCCTTCAGCTTCGCCATCACATCCTTGCCTGATTTCAACGGCGAATCCGGCTTCACCGCGAACGCGACGTATTCGGTGAACAACTGCGCGATGGGCGTGATATCGCTGGGGCTGATGGCGCTGCGCCCGGACACGTAGTCGCCCAGAAACGTGGATGAGATGATGGCGATGTGGTGCCCATCACCCGCGAATTGATTGAGATAAGTCATCCCCATCACCACGCCCGCGCCGGGCTTGTGAATCACGTTCACCACCGGCTCGATCAACTTTTGATCCTGCGCGATCTTCAGCACCAGCCGCACCAGGCGGTCGTTACCTCCGCCGGGCGCATTGGGCACGATGACTTCGACGCGCTTCATGGGCTTCCATTCGGCGGCGTGCGCTATTGCACTCACGGCGAATAACATCACAAGCAAAACACGATGCAGACACATGCGCACCTCCTTCGCGGCATGATAGCATCGCTATAGAATTGCCTGGCGTGAGAAATTTCTTTCGCGGTTTGGGGTCATGCAGGAACCCCGCAACCTACATGTGCCACGCGTGCCGCTATTTTTGGAATTATCCGCTACATACGCGACCTGTGCTTCGTATACCAAATTCATTCAGGGAACTTATCATGATTACGTCATTGATTTCAGACATCAAGCGTTTATATCGACAGCAGTATTTTGTCGGAAACTGCGCACTGCTTTGTGGTGCACTTGCGCTGTCGGGTTGCGATCAACGTCCCGCGAGCACCCCTGCCACGCCGCCGGCACCCGCATCCGCCAAGCCTGCCGCGCCCGCGCCGGCTTCTGCCGCGCCTTCTCCCGTCGCCGCACCCACCTCGCCAGCAAGCGCACTCATAGGCGTCTGGCGGCAGATTTGCCAGCCCTTTGCGCCAGGAGACGGTGCGTCCGACATTACTTACACCATCAGTCTGCAAGGCACGGACAAATTGAAACTGGAAGGTGTCGCCAAGGATTACAAAAATGTAACGTGCTCCGGCGGCGGCATAGTCATCGCGACGCCGGTGTTCGTGCAGAAAATTTCGGGCGCGGCCACGGTCGATGGCGTAACGGTGATCAAACTGGTTGATGACGGCGCATCCGCCAATTCGCCGCTCGATACAAAATCCGTGGCGGGCATCGACAAAGGCCAATTGCGCTTTGGCAATGCCAAGGGATCGCGAGACGGCGAGGGTTTTCCATCGCAACTTGAAAAACCGAATGACGCCTACAACAAACTACAATAAATCGCGCCTATTCGCGGGTGTGAACGCAGCCCCGAGTAGACACGTATGAGCTTGACCGCAGTCGAAAAAGTTCTCGCAGCCAAAAGCGGCAAGGCCTCCGTGCGCCCTGGCGACGTGGTGTTCCCCGACCCCGACTACGTGATGATTCACGATGGCGTGGTGATGGGGGCGAAGCGCGAGCTCGATTCGCTCGGCATCACGCGGCTTGCCGCACCTGACAAAGTGATGATGGTAAGCGACCATGATGTCATCTACGGCAGCGCCCGCGCCGCCGAGCGTGGCGCTTACAACCGCGGTGCGGCTAAACAATGGGGCGTGAAGAATTTCTACGACGTGGGACGCGGCGGCCACGGGCATATTTTCCCCATGGAGTCGGGTTTGCTGCTGCCGGGCATGTTTTACTTTGACAACGACCGCCACGCCACCAACGCCGGCGCCATTGGCGCGTTCGGCTTTCGCATCGGCCCGGAAATCAGCCGCGTGCTAGCCACCGGCACCAACTGGGTGCAGGTGCCCAAGTCGATCAAGCTCACGCTGCGAGGCCGTTTGAAACCCGGCGTGTATGCACGTGACCTCGGCTTTCATCTGGCGATGCTGATCAAGACGAAAAAATTCGATGTCGATCTTGATTACAAGGTGCTCGAATACGCGGGTGATCTCGATCAATTCAGCCTCGCCGCGCGCACGGCGCTGTGCTCCAGCCCCACGGAGATACAAGCCTATGGCGTGTTTGTGCCGCCGTCCGAAGCGATACTCAAACATGCGCGCGACAGAGCGCAGCGCTCGTTCACACCCGCGTACCCGGATGCGGATGCGCATTACGAAGCGCAATTCACGCTCGATGTTTCAAACCTTGAACCGCAGATTTCGCTGCCGGGCGGCGTGCAGAACGCGGTGAATCTGTCCGAGGCGGCGGGCACGGTGGTGGATCACGCGTTTGTCGGTTCGTGCGGCTCGGGCATGTGGGATGACCTGGTGCAGACCGCCACGGTGTTGAAGGGCCGGCGCATCGCCAACGGCGTGCGCATGTTCATCGCCCCTGGCACGGAAGAATCCACCAAGCGCCTGTCGCGCGAGGGGCTGATGCAAGTCTTCATCGAAGCCGGCGCCATCATGCTACCCGCGGGTTGCGGGCCGTGCAACGATGCGGTGATCGGGCCGCTGCACTCGGGCGAGGTGTCGATTTCCACCGCGACGAATAATCCCGCCGGACGCTTCGGCGCGCGCGATGCGAAGCTTTATCTGGGCAGCCCCGCCACCGTGGCCGCTTCCGCCGTCGCCGGCAAAATCACCGACCCCCGTGAATTCATGATGATGGAAACCGCGTTATGAATGACACGGATTGGATACTCAAGGGCCGCTGTTATAAGCTCGGCCACGACGTGCCGCACGCGGGCGGCGTGGTACCCAACCGCATCATCATCGGGCGGCACTTCGATCCGGCGGATATCATTCCGCACTTGTTCGAGGAAACCGATCCGGGGTTTCACACGCGCTGCAAGCCGGGCGACATCATCGTCACCGGACGCAACTTCGGCGCGGGGCCAAAGATGAACGGTTACATCGCGATGCAGGCGCTGGGCCTTGGGCTGGTGTGCGAGTCGATGCCGTTTCTGGGGTATCGTGCGGCCATCGGCTGCGGCGTCAAGGTGATGAGCGATTGCGCGAATGTGCTCGACATCTGTGACAACGGCGATGAACTCGAAGTCGATTTTCGTAATGGATTTTTTATCAATCACACACGCGGCATACGCCGCGAATATCCGCCGATCCCCGACGGCTTGCAGGAAATCGTCGCGCTCGGCGGCAATACCGGCTGGCTGAGAAAATGGCGGATGGATCAAACGCAACCCCTGGAGAAAACTTGATGTTCAGAATTACCATTGCCATGTGCCTGATGCTCGCCGCAGGCGCCGCACGCGCGCAAGGCGCATCCGACGCGGCACATGCACGAAGCGCCGCGGACGCGGCGCAGTGCCAGACGGTCACCAACAATCCCGATCTCGCGATCAAGCACTGCACCGCCGCCATTGAGTCACGCAAGTTCACCGGCGACGCGCTCGCGCGGCTGCACACCAGCCGCGGAGTCGAGTGGTCGAACAAGGGTGAAGCCGACCGCGCGATCGCCGACTTCGATGTTTCGTTGAAACTGACGCCCAACAATGCGGTTGTGCATCACGCGCGCGCCATCGAGTATTCAGTGAAGGGCGACTACGCACGCGCCATCGTTGATTTTGATACGGCAATCAAGATCGACCCCAAGGCCGAAGGCGTGCATTTCGCGCGCGGGCGCACGCGCTTTTACATGGGCGAACACGCGCGCGCGGCGGGCGATATCGAAACCGAATTCGCCGCGCGCCCGAATGTCTACACCGCGCTGTGGGCATACCTCGCGCGCAAACGCGGCGGCACGAATGACGCCGAGGTGCTGCTCGAACGCGAAACGCGCCGCGTGCGCGCGGGCTGGCCGTCGCCGGTGGTCGTTCTCTACATGGGATCGACGAATACGGAGTCGGTGACCATAGCCGCGAGCGACCCCAACCCCGAGCGTCAACGCGAGCTGCGCTGCGACGCGGATTTTTTCATCGCGCATTGGCATCTGATGAAGAACGAAAACGAGCGCGCGGCAACAATTCTGCGCGGCGTGCAAAAAACATGTCCGCGCAACAGCCTTGAATACGAAGGCGCAGTGGCCGAATTACGGCGGCTGAAACAGCCTTGATCGACATACTATAAGTTATTGTTTTAAAAAAACTTTTTATGATAAACCCACACCATAATCACCTCGGCCAGCCGGTCGGCTATCCGATGCCGGACTGGAAAGGCGCGCCGCGCCCGCCGCGCAGCGCGATGAACGGGCGCTATTGCCGGGTCGAGCCGATCAGCGTGGAGAAACACGCGCACGATCTTTATGCGGCGAACGCGCTGATCAAGGATGATTCCGACTGGACATATCTTTCGTGCGGACCCTTCACGAGTCTTGATGAATACCTCACGTGGATGCGCGCGACCTGCCTCACCGACGACCCGCTGTTTCACGCCATCATCGACGGCGATACCGGCAAGGCCGTGGGCGTCGCAAGTTATATGCGCATCGATCCGAAAGGCGGCGTGATCGAGGTCGGGCATCTGAAATTCTCGCCGCCGATGCAGCGCACGCGCGTGGCGACCGAGGCCATGCATCTGATGATGCAGCGCGCGTTCGCGCTCGGCTACCGGCGCTACGAATGGAAATGTGATTCCTTCAACGCGCCCTCGCGCGCGGCCGCGCAGCGCTATGGCTTCTCCTACGAAGGCGTGTTTCGCCAGGCCGTCGTCTACAAGGGCCGCAGCCGCGACACCGCCTGGTATTCGATCATCGACAGCGAATGGCCGGCCATCGATACGGCATTCACGCGCTGGCTGGTGCCGGAGAATTTTGATGCGCAAGGCCAACAACGCGTGTCATTGTCGGACTTGACCGCACCGCTGCTAAAGGCGCGCGGATAACGTACCCGTAGGATGGGTGGAGCGCAGCGCAACCCATCACAAACACTGGCGATTGAACTTTCGTTGTGATGGGTTTCACCCTTCCTACGGCTGATTTGAAGCGAATTAGCGACCGCACGCGCGAAGCTTTGTCAAAGACCGCACATTTGATTTATATTCGCGGTTTCCGTGATTCTTTCGTCGCGCATGCATGCTGGACGTGCGCGCGCCGGTTCACCCGGCCACCCCAACATTGATCCAGGGAGCGTATTCCGCCCATGATGATTCTCGAACACGAGGCCAAGGCGCTGTTGCGTAGCGCGGGGGTAGCCGTGCCCGACGGCACGCTGATCAAACCCGGCGCGCGCGCGCCGCGCGTGAAAAACTATCCAGTGGCGGTGAAAGCGCAGGTGCGCAGCGGCGGCCGCGGCAAACAAGGCGGCGTGATCCGCGCCAACAACGCTGCCGCGCTCAAGGCGGCGGCGAAAAAACTCTTTGCCACCGAATTCAACGGCGAGAAGCCCGAAGCGCTGCTCGCCGATCCGTGGCTGGCCATCGAGCGCGAGCTTTATCTGTCGGTCACCATCGATGGCGCGGCGGAAGGTTACGTCGTGCTCTACTCGCCCAAGGGCGGCATCGACATCGAGGACGGCCCGCCGCCGGCACGTTACCCGATAGGCCCGGCGTGGAAGTTTCGCGCACACGAACTACGCGCGGTGCTGGAAAAAGTAGAAAAAGATTTTCAGATGCGCGAGCGCGTGATTTTTCTCGCGCAACGTCTGGTGGAAACCGCCGCCGCGCGCGATTGCCACACGATTGAAATCAACCCGCTCGCCAAGATCAAGGATGGCGAGTTGATGGCGCTGGACGCGAAAGTGGTCTACGACGATTGGGCGCATTACCGCAACGCCGACATTCTCGCGCAACGCAACGCTGAATTAAAACGCGCCGGCAAGCTGGAACGCGCAAGTCTCGCCATGGGTCATATGTATGTGAAGCTCGACGGCGACATCGCGCTCATTTCCGGCGGCGCCGGCATGACCATGGGCGCGATGGACATGATCAAGGCGTGCGGCGGCAAGCCCGCATGTTTTCTTGATGCCAGCCCCGGCCCCACCTCCACGCGAGGCTACAAGCCCGCGTTTGCAATGCTCGACGCCGATCCCGCGGTGAAAGTTATTTTGGTGAGCGTATTCGGCGGCGGCACGCACATGAATCGCGTCGCCAACGCGATGAAAGAGAACATGGCAATGCGCAAGAGCAGGAAACCCGTGGTGTTCAGGCTCGATGGCACATATGTCGATCAAGTGCCGGCGATCTTCGATACGTTTGGCGCGCACAACCATGCGACGCTGGAGACGGCGGTGAAAGAGGCAGTTAGGTTGGCGAAGAATGTTTAGAGATTTTTTGCAAATGACACGTCTGCCAACCCACCCCCACCTTAGCCCTCCCCCTGAAGGGGAGGGGATATTCGCGGGGAGGCGCATGCCTCGGAATCCCTTCCCCTTCAGGGGGAAGGTTAGGATGGGGGTGGGTTCAATTGCGCTCAAGTATCCAGAGCCGATTTCAAGCGAGCGCCGATGAGCATCCTACTAGACCAAACAAACAAAGTGCTGGTAATGGGCATCACCGGCAACTACGGCAAGTTCTTCGTCACCGACTCCGGCGGCTACGGCACCACCGTGGTTGCGGGCGTATCCCCCGGACGCGGCGGCACGGACGTTGACGGAGTGCCCGTGTTCGAGAGCGCCGCCGCCGCATGCAAGGCCACACAAGCGGACACCGCGATGGTGTTCGTGCCGCCGCCGCTGGTGCGCGCGGCCGCGATCGAGGCCATTGAAGCCGGCTGCAAACTCGTGGTCGCCACCGCCGATGAAATGCCGGTGCGCGACACCATCGAAATCCGTGCCGCGGCGAAAGCCAACGGCGCGCGCTTGGTCGGCCCCAATTCGCCGGGCATCATTTCACCGGGCAAGGCCAAGATGGGCTTCATGCCTTCGTTTTGCTTCATGCGCGGGCCGATGGGTGTGATTTCGCGCAGCGGCTCGCTGTCGTATGAAGGCAGCAAGCGGCTCACATTGGCTGGCATTGGACAAACCACGGTGATCGGCATCGGCGGCGATCCAGTGAAAGGCACCATGGCAGCGGAAGCATTGGCGCTGTTTCACGCCGACCCCGAAACCAAGGCAGTCATGTACCTGGGCGAAATCGGCGGCTCGGAAGAAGCCGCCGTCGCCGAATACGCTCGGCGCAAGGACGCAAAACCGATCGCGGCACTGATCGTCGGCAAGACCGCGCCGCCGGGCAAGAAGATGGGCCACGCCGCCGCGCTGGTTGGCAGCAAGGCCGACAGCCATGCCGCAAAGACTAAAATGCTCGCGCGCGCCGGCGTGCATGTGTGCAAGGATGTGACCGATCTGGTTGCGCAGGCCAAGGCTGCATTGGCCGCGGCTGGTTGAAGGGCACCAACGTCAACTGCTTTGACACAGATTTCGCAGATTTTCGCAGATTAAAATCCTCTGGAAATAATCCGTTACATTCACGCTGCATCGGGAGTTATCCGCGCTAATCTGCGTTAATCTGTGTCGGAAGATTTTTCGCTTTTCTTTGAAGGAACCATCATGAACAAACCCACCGATCTCAACATCACCGAAGAAGCGCCGGAAGGCCTGATCAACGAAGCGTCGATGTCCGCCGCGCGCGAGTTGATCGGCAGCAAACTGCGGCCCGAGCAATATCTGCGCGACGCGAGTCTCGACAGCATCACCATTTTCGCCAATGGCGTGGGTGACTTGAACCCGCTGTATCGCGATCAGGAATACGCGCGCTGGACGCGCTTTGGCGGACTGATCGCGCATCCGTGTTTTCCGTGGACGCATCACTGGCCCGGCCGTTCGTACTGGGGCCTGCCCGGCGTGCACGGCTTTGGCGTGGCGATCGATTGCGAATACATGCGCAACGTGCGCCCCGGCGACCGCATTTCGATCTGGAACCGCGTGATCGATGTACAGGAGAAACAGTCCAAGTTCTCCGGCAAGATGGCGATGCAATATCTCGAATCGACCTACATCAACCAGCGCGACGAAATCATCTGCCGCGCGCTGGGCCTCACCGCGCGCCACGAGCGCAAGGCCTCGCGCGACAAGGGTAAATACAAAGAGATCAAGACCCACGTCTATACGCCCGAGGAACGCGACCGCATCGATGAGATGGTGCTGACCGAACCCGAGCGTATCCGCGGCCAGAAAACCCGCCACTGGGAAGACGTCAACATCGGCGACAACATCGACGAAATCGCGCGCGGACCGCTGTCGGCATCCGACACCATGGCGTTCGTCATCGCCTCGGGGCGCGGCGCCGCGCACGGCGTGCTGCTGCGCCATGCGGCCAAGCATCCAAAACACTATATCCGCAACAAGAAAACCGGCGGCGGCGTCGAATACACCGGCATCGGCCACCATCGCGAAGATTTCGCCAAGGACGTGGGCGTGCCCGGCATGTACGACTACCTGCCGCAACGCGCGTGCTGGTTCGCCACCGCCATCACCAACTGGATGGGCGACGACGCCGTGCTAAAACGCCTGCGCATGGAAGCGCGTCTCTTTAACTGCCAGGGCGACACCACCTTCATCAGCGGCAAGGTGGTGAAAAAATACGTGAAGGATCACTGCGCACTGGTCGATATAGAGATGAAAGGCATCAACCAGCGCGGTGACCTGTCGTCGCCCGGCTTCGCCACCGTGATGCTGCCGTCGAAAGACCCGACGACCAAGGTGCCGTTGAATGGCGCGGTGTGCGATCTGGAATTGCCGATGGTGCGCTAAAAGAACTGCAACACCTTTCGACACGGATTAACGCGGATTTACACAGATTACACCCCACACTGTCGTTCCCGCGCAGACGGGAACCCATAACACCGTGCCACTTGAGATGGCGTATGGATTCCCGCCTGCGCGGGAATGACAGAGGCGCAGTTAATCTGCGTTCAATCTGCGTAAATCTGCGTCAAAAACGCTTTTGATTTTCGCAACCCGGAGCAACGAAATGCCCAACACCATGTTCCTGATTCTCGACATGATCAACGACCTGATCCACGAGGACGGCCCCAACGGCAAGAAGGGTTACGGCCCCATTCTTGAGCGGCGCAAGGTCATCGACAACGCCGCGCTGGCGATCATCAAGGCGCGCGCGGCGGGTGTGTTGATCGGTTATGTGCGCGTGGGGTTTTCGTCCGACTACCGCGAGGTCGCCAGCAACAGCGGCTTGTTCATGGGCGTCAAAAAAGCGGGTCTCTTCAAGCTTGGCACCTGGGGCACGGAAGTGCATCCGAAGCTAAAGTCGCAACCCCAGGACTACGACATCATCAAGCATCGCGTCAGCCCGTTCTATGCGACGACGCTCGAACCCATCCTCGGCGCCAATCAAATCACCAAGCTGGTGTTGTGCGGCGTGTCCACCACCGGCGCGGTGTTGTCGGCGGCGAAGGACGGCCACGACCGCGATTACGACATCACGATACTCGACGATTGCAGCGCGGCGCTCACCGACGAGCAACACAAGGCAACGCTGGAAATGGTGTCGCGTTTTGCCACCATCACCACCGCGGCGGATATCGTGTTTGCGTGATGCACGCCGCGCCTCTTCGATTAAAATGTAAGTAATTGTTTTTAAAGGACTTTTTGTATGGCTTTTGAAACCCTTGCAGTCGAGTCTTCCGCCGACGGCCTCACCGTCATCACGCTGAACCGCCCCGAGGTACGCAACGCGCTCAACACGCAAATGGGCAAGGAGTTGCGCGAGATTTTCGCACCGCTGGCGTTTTACCCGCAGGACAGGCGCTGCATCGTCATCACCGGCAGCGGCGACAAGGCCTTCTGCGCCGGCGGCGACCTGAAAGAGCGCAACGGCATGACCGATGAGCAATGGCGCATGCAGCACGCCATTTTCGAGGAAGCGTATTACGCGGTGATGAACTGCACCGTGCCGGTGATCGCCGCGGTCAACGGCTCGGCGTTCGGCGGCGGCTGCGAACTGGCACTCGCGTGCGACTTCATCTACGCCTCAAGCAGCGCACGCTTCGCACTCCCCGAAACCACGCTGGGCATCCTGCCCGGCTGCGGCGGCACGCAAAACCTGCCGCGCGCCGTGGGCGAACGCCGCGCCAAGGAATTGATCCTCACCGGCCGCGCGTTCAGCGCGCAGGAAGGCTGCGAGTGGGGCATGGTCAATCGCGTGTGCGAACCGGCGGCGCTGATGCCCGCCGCGCTGGAGACCGCGCGCGCGATGTGCGCGAGCGCGCCGGTGTCGCTGCGCCAGGCCAAGACCGCGATCCGCCGCGGGCTCGATGTCGATCTGCGCACCGGGCTGGCGATAGAAATCGAAGCCTACAATCGCACCGTCGTCACCGAAGACAGGCTCGAAGGCGTGCGCGCGTTCGGCGAGAAGCGCAAACCGGTGTTCAAGGGCAGATAGGAGATTCATATGGCCACCGCTAAAGTAAACGAAGTCGGCACCCGCGACGGCCTGCAAAGCGTCTCGGCCTTCGTGCCCACGGAAGTCAAAAAGCAATGGATCAGCGACGAATACGCCGCCGGCGTGCGCGAGATCGAAGTGTGTTCCTTCGTGCCAGTGAAGCTGATTCCGCAATTCGCCGATGCGGCCGAAGTCGTCGCGCATGCGTTGACACTGCCCGGCCTTACCGTCGCCGCCTTGATACCCAACATGAAAGGCGCGGAACGTGCGCTCGAACTTGGCGTGCACAAAATCAACTACGTGGTGTCGGTGAGCGAGAGTCACAACCGCGCCAACGTGCGCCGCTCCACCGATGAATCCGCCGCCGATTTCGAGCGCATCGTCGATCTGGTGCGCAATCACAATGGACGCAAGCCGATCGTCGTTGGCGGCCTCTCAACCGCGCTCGGTTGCACCATCGAAGGCCCGGTGTCGCAGGACGCCGTGCGCAAACTCGCCACGCGCCTCGCGCGCGCGGGCGCGCAGGAAATCATCCTCGCCGACACCGTGGGCTACGCCGATCCGGCGTCAGTCAAACGTCTGTTCACCGCCGTGAAAAATGACCTCGGCGACATGCCGCTCACCGCACACTTTCACGACACGCGCGGCCTCGGCTTGGCGAATGTAGCCGCCGCCTACGACGCGGGCGCGCGTTCGTTCGACGCCACCCTCGGCGGCCTCGGCGGCTGCCCCTATGCGCCCGGCGCCAGCGGCAACATCGCCACCGAGGACGCCGTGTTCATGCTCGAAGCCATGGGCATCGCCACCGGGGTGAACATGCAAAAGCTGCTCGAAGTACGCGCAAAGGTTTGTGCCGCATTAAATGCGCTCGGCGATCAGCCATTTCACGGTTCGATTGCGCAAGCGGGGTTGCCCAAGGGGTTTGTGGGGGCTAGCGCGGCCTGACGTTATTGCGTGACGTGTCGGCCCCGTGCCGCCGCCACGATACGCCGTATCAACCTAGGATAAGCCACATCCACGAAGCAGCGTTCGCGCCCGAACGTATGCCGCCCCAGATCGGGATTCGGATTTGCCTCGATGAAGACCAAACGATTGTCCGCCGTGAGCCGGTAGTCGATGCGCGCGTAGTCGCGCAGTTTCAGCGCATGAAAAATCTTCCGGCTTGCGGCGTCTATGTCGCGTAGTACCGCAGCGGGCAATTTCGCCTTGGGGTAACTCACCTTCCAGCGGCGCTTGTAAACTTCATCGTGTTTCAACCGCCCGGTGGCAAAACGCGGCGCGCCCCTGCCTTGCCGCCCCACCACCAGTTCCAGCGGATGCAGCACATCAGGCTTGTTGCCGAGCAGCGCCACGAACAGATCGCGGCCTTCGACATATTCCTCACACAGCGCCGGCCCGCTGTTGAGCGCCGCCGTGACACGCAGGCGTTCGCGCAACTCGGCGGCATTGCGCACCAGCGCCGCCGTGCCGATGGCGTCCGAGCCGTCGCTGTCGCGCGGCTTGACGAACAACGGATAGGGAAGCCGCACGCCCGTGCCGCGCACGCCGTAGCTTCGGGGAACCGAAACGCCGAGAGCCGCGACGATTTTTTTCGCGCGCACCTTGTCGCGTGCAAGTCGCAGGCCCTCGCCGCCGCTGCCGGTGTAAGGCAACCGCAACGCATCAAGCAGGCGCGTGATTTCATGATCGCGGCCACGGTCGCCGTCTATCCATTCGGTGAGGTTGAACACGAGCTTGGGCCGCAGCTTGCGCAGTACGTCGCGTGTCGCCGCCACAAGCGGATCAAACGGCACCACCGGCACCTCGCGATACAACCGCCTTAACGCGTGCAGCACCTGCGCCTCCACACCGCCGCGGTCGGGCACGAAAATTCCTGCACGATTGCGCGCACCGGTCTCCGCATCCACCAGCAGCGCGATATCACAGCGTGCTCCGGCATGAGTCACCCGCGGCATCGCCCCCTCGATCCTGCACAGCACGTAGGGCGCAATCGAAGCGAAGCGCATTGCGCCGTGCGATCTATCCCGTAAGACTTACCCGCCACTCGCGCGCGGTGCAACGATTGCACGGCGCAATGCCTTCGGCGATTGCGCACTACGGGGCCGCATGCCAGCAATCCTGCCGGCAAGCAGTAGCTACCCGGCGCCGCGGCAAATGCCATCACGCCACCGAATGCGCCAGGCCATCACGCTCGCTCGCCAGCAACCGCCGCAGGTAATCAATCTGCTCGCGTGCCGCCTGCGCGCCTGCTTCGATGATGTAGGGCATCTTGTCCGTGTCGAAGAGCCGGATACGCTGATTGAATTCAGGCACGATGGTGATCACTTCGGAATGGTGCGCGATGCTGTTAAAGGCAAGCCGCGCGCGAAACAGGTTGTTCGACAACAACGAGCTCAACTGAAACGCGAAGCGCCCGGCGCTGGTGACGCGCTCCTGCAACGGGCTTTCAAATCCGATGGCGACGATGACACGGGCGCCGTTCTTGATCGCCACGCTGATGGGCAGCGGGTCCGACACAAAACCATCGACCAGTTGCCGCCCTTCGATTTCAAACGGCGCGAAGGCAAAAGGTATGGCGATGCTGGCGCGCACCGCCTGCCACAGCGGGCCGCGCGTGATTTCAACCAGCTCGCCATTGGCAAAATCCGTGGCCGTGATGTGCAACGGCACCGCTGTATCCTCGACATTCAGATGGCCGAATACATCCTGCAGGCGCCGGTTGACCAGGCGGTCGCTGCGTAGCCCGAATTTCGTCACCGAGAAGCGCATCAACTTCGGCGCCATGGCGCACAACAGCGCGCTGTTGTTGCGTTTGGAAGTGAGCTCCTTGGTCCATAGTTTGATGGTGGCGTCGCGCGCCGCGTCAAGATCGGGGCGCTGGGCGATCAGCGCCGCGAAAATCGCACCCGCGCTGCACCCCACCACGCGCTCGATGCCGATGCCGGCCTCGGCCAGCACTTTCGCCACGCCCAGCACCGCCGCGCATTTCACGCTGCCCGAACCGATGACCAGGGTAACCTGGCCCCGCGCGCTGGATGTTGTTGACATTTACGCCTTCAGGCTACAGTGGCGAAACTGGCGAGCGCGGCGGGCACATCGTCATAGATGTTCATGATGCTGGTGAAGCCCGACAGCGACAACACGCGGTGCACCGCCGGGCGCGCGCCCGCCAGGCGTAAATCGCCGCCCACCTTGCGCGCGTCCTTCGCGGTAATCAGCAGGGAACGCAATCCCGCGCTGCTGGTGTATTCAACGGCGCTCAAGTCGGCTATCAATCGCGTGCGTCCTCCCTTGAGAATCGCGCTAAATGACGCGGTGAGCTGATCGGCCGTGAAACTATCGACGCTGCCTTGGATGACTAGTATGGCCGCGCCCTCGACCGTGATGGCGGTTATTTCCAATTCAATTCTCCAGGAACTCCGGCGCTTTACGCGCCGGAACCGTTTGCACCAGAAGCCAATTTTACCGCCGCACAAACGCCTCTCACGGCTTGGACGCGAAGATCATGACGCCGGCAATCCCAATGACGACAATCACGAGCAACACGATCACGCCGAGATTGCGCATGCCCCGCTGCCCGGTTGTGATGACCACATCGACATCGGGCACCGCGTCGACCGACATGAAGGTATTCCACATGCCCGCCGACACGGTGTTGTTCTCCCGCAGCGGCACTTTCTCGACTGCCCCCGGTATGATCCAGCTCGATTTGCGGATTTCAAGCTGCCCGCTCACGGCTTGGCCCGGCGCGGCGGCCCTGGCACTGAACGAATAATCCAAAGGCACGCTGCTGAACGCACGGCTGACTACCCTGACCCGTTGCCCTGCCGCCACCTTGATATCCGTCATCTGTTGCCTTTTGATTTATTGTGCATGCAACTACTTGAAATTCGCCGCTTCACGTGCGCTACCAGTCAACTCCAGTATATGCATCCCGGTATCGGCGCGGTCAACGATGTAAATATAGCCGCGGTCATCGACCTCGACGTTGTTGGTCTGGATCACGCGCTTGCAACTGGGACCGGCTGGATTCTTCACGCATCGCTCGTCGGTCTCCTTGGTGATCGCGGGGATATAGTAACCCGCTTCCTTCGGGCTATACGGATCGCGAATGTCCACTGCGCGCACTCCGGCGTTGAAGTAGGCGATGAAAATCATGCGCTTGTCGTACATCGGCGGCATGTTTTCGTTCGACGAGTGCGCGCCGAAGCGGCCGCCGCGCGTACAGAAGCCCGCCGGTTGCTCGGGCACGCGGTAATTGGAGACGCCTATGGGCCGCTGTTCGTTGGTGATATCCATGAAATACACCATCTGGCGGCCTTCGCGGCATTCGTTGGATGTCGATTCGTTGACGATGGCGAGGATGTCGCGGTGCTTCGGGTTATTGAAAAGATGCAGCTCCGGCGGCTGCATGCCGAGGATCGGCAGCGTGGTGTGCGCGCCCCAGTTGGCCGGCGCATCGACGCGCGAGATTACCGGATAGAGCAGATTCTCCACGGTCGGCTCCTTCGCGCCTTTCAAGAGTTTTTCACGGTCGATGATTTGTATCAGGCCGTTGCGCGCGGTGCCGTATCCAAAGTAGAGGCGGTTTCCTTTCGCCCCGGTGGAAATCGGGCCGTGCAGTTCAAACGCGTTGTCTTTCTGCGGATTCTTCGATCCGGGCTCCTGGCCTGGCAGACCAAAATCACGAATGTGCACGGGTTTCGCCGGATCGGACAGATCGAACACTTGCGTCATGCGCCGCGTGGCCCAACCCTTTACACCCGAAACCAGATACGCGATACCAGTGTCGCACTCCCACCAATTCTTGTGCGTATCGCGCAGACCGCTCACGATGACGTTGATGAGCGCGGGTTTTTCCGGATTGGTCACGTCCCACATTTCGTGCGCGGAGTTGCCGAACGAGCGCAACATGTAAACCTTATCGCGATCGCCCTTGGGCAAGGTGCTGCCGTTGCACAGCCGCACCATCTGCGCGCCGCCCGATTCGGTGCCACCCGCCTGGCCTTGTATGTGCGAAAGAAACTTCGGCGCGGCAGGGTTGGTCACGTCGATGATGGAGGTGCCATTGTTTTCCACCGCGCCGCTGAGCGGGTTCAACTTCGGCTTGCCGCCGTGATGACCGACATAGGCGATCCAACGATTGCCCTGCTGATGCACCAGCGGCTGATAGGCGCTGCGCGCCTGCAGCGGCATGAAGCCCACCAGCCGCATGTTGCTCGCCTCCTCCTGGTCGGCCCGGTACTCCGCCGCGCTGCGCGGAGCGCCCGCGCAATGGCTGGATGCCAGCGCGGCACAAACCAACAACACTCCTGGTACCTTCCATTTCCCCTTGACCATTTTGTTCTCCCCTTTTGTTGAATTGCTGCTGAAAGCGCCGCGCATCACCTTGATACGGTTGCCCGCCGCGGCTCTGATTTCCCTTACAACGTGAATAGCCCCGGCTTTGCACGCGCGAACCTCACGCCTTGCACTCCGCGAGCGCCAGCGCCGCGCGCCCGATCACGGCGGGCATGACACCGCACGCGCCGCACGCGCACTCGTGAAGGCGCATGTGCTCGATGATTTGTGCGCGCGCGGGTAGAACGGTTTGCACCAGCAGCGCCGCCGCGCGCATGATGAGCCCCGATTGGCAGCGATCACAGGGCGGCAATTTTTCCAGCGCCCAGGCCTCGTACATTGCAAACGAGATTTCCGGCTCAAGGCCTTCGATGGTCGTGATCCCGCACGCGCCGATGTCATCCATCACGTACTGGCAGGCCAGCACCGGCTTGCCATCGAGATGCACGGTGCATGCGCCGCACTCCCCCTTGCCGCACCCGTACTTGGTTCCGGTGAGCTTCAGGCCGTCTCTCAATATCCACAACAACGTGGTATCGGGATGCTCGGCTACTTCATGGCACACGCCGTTGACCGTGAGCGTGGCCTTGGTCATTTGTGTCATGAACTAAAAACCTTTCGACACAGATTAACGCAGATTTACGCAGATTGGACCGGGTGGTTAATCTGCGTAAATCTGCGTTGATCTACGTCTATGTTGTTGTTATTAAAGTAATTTTACGCAAACCGGTCTTCGCCATTCAACAATGCCATTTTCACCCGCCCCGCCAGCATCGGCTGCTGGCGCAGGCGCACGCCGGTCAATGCGAATATGGCGTTGGAAATCGCCGGTGGCACCAGCGGCACGGCCATCTGCCCCGCGCCGGTCGGATGGTTTTTCGTTTGCACGAGCTTGATATGCATTTCGGGTACGTCGCGCATGCGCGGCACGTGATAATCAAAAAAGTTCGACTGCTCTACCGCGCCGTTGACGATGCTGATGCGCTCGGTCAGCGCCAGCCCCAAACCGTAGACGATGGAGCTTTCGGTTTGCGCGATGACGTTGTCTGGGTGCACCGCCACGCCGCAATCGATGGTGCACCAGAAATTGTGCACCTTGATCGCGCCGCTGGCTTTATTGACGCTCACCTCGGCAATGCCCGCGACGTGCGTGCCGGAGTAATCCACGTAAGCCAGCCCCAAACCACGATCCGCACGCCCATCGCGCTTGCGGCCCCAGCCGGCCATCTTCGCGGTCTCTTCGATGACATGGCGCGCGCGCGGCGCCTTCGCCAGCAAGCGCAGGCGAAACGCCATCGGATCGGCGCCCGCCTTGGCCGCCAGCTCGTCGAGAAATACTTCGGTGGCAAAGCTGTTGGCGGTGAGTCCGATGCCGCGCAGCGGATTGGTGCGCATGCCGGTGTGCACCAGCACGCCTTCGCCCGTGCGGTCGGCGATTTCATAGGAGCGGATGTTGATGCCGTTTAACGCAATTCCGTCGCGCCCTTTTACCGCCTCGTAGCGCACCGGATCCATGAACGCCATCACGTGATCGCACACCGCGCGATGATGCCAGCCCGAGACGTTGCCCGAGGCATCCAGCCCCGCGCGCATGCGGTTCACATACAGCGGGCGGAAGCGGCCCGAATGAATATCGTCCTCGCGCGTCCATATCACTTTCACCGGCTTGCCGGAGGCTTTCGACAGAAGCACCGAGTCGAGCACGAAATCGGCATCGCGATTGCCGCGCCGGCCGAAGCCGCCGCCCAGCAGATGATGATTGAATTTCACTTTTGATTCAGGGATGCCCAGCGCCTGCGCCGCCACCGTCACCGCGATGGTCTGACTTTGCACGCCGCACCAGATTTCCACGGCGTCACCCTTGGGTGAAACCGCCGCGACGGAATTAAGCGGCTCCATCTGCGCGTGGTAGGCGTAGTCGGAGCGGTACTCGGCTTCGACGATGTTCGCGGCAGCCGTCATCTTGGCCGCGGCATCACCGTTCTTCTCCCAATCGATCACCGGATGCGTGGGGTCTTTCGCCGCCGCTGAAAAACGCTCGAACCCGCCCTGCGTGGAGAAACCCGCGCCCTGCGCCTTGCCGCCCCAAGTGACCTTGAGCGCCTTGCGCCCTTGGAACGTGGCCCATGGATTCTCGGCGAGCACACCCACGCCGTTTTTCAATGGCACGACATTGATCACGCCCTCAATGGCGCGCGCCGCCTTGTCGTCCACGCTCGCAACGCCCGCGCCTTCCACCGGCTCGCGCAGGATCGCGCCGTAAATCATGCCGGGCACGTGCACGTCGATGCTGTACTGGGTGCTGCCATCCTGCTTGCCGGGAATATCCACGCGCGGGATGTCCTTGCCGATCAAACGAAACTCTGCACTCGCCACCGGCTCCACCGTAACCTGCGGCGCCTCGGCGGGAATTTTTGCAAACGCGGCGATCTCGCCGTAGGTGAGTTTTCTGCCGGTCTTCTGATGCAGCACCACGCCAGGTTGCGTGGTGAGTTCCGCCATGGGCACGCCCCAGCGCTGCGCGGCGTTGTCCATCAGCACGTAACGCACCTGCGCGCCGAACGTGCGCATATTGTTAAAGTAGCCGGTGACCGTGGCGCTGCCCGCCGTGTATTGATGAAAGCCGCGACCGGGGTTGCCGTAGATTTTGTCGTTCGCCGGCGAGGCGACGATTTTCACTTTCGACCAATCGGCATCCATTTCATCGGCGACGATGCGCGGCAATGAAGTTAACGAACCTTGCCCCATCTCGGCCGCGGGCGACATGATCGCCACCGTGCCGTCGGTGAATATCGTCACCCAGTTGTTGAGTTTGATACTGTTGGTTTGCGCAAGCGCTTCGTTGGCAAGCAGTGCAGGTGCGCCAACCGCGACGCCGAAAGTTAAACCGGCGGCGCCCACCATGAACTGACGGCGTTGTTTGTTGATTTTGGTTTTCATCATCATGCCTCCTTCGCCGCACGCTCAATCGCACGCGTGATGCGCGCATAGGTGCCGCAGCGACAGATGTTCGGACTCATGTATTCGACGATCTCGGCTCGCGTGGGCCGCGGATTTTCCTTGAGCAGCCCGGCCGCGCGCATGATCTGCCCGGATTGGCAATAGCCGCACTGCGGCACCTGCTCTGCGAGCCATGCCTTTTGCAGCGGATGGCTGGAGTCCTTCGACAGGCCTTCGATGGTGGTGACACTTTTGCCGGCGGCATCCTGCAAGGTCTGCAAACACGATTGCACCGGCTTGCCGTCCAGATGCACGGTGCACGCGCCGCACTGGCCGACACCGCAGCCGAATTTGGTGCCCGTGAGTTTCAACTGCTCTCGCAGCACCCACAGGAGCGGCGTGTCCGCCACCGCAGTTATCGATTGCCGCTGGCCGTTGATGGTCAGCGTGGTAGTGATTTTTTGTGCCATATTTTGAATCCCCCGTCTATTCGCGTAAGCGCATTGTAGGAGCGTGCGCCGAACATCACAACACGCTTCGCCACCGTTACAATGCGTGACGCGCAAACTTTAGACCACACTGCAATAATTTCATAAGTCATTGTTTTTATTACATTTTTTTAATATCGAAAAAGGATATGCAATGCCATTCACCATGCTCTACCCCGACAGCCGCTCGGACGTGCTCGATCTCGAACAAAATGTATTCGGCGCGGATACGTCGTTTATCAATCCTCGAAAAAAGAGTTTCGGTGAAATCGATCTCGCCGCGTGGCAGAACTGCGACGGCATCGTGGTCGCACGCATCCAGATGAACACCACGGTGGTGCCGCATCTGAAGAAATGCCGCATCATCGTGCGTAACGGCGTTGGAT
>CAMDLH010000022.1 GCA_945901405.1 Bordetella parapertussis | reverse complement strand
CGCCACGTACACCATCATCGGCGGCAGATAAGACCAGCGCATCTCGCGCGCGAGTGCAAGGATGTTGTCGCCGAACCAGCGGCGCAGGAAATGAATAAATGCGATCACGATTGTGTCATGATAGCAGCAGTCATGCGTGGCCCGCGCCGGTATTGATCCGCTAAAATCATCAGGCAACGACAATCAAAACCAGCGTAGGCGCGGCGCCGCGAATGTGCTGAAATACGTGTCGCCAATTGCCACAGGTGCGTACAACCCAAATGAATCGTTTTCTGAAAGCTGCGGTATCGTCCGCGTGCGTGCCTTACGTGCTATGCGCGCTATTCGTGGCCACACCCGCCGCCGCCCAGCGCGACCCGGCCGCCGACTACCCTGCCCGCCCCATCCGCATGCTCGTCGGCTTTACCGCCGGCGGCGGCTCGGATTTCGCCGCGCGCATCGTTGGCCCCAAGCTCTACGAAATTCTCGGCCAGCCGGTGGTGATCGACAATCGCACGGGGGCTAACGGCGCGATCGCCGCCGAAATCACCGCGCGCGCGCCCGCCGATGGATACACGCTGATGATGCTGGCCGTGGCACAGGCAACAGGCTCGGCGGCGGGCGTCAAACTGCCCTTCGATCTCTTGCGCGATTTTGTCGCGGTGAGTCAGGCGACACAACAGCCCTATCTCGTGGTGATCACACCCGCGCTGCCCGCGCGCACCGTCAGCGAATTTGTCGCGCTCGCCAAATCAAAGCCCGACCAGATGAGTTTCGCCTCCACCGGCTTCGCCGGATCGAACCACCTTGCGGCGGAACTCTTCAGCCGCGCCGCCGGCATACGCATGGTGCACGTGCCCTACAAAGGCCCGCCGCCCGCGTTGGCCGACGTGGTGGGCGGGCAAGTGCAGTTCATGATATCAAGCATACAAACCAGTCTGCCGCTGGTGCGCGGCGGCAAGTTGCGCGCGCTCGCGGTCACCTCATTGCAACGCGCAAGCGTCGCACCCGAAGTCCCGCCGGTATCGGACACACTGGCGGGCTTTCAGTTGGCCGGCTGGTACGGCGTGCTCGCGCCCGCCGCCACGCCACGCGCCATAGTCGACAAACTCGGCGCAGCCATCCATCGCGGCATGCAGTCGCCCGAAGTGAAAGCGCGCGTCGCCGGTGATGGGTCGGAAGCCGTGGGTTCACTGCCGAACGACTTTGACCGGTTTTTGCGCAGCGAGATGGCGCGGTTTGCTAAGGTAATCAAGGAGGCGGGCATCAAGCCCGCTGAATGATGCGCCCTCTACGAGCGACACCACCTTAAAGGAACGGCCCGATGCCCAGAATCCGCGTCCGAACGCCCGATGGAGAACGCATTGTCGGCACGGCAAACTGCTCGACATTGACCATCTAGCTGGTTGCCCATGCGAAGCGCTCGACGCTGCAACTGCTGGCTGACGCGCAACTCACCGGCAACCATACGACGATTGAGCGTTGGTCATGGGACTTCCCGGAATTTGCCGACGGATCAACCATTGAACTCGTATCGGAACCAGGTGACTTTTACGATCCACCCGACAAGTCTTATGCGCCACCCGCTCCCGTAAGGTCACGCCCGCAAGCCGGGCAACTCAAGGAAATGCAGGCCATCAATAGGGAATTTTTGACGCTGGCGAAACAACTGGACGCCATGAGCGCATCAACGTCAAAGATCGCGCACTTGCCCGTCCGCAATGAAACCAGGCCAATCCATTGCTCGTTCTGCGGAAGGCCAAAGGACGTTGTGCGCAAACTAGTCGCCGGGCCGACTGCGCACATTTGCGACGAATGCATAAGGGAAGCCAGCAAACTCATCAGCGAAACTTAATAACGTTTGCGCTCGATCACATCATCTATCATCAGGAGGAAACGACTATGCCAGCCTACGTTATCGCGGATATTGAAATCACCGACAGCACAGGATTCAAGGACTATCAGCAAAAGGTTCCCGCCACCATTGCGGCTTACGGAGGCCGTTACCTCGCACGCGGTGGCGCTACGGAAGTTTTCGAGGGCGCATGGTCGCCCAAACGTGTTGTGCTGCTTGAGTTTCCCAGCATGGCGCAACTCAAGGTGTGGTGGGATTCTCCGGAGTACAAACCGCTGCGCGTCATTCGCGAACGCACCACGAAGTCGAAGCTGATTGTGACCGAGGGAATCTAGCCGTGGTTACTCCATGCGTATGCCCGCCTCGCGTATCACGCGGCCCTTGCGCGTCATGTCGTCCCTGATGATGGCGGCGAATTCCGCTGGCGTGTTGCCCACGGCTTCGATACCGGCCTTGAACAGCCGCTCTTTCGCCTCGGGTGTGTTGAGGTAGCGCACGACCTCGCGATTGAGCAGATTCACGACTGGCCCCGGCGTGCCCCCGCGCGCGAGGATGCCGATGGTCGCCGCGCACTCGTAGCCGGGCAGCCCCGCCGACGCCACGGTGGGCAGGCCGGGGGCGAGCGCGGAAGGCCGCGCGGAGGTCACGCCAAGCGCAACCAATCGCCCCGCCGTGACGTGCGGCTGCGACGCATTCGCGGTGGCGAACATGAGTTCAACACGCCCGCTCGCCACGTCGGTCAATGCGAAAGACGCGCCGCGATAGTTCACGCGCACGATGTTCACCCCCGCCATTGATTTGAATATTTCTCCGGCGATGTGATTGGAGTTGCCAATGCCCGATGCCGCATAGTTGAGCGCGCCGGGTTTTTGTTTGGCGAGCGCGATCAACTCCTGCACCGATTTGACACGCAACGATGGATGCACCACCAGCACGTTGGGCGAGCTGATGGCGAGCGTAACTGGCGTGAAATCGCGCACCGGGTCATACGCCAGCGCATCGCGCATGAAGGGTGCGAGCCACACCACGAAGCCCACCATCATCAGCGTGTGGCCGTCGGGCTGCGCCTTGGCGAGTATCTCGCCGGGGGTCACGCCGCCGGGACGGTTATCGACGACGACTTGCTGACCAAGTCGCACAGTGAGATCGCCGGCAATCAAACGCCCGGCGAAATCGCCAGCGCCGCCGGTGCCCGAAACAATCAAACGTATCGGACGCGCGGGAAAATCAGCGGGAGTAGCCGCGTGCGCGTGCATCGTAAGCGCGGCGCAAAAGCACAGCGTACACAGCACACGCAGCATGCGCCTCACAAAATAGTCAATAAAAACAATTACTTACAATTACCCGTTCGATGGCTATGCAACCGCCCGCGTCTCGCCACGCAAGGCCGCCAGCATCGTCAGCGCGCGCCCCATCGAGAATTTATACGTCGCTTCGTCGAATGCATTCACACTCGCGCGCATCATGTAGCCGTGCTGCACGCCGGGGAAAATATTCACATCGACATTTTTATGGCGCGCGGGTATGGCGCGATACTGCTCCTGCACGTTCGGGGGTGCTGCGTGATCCTCCGAGCCCCAGATGATCGATATCGGCTGCGTCGTGCCTTCGAACTCGTGCGCGAAATCGCCAAGCTGCGTGCCGTGGCATGACACGCCGCCGCTGTAGCCCAGGCGCTTCGGCCCGATGATCGCGTACGGCCCGCCGTAGCAAAAGCCCATTGCAATCGCATGGCCGTTGAACTGCGGGTACTTGCGCAACTCTGCCAGCGTCTCAACCATGTCGGCCTCGCCAGTCTTGATCACCGGCAGGCGCGGCTGCGAACGCGTCTTGGTGCGGCCATCGTCGCGGCCCAGCGGCCCCGGCACCGTGCGCCAGAATAAATCCGGCGCGGCGGCGAGGTAACCGGCCGCCGCAAACTCATCGGCTATCGAGCGTATATCCGCATCCACGCCGTGCACGGCGGCGGCCAGCACCACCGCGGGCACCTTGCCCGCGGTGTCCGGGGTGACGACGTAGCAGTCGTAATCCTTGCCTTCACTAGAACGAATCTTGATGTCTTTGCGTTGCATAAGTGTCTCCGTGTGATTAACAGCGTGATTAACAACGTTAAGGCCCGAGCGGGTATTATTGAATCGAATGCATGAACGCGTAACCTTACTCCGAACCATGGCTCGATGACAACCATTCGTGCATTGCTTCGCGCACTGCTGTTCGCCGCGCTGCTGCCTTGCGCATCGGCGCTTACCGCCGAAGACATACGTGAAATCGAGTTACAGGTAATCCCCGCCGCGCAACTGCCGGTGGCCGGCGGCGCCACGCACGAACTGCGCTTGACCGCGTATCTGTTCAGCGGCGGCAAATGGACAGCCGCCGAAATCACGCCGGCGCTCATGCAATCCGCCGCGCTGCTTGGGCAGTGCGGCATAACGCTCGCGCACGCCGAACTGCGCGTGATCGAAGCGCCGCGGCGATTTCGTTTCTACGCCACCGAAGTCTCGCGTGAACTGCTGCGGCGCTTGCAGGTGACAAAGCCCGCGCTGTTTTTTGTCGACGACACCCTGAACCGCCCGGCGTTTGACGCCGAGGCGATCGGACGCGGCAACGCCGCAAGGCGCCCCGAGCTCAACGACACCGTGTGGATCGCCCACGGCGCGCGCGATCTGCCGCTGGCCATCGCGCACGAACTGGTGCATGTGTTCAGCGACAGCGGCGAACACAGCACCGAGGCCGGCAACCTGATGCAGGACGAGACCTCGCCCGCGAACACGCGGCTGACACTTGCGCAATGCGAGCGCATGCGCGCGCGCGGCGAGGCCAATGGCCTGCTCAAACCGGTGCGCGGTGTAAACTCGCGTTTTTTCGCACACCACTGGAAACCAGCATGAACAAGAAAATAGCGGTGTTGGGCTGCGGCGCCATCGGCAGCAGCGTCAGCGCCGATCTCACCAAGGCGGGCCTGGACGTTACCGTCATCGATCAGTGGCCCGCGCAGGTGGAGAAAATCCGCACCGACGGCCTTGAAGTCACCATGCCCGACGGCGTGGTGAAAACGCCGATACGCGCATTGCATCTGTGCGAGTTGTCTTCAGCGCGACTGGAATTCGACATCGTTTTCATGTGCGTGAAGTCGAACGATCACCGCTGGCTGGCGGAGTTCATCAAGCCGTATCTGAAAGACAACGGCGTGTTCACCGCCATCCAGAACGGCTTCAACGAAGAATCGCTCGCCACCATCATCGGCAAACAGCGCATGATCGGCTGCGTGGTCGAACTGTCGGCGGAAATCTTCAACCCCGGCTTTGTGAAACGCAACACCACGCACAAGACCACCTGGCTCTCGGTGGGCGAGCACGACGGCTATCTCACCGAGCGCGTGAAAGAGATTCAATCGATCCTCAACAACGTCGGCCGCTGCGACATCACCGGCACAATACAGAGTGCGAAGTGGACCAAGCTCATCGCCAACACCATGACCATGGGCCCCTTCGGTCTGCTGGGGCTGGGCAACACCGACGCCGCGCACCTGCCGGGGATGTTCGACATCTCAGTCGAACTCGGCAAGGAATCCGCCGCCGTCGGCGAGGCGATGGGCCTTCGCATGGAGCCGATCTTCGGATTGCGCGCCGATGAGTTCGCCGGCAGCACGGAGGAGAACATCATCACCGCGATGAAAACGCTCTTGGGCCACGTCAGCCGCGGCCGTACCGCGCCGATCCACGATCACATGAAAGGCCGCATCAGCGAAATGGCATTCATCAGCGGCGTCGTCGCAAGAAAGGGCAAGGAGCTAGGCATCGATGTGAAATTCAACGCCGCCGTCGCCGAGATCGACCGGCAGATCAACAAAGGCGAAATCGAAATGAAACCGGAGAATTTTGAGTTGTTGAAACGGATGACAGGAAAGTAACCGTAGGATGGGTGAAGCGAAGCGTAACCCATCACCAACACAATTTACACTTGAGTTGTGATGGGTTGCACCCATCCTACCGGGCTACCGCGCCACCCCCACCCGCGGCGCATAGTTCACCCGCTGCACTTCGCTGATGCGCCCGTTGGCGATGCGCCCTTCCACCAACTCATAACCCATCAGCGCATACACACGTCCACCGATGAACAAGGGACGTGAATTGCCGTACCAATCAACACACGACGCGCGGCAGCCATCGTTGATATTGCCGGTCGCGGGTGTGGCATCGAGCGCGCCGATTTCGGACAAGCGCAGCGACTGATTGCGCAGGAACATCACCGCCGCGGAGCTATCGCGCAGTTGCCGCGATCCCGCGCGCCCGGCGCCTGCAACCGGTAGTCCTACGATGCCTTCGCTCTGGTTGTCGGGCTTGTAGAAAAAGCCGTGGCTGCGCGTCTCGCCCTGCGCGGCGTCGCGGCTCGTGTAGCGGTCTGCCAGCGCCGCCTGCGCGGCGAGACGCACGCTGGTGAAATGCAAGTCCTGTCCGTCGCTGCCGATGACCACCGCGTCCGCGCCCATTGCCTCGATACGATCCACGCCGTGCGCGAGCGGCAGCGTCTGCGCGCCGGTGTTGCCGGCGTAACGCACCGCGTACACGTTCGAGTGCAGCGTGCGTTGTGCGCGGCCCCAGCCCGCGCCCGCGCCATACAGCAAATAAGGCCCGATGTAGCGGCTTTGCAACGCGCCGGCGGCGGCGTTCGGCAGCGCGCGATAAGCCTCGGCGGGCGCTGCATCGCGGCCATTGGAAAAACTCGACAAAGGCACGCGCATCAGCGCCATGTCGCCCGAATTCACCTCGGCGGCCCACATGCCGTCGCCGCGCCCGTTGGAGCGCAGCAGCACGTTCAGATAACCGTCGTCACCTTCGAGAAACGAAAACTGATCGATGGGGCTGCCCGCGGTCTTCAACGCGCTGGGCGCTGCGCCATCGAGCGGAATACGAAACACCGCCGAGTTGGTTGCCGCCGCACCCGAAGGGTTGCGGCGATAGGAAGTCGTCCACACAAACACCGAGTTCGCCGACACGTAGAACACGCGCCCCGGCGCGCCCATCACCGCCGTGCTTTCACAATCGAATTCGGCTTTCGCCAGATCGCACACCGACACCGTATGCAGCGCGATGCCTTGATACGGATCAAGCGGCTCGTCGGTGCGGTAGATGCGCGTCGCGGGTGCGATGCGTTTGAAGTCGGTGGCGGTCGCGCCTTTTTCCCATTTGCGCATCGCCGGAAACGCAGGGAACGGATCCGCCGCAAACGGATTCAAGCGCAGCGGCGAATAAAACACCAGCTTGCTGCCGATTAAGCGGCTGGCGTAATTGCGCGACGAGTAATAATCGTTCGAACGTAGGTGATAAGTCGATTTGTATTTGAGCGCGCCGTTGTTCGCAATCTCGAACAAACCGATCTCGGTGCCGCCGCGCTGATAGCTGTAGCCGATGACGATGATGGTGTTGCCGTGCATCAGCATCTCGTCGTACCAAGCGCCGCGCGGATCGATGCCCTCGCCGAATGCGTCCACCGTTGAGACGGGCGACATGTTGCGGTCGCGTATATTCACCGTGAACAAACGCCCGCGCCGCAGGATTACGAGATGATCACCATGCAGCTTGACGATGCCGCCTTCGTCCACACCAGCGTGTTGCACGTTGGTGATGGAGTCGGCGGCGCCAACAGCGGGCGCGGAGGCCGCCTTGGCGGCGGGCGCGGGCGGCGCCATGGGCTGCATCGCGCCCGTTGCGGCGCCTTCTTGCAACGCACGCGCTTCAAGCCGTTGCCTGCGCTGCGCTTCCACGCGACGCTGCTGCTCCTCGGCCCAGCCCTTGAAGAGATCAGCAATCTCCTGCTCGTTCTTGAACGCCTGCAAGGTGGCGCGCGGCACGGTTACGTTTGCGCTGGCGCAACCCGCCAACGCAATGCACGCGCAAGCAAGCGCGCCCGAAACTGCTCGTGACAATTTGTGAATCATGGCGAATTCCTTTCCCGTTAAGTTGAGCGCCGGCGCATCGGCGGCAGAGAGGAAATACCGTAAGTAATTGTTTATTAAGGATATTTTTAACACCCACTCCACGCGCCTTACGCCAGCGATAGCGCTGTAAACGGCGCACATGCGGGAATGGGGTTATTTTGAGTGCCGCGGCTGGCCGCCGCCCGGTTTGTCACGCCGTCAAAAGCGGCGGCAAGCCGCCGCACTCCAGATCACTTCGCCAGCCGCGTCTCGACAATACGCGCGAACACACTCGCACCCAGCGGCAGCGCCGCATCGTTGAAGTCGTACGCGGGGTTGTGCACTTCACACGCGCCCTCGCCCGCACCGTTGCCAATGTTGAAATAGCAGCCGGGCACTTTTTCCAGCATGAAGGAAAAGTCTTCCGAGGCGACGATCAGATTCGGATTGCGGTTTACGTTGCCAGCACCCGCGACCTCCGCGCAAATACTCGCCGCGAACTCTGCCTCCTCCACATCGTTGACCGTGGGTGCGAAGGTCACGCGAAAATCGAGCGCCGCTGTTGCGCCATAGGCCTCGGCGGTGGACTTCACCACGCGCCGCATGGCGTTTTCGATCAACGTCATCACCTCGGGCGTGAACGCGCGCACGGTGCCTGCGAGATTTGCCGTTTGTGGAATCACGTTGTAGGCGTCGCCACTGTGAATCTTGGTGACTGACAGCACCGCCGCATCGACCGGGCGAACATTGCGCGAGACGATGCTCTGCAACGCAATCACCATGTGCGAGGCCACCAGCACTGGATCGATGCCCGCTTCCGGCCGCGCGCCGTGCGCGCCCTTGCCGGTGATCTGAATATCGAAAAACGCACCGCCCGCCATCATCGGCCCAGCGCGCACCGCGAATTTACCCACATCGAGACCGGGCCGGTTATGCATGCCGAAAATCGCCTCACATGGAAATTTCTCGAACAATCCATCGGCGATCATCGCGCGCGCGCCGCCGATGCCCTCCTCGGCCGGCTGAAAAATAAAATTCACCACGCCATTAAAGCGCCGCGTCTCGGCCAGATATTTCGCCGCCCCTAGCAGCATCGTGGTGTGCCCGTCGTGCCCGCAAGCATGCATGCGCCCATCGTGTGTGGAGCGATGCTCGAACGCGTTCGCCTCCACGATCGGCAACGCGTCCATGTCCGCACGCAGGCCCACGGCGCGCGTGGAGTCTCCCGCGCGCAGC
The DNA here is from genome assembly GCA_945901405.1 of Bordetella parapertussis. Lineage (GTDB taxonomy): Bacteria > Pseudomonadota > Gammaproteobacteria > Burkholderiales > SG8-41 > CAMDLH01. The sequence goes on along the minus strand of CAMDLH010000022.1, from coordinate 42,752 downwards.
ACACCCACCACGCCGGTCTTGCCCACGCCGGTGTGCACTTCCAACCCGTATTCGCGCAGCTTCTGCGCGACGATGGCCGCAGTGCGGTTCTCCTCAAAGCCCAGTTCAGGATGCGCATGAATATCGCGCCGCCAGCGCGTCATTTCGTCGCGCATGACTTCCAGGGATTCGATCAGTGCCATGTGTTGTCCTCCACTTGGTCAATCAACCTGTATCTTCGCCTCGCGTATCACCCTGGTCCAGCGCGCCACATCGGCGCGCAGGTGTTCGCCGAACTCGGCTGGCGTGGCCGAGGCCGACGCATCCATGCCCACGCCGGCGAAACGTTGTTTCACGTCGTTCGCCTGCATCGCGAACACCACGGCTTTATGCAGCCGCGCGATGATGTCGCCGCGCACGCCCGCGGGCGTGGCGACGCCATACCAGGTAGTCATCAACAGATCGGGCATGCCGGCCTCGGCGCTGGTGGGCAAATTCGGCAATTGCGGCACGCGCTTGGTATCCAGTATCGCAAGCCCGCGCAGCTTGCCGGCGTTGATGAAGGGGATGGTGGCGGGCACGGTGACGATCACGACATCGGCTTCACCACTCAGAATATTGGTGAGCGCGATGCTGGCACCCTTGTACGGCACATGCACCATGCTGATTTTGTTGAGCGCGGCAAAGTGTTCGCCGGCGAGATGCCCCGACGAGCCGACACCGCCGGAGCCGTAGCTCAATTTGCCGGGATTGGCACGCCCCAGCACGGCGAGTTCTTTCAGTGTTTTCACCGGCAGCGAGGGATGCACCACCACCAGTTGCGGCACGGTCGCCGCCAGTGATACGGGGGCGAAATCCTTGACCACATCGTACTTGAGCTTCTTGTACATGCTGGTGTTGGTGGCGTGCGAGGAACTCAGCACCACGATGGTGTAGCCGTCGGGCGCGCTGCGCGCCGCGGCCTCGGCGCCGATGTTGCCCCCGCCTCCGGGGCGGTAATCCACCACCACCGGCTGGCCCAGCGATTCAGCAAGTTTTTCGGAGAGCATATGCGCTAAAATCTGCGACGCTCCGGTGGGGAACGGTGCGATCAGGCGCAGGGGTTTTACCGGCCACGATTGTGCGAAACCGGATTGAGGCAACAGCAACGCGGCAAGCACAACACCCACTAACGGCAAATTCATCTAAGCCCTCCGAAACGGCATGGATTTGAGTTTGCATCGCCACGCACGGATTTGCAACTTATGATCCGCGCCCGCCGCACGCCACACGCCTGTCCAAGTCACGGACTGAACAAGTATTCTGCCGTCGATTTTTGCTAGACTTCCATCGACCCATACAAGGAACCCATCATGGATTTTTCACTGAACGAAGAACAACGCCGCTGGCAGGACGAAGCGCGCCATTTTGCCAAGGATGTTTTGCTGCCCGCGTCGTTGAAACGCGACCAGATCGAAGGCGCGTTCGAGCCGTGGGATTGGAACATCATCAAGGCGGGTTCCAAGCTGGGCTTTCGCACCTTCACCGTGCCCAAGGACCTGGGCGGCATCGGCGCGGATTTCGTCACGCAGGCGATCGTGATGGCCGAGCTCGCCAAGGGCGACAGCGCGATGTCGAAGGCGTTCAGCCAGAACTGGAAGTGGAGCCACTTGATCGCGGAATTCTGCACCAAGGATCAGAAAGAACGTTTTCTGAAACCGTTTCTCGCCGACGACACCTACGTCATCGGCTCGGCGAGCACGGAACCGAACGCCGGCTCCGACAATCGTTATCCGCCGCTCGAAGACAAAAACGCGGGCTTCCGGCTCTATGCCGAACGAGAGAGTAAGGACGGCGACTGGATTCTGAATGGCGACAAGTGCTTCATCGCCAACGGCTCGGTGGGCAAACTGTTTTTCGTCAACACGCGCTCCGACAAAGACGTGATCGCGCGCGAAGGCACCACTGTATTCATGGTACCGCTGGGCACGCCGGGCTTTCGCATCGGCAAGGTGTTCAACAAGGCGGGCTGGCGCTTCTATCAAAACGCGGAACTCATTTTTGAAAACGCGCGCCTGCCACATGAAAACGTCGTCGGCGAACCGCACCAGGGTCAGAAGGTGCGCAGCGGTGTGGCCGCCGAATTCAGCGATTTTGAACTCGCCGCCAACGCGCTCGGCATCTGCGATGCCGCCACCGAATACGCGATGCAATTCGCGAAAAAAGAAAAACGCAGCGGCAAGCTGCTGTGGGACCACCAGCTTGTGCAACTCAACGTTCATGAGATGCACATGCTCACCGAAACGCTGCGCTCGTACGTGATGCGCACCGCGTGGGACATGGACAACAAGATACACGGCAGCTTAAGCCCGGTGCTGGTGATGGCCTACGCATCCGACGTGCTGCAAAAAGTGACCAGGCTCAACATGGAAGTGCATGGCGCCAGTGGTAGTAGAGGCGGAATGATGGACGCCATGGCGCAAAAACTTGTGCGCGACGGGATCATCTGGACGCATCTCGCGGGCGACACCACGCAGCGGCTCAAAGCCGTGCGGCGCATGAAATAGTTGTTTAAAAACAATAACTTACATACATTTTCATAGCGGCGATATTGAGCACATCATTCAAGGTCTTCGGCACCAACGCGCTGCGCACGGCGCTGCTCTCGCGACTGCCCGCGTTCGAGCGCGCGCACGGCCTGAAGGTTGGGGCCGCGATTGAATTCAATGCCACCAATCACACGCTGGCCGCGATGCGCGCGGGTGCTACCGCCGACGTGGTGATCGCCACCGCGGGCGCAATCGATACGCTTGTTGAAGAAGGAAAAATCGTTCGCGGCACGCGCACCGATCTTGCAACGGCCGGCATCGGCGCCTGCGTGCGCGCGGGAGCGCCCAAGCCCGACATCAGCACGGTTGAAGCGTTAAAGCGCGCGCTGCTCGCGGCAAAGTCAGTGTCGTACTCGCAGGCCGGACAAAGCGGCATCCACTTCGCAAAAGTTATCGATCAACTCGGCATCGGCGACGCGGTGCGCGCGAAAGCCGTCATCAACGCGAGCGGCCTGGTAGGCGAGCGCATCGTGCGCGGCGACGCCGAACTGGGATTTCAGCAGGTGAGCGAATTGCTCGCGGTAGAGGGCATCGATCTCGTCGGCCCGTTGCCGGACGCGGTGCAATTGAATAGTCTCTTCGCCGCGGGCATCGGCGCCGGCACACAACACGCGGCGCTTGCGCGCGAGTTCATCGATGACCTCCGTTCGCCTGACGCGGCGGCGGTGATGCGTGCATCGGGGCTGACGCCGGTTTAGCGATACCACTGTTTCTGGCTGGTGGCAGGTCGCAACGTTGCATAGTGCCGAGATCGCGGCCACACCCAACACCGTCATTCCGGCGAAAGCCGGAATCCAGTTCGTTTACCCTGCGAAGCATCTGATATCAGATCCTTCGGATCGGGTTACAACCTAGGTTCCAGCCTCCGCTGGAACGACGAGGGTGGTGGCGATCCGCACAGTAGCCAAATGAACGTCCCAAAAAAAGCGACATTGAAGTCAGAGATTAATGGCGCTAATCGCTTATCCAAGGTTCACTGACTCGCGCCCCTCAGAAACGCCGGCATCGCATTCGCATCAAACGAAACCTTGTGCCGCGTGAGCGCATCACGCGCGGCGATGCGCAGTCGCCAGCAGGGTGAAACCAGCGCCGCCTGAGCGTCCTTGATCACCTGCCCGCGCAAATCGTCATCGCGCGCGTTGGCGGATTGCACACGCAGCGCGCCGGACTGCACCGAGCACGCGGGATGGCGCGCGAGTTGCCGCAGCATGGGGGCGAGGCGCGGCGCGGGCGGCGGACGCAGACGCAGCACATTCATCAGCGGCCACGCGAACGGGCTTGCGCCATCCGCTGCGAGTACGTCGCCGATGTCGCGCCAGATGCTCTCGATCTCCTCCTCCGTAGCCTCGCGCGCCACGCAGTCGAGCACATTGCCGAAGGACCACGCCGCGCCGAAATGATCAATGGGCAACTCGGCGAGGCTGGCACGCAGCCGCGTCGTCACGTGGCGCCATGCTTCGTCGTACGCCGCCGCGTCGGGCTTGCCGCCGCCCATGCCGGGGGCGACGCGTTCGAGCGCCTGCATCAGCGTAAGTTCGCCCACCGGTTCCGCCGCCGGCGGCGGGCGGCACGATGCTTTCTTTTCCGTTGGCGCTGGCTCTGGTGCGGCGGACGGCTTTAACACGCTTGCGAGCGGCCCGCCCAGCGCGGCGCTCTGCGTATCCGGCGTATACGGTTTGCCGTCGCGCACGAACACGGCGCGCGCCGGGTCGTAGAGCAAAATGCCGATGGTCGGATGCGCGCGGCCCCAGTCGGCATGGCCCCATACCGAGGGGTGCTTGGTGTGCCACTGGTCGGCGCCGCCCGCATCGAACACGATGCCCAGTCCGTTGTCGGTGCCCGCGCCCTGCACCAGCGCATCGCCGCGATAAACATCATCGCCGCCGCCGTCGTAGAGCACGCCCACCGCGAGATCGAGCCCCATGCCCTGCGACACGCCCACCGTCGTCGTGTAACTGTCGTTGCCCGACTCGTCGCGCAGCACGCCGATGGCCTCGTGCACGCCGTTGCCCTGCGCGTAGCGAATGGCGGTGTAGCGGTCGTTGCCCGCGCGATCCCACAACAGGCCCACGCCGTAGTAGAAACCCGTGCCCTGCGCGAACATCTCTGCGGTGTACACATCATCCCCCGCGTCGTCGCGCAAGATGCCGATGCCGCCGCCGATGCTGGTGCGGTAACCGAAGGCCGCACCCTGCGCCGAGCTGATGCCGCCGCCGCGGTCGTACACGTCAGGCATGCCCGCCGCGGTGTAGGCATCGTTGCCCGCGTGATCCCACAGCAAACCCACGCCACCGGCCATGCCGTAACCCTGGCCGCTGGCGAAAATTCGATACGTGTCGTTGCCACCAAGATCGATGATAGCCCCGATGCCAAACGCCGCCGCGCCCTGCGCAAAGCTGCCTGCCTCGTAGACATCGTCGCCCGCCATGTCGAGCAGCACCGACGCGCCCGCGATGGCCGCACCCAGCCCCGGCCCTTTCGCCGCGTAGCGGTCGTTGCCGGCGAAATCGACGATGGCTGCAAGGCCATGGATCACCACATCCGAGCCTTCGTATCGATCATCGCCCGCGAGATCCATGATGATGCTCACCGCGCAGCCCGTCACCGGCGCACGCGCATAGCTGTCGTTGCCGCCGGGGTCGATGATGAGCGCGGCGCCGGCCGCATGCGCATCGTCGCCGCGCGTGCCAATCACCACCGTGCCAATGGCGGATTCAAAACGCGCGCCGCCGCCGGGAAACCGTATCTGCCCTTGCGCCGCGCGCAATGCCGCCACGAAACGCGCGGTGGCATCGATGAACAACGTGTTTGCTTGCACGAGCGATGCAAGATCAGCGGCGTTGCCGATCTTCAACAGATCGCCCGGCTGCACCGAATAGCGTTCCAGCGATTTGAGAATGGCCGCCGTATCCACCGCCGTGCCCGGCAGCGCGCCGCGCAACACGCGCCGAGCCTCGGCGAGCGCGTCCAGGTACGGCATGAGCAGCGTCTCAATGGCCACAGGCTGCTGTGTGCGCACCACCGCGCCGTGCGCATGTGCCAACCGCAGCAATGAATCCGGCGCCGTGCGCGCGAACAGCTTCGCCGCATCCGCCGAGGCCAGCGGGTCTTGCAGCAGCTCGCGCACCAGCGGCGGCGAAAACGGCGGTGGCGGCCCTTCGTAATGTATGAGGTTGTGTATGACTTGCAGGCCGTCGGCGCCCAACCCGCGCGCATCGAGCACGGCGCGCACGCGCGTGGTTAGCGATGCAACGCCGCTGCCGCGCTCCACCGCCACCGTGGCGCAGCCCGCGATCAATAGTGCGGCGATGAAAGCGGTGAGCTTGCGCACGGGCAAAAAACCGCGAGGCTAGTCGCGGCGCATCTTGCTGAACACGCCGCCCATGCGCGTGGTTTCGGCCTTGATCATTTCGGCGAATCCTTCCGGCGTGGTGCCCGCGAGTTCGACGCCTAACGATGCCATGCGCTGCTTGTTTTCTCCGTCGCTGAGTACGCGCACGATCTCCTGATTCAAGCGCTGGATGATCGGCGCGGGCGTTTTCGCGGGCGCGAAATAACCCGACAAGGAAACCGACTCATAGCCGGGCAACCCTGATTGCGCCACCGTGGGCAAGCCTGGCGCCAGCGGCGTCGGCTCGGCGGTGGTCACCGCAAGCGCGCGCAGCCGCCCGCTTTTGACATGCGCGGTGGCCGTGCCCGCCGCCGGCAACATCAGTTGCACCTGCCCCGCGAGCAAATCATTCACCGCCGGCCCGCTGCCCTTGTACGAAATGCGCGTGAGTTTTATGCCCGCCATTGACGCGAATAATTCTGCCGACAAATGCGCCGACGCGCCCAGCGTGCCCGTTGCATAGTTGATCTCACCGGGCTTGCGCCGCGCGAGATCGATCAACTCCTTGACCGACTGCACCGGCAGCGACGGATGCACCACCATGATGTTCGGCGTGCGCGAGGCCAGCGTAATCGTGGTGAAATCACGCTGCGCGTCCCAACGCACCTCCTGCATGAAATGCAGCAGCCACACCGGGCTGGTGTAATGCAGAATCGTGTAGCCATCGGGTGGTGATTTCGCGGTGATCTCGACGCCGATGATGCCGCGGTTATCCACGATCACCTGCTGGCCGAAACTCGCGGTAAGCGCACGCGCGATGATGCGCGCGGCAAGCTCGGTGCCGCTGCCCGGCGCGGTGGTGATGATGCGCACGATTTTTGACGGATACGGCTGCGCCACCGTGGCGCCGGATGACAGCATTGCGGCCGCCGCGATTACAATTGATTGATTCATGGTGATGCATAATGCCACGAAGTAAACTTCCGGTGATACCCATGCGCGAGATCGTCCCACACCAATATCGTCGTTCCGGAACGGGCCGGATTCCAGTTCTTAAATTTGCGGCGTTGATGCTGCTGGTGCAACCCGCGTTCGCCGCGGACGCCTACCCCAGCAAACCCATCCGCATGATCGTGCCGTTCTCGCCCGGCGGCACCTCCGACACGCTCGCGCGCATTCTCGGCCAAAAGATGACCGAGCACTGGAATCAACAGATCGTGGTGGATTTTCGCCCCGGCGCCAGCGGCATCATCGGTACCGAAATCGCCATGCGCGCGGCCGCCGACGGTTACACGCTGATGCACGGCAACCTCGCGCAGTACGGCATCAACCCCAGCCTCTACAGCAAGCTGCCTTACGACACGCTGCGCGATTTTGCACCTTTGTCGCTGGTGGCCACCGCGCCGCAACTGCTGGTGGTCAATCCTGCGCTCGCCGCCAAGGACGCGCGCGGGCTGATCGAACTTGCCAAGGCCACGCCCGGCAAACTGAACTTCGGTTCCGGCGGCACGGGCACGCTCGCATACGTCGCGGGCGAGCTGTTCAAATCGACCACCGGCATCAACATCGTGCACGTGCCCTACAAAGGCACGGTGCTGGCGCTGGGCGACGTGATGGCCGGGCAGATACACCTGCTGTTCTCCGAAACGCCGATCGCGCTGCCGCACACCAAAACCGGCAAGCTGCGCGCGCTCGCCGTCACCAGCCCCAAACGTTTCACGATATTGCCCGATATCGCAACCGTGGCCGAAGCCGGTCTGCCCGGCTACGCGCTGGTGAATTCATGGGGCGTCTTCGCGCCGCGCGGCGTGCCGCAGCCTATTGTCACCAAGCTGCACGCCGAACTCGTGCGCGCGCATGCGTTGCCCGACCTGCGCGAGCGCTACGCCAATCTCGGCGTCGAGGCCACAAGCGGCACGCCTGCGCAGTTCGCCGAATTCATCAAGATAGAGGCGGCGAAGTTCGCCAAGGTGTTGCGCGAGGCCGGAGCTAAGGTGAACTGATGCTGGGAGCGATAGCTGGGGACATCATCGGCGTGCCATGGGAGGTGATGGGCGAGAAGAATTACGACTTTCCGTTGTTCACGGAGTTTTCGCGCTTCAGCGACGACACCGTGATGACGGTTGCGATTGCACATGCGCTGCTCGAAGACCGCGACTACGCCAAAGCCATGCGCACCATCGGGCAGCGCTATCCGGGCATCGGTTTTGGACGAAGTTTCGAGCAATGGTTGTTCGACGAAACGATGGGGCCATACAACAGCTACGGCAACGGCGGCGCCATGCGCGCGAGCCCCATCGGATACGCCGCGCGCAGTATTGATGAAGCTCTGGCCGAGGCTGAGCGAAGTGCGGCCCCCACGCACAATCATCCCGAAGGCATCAAGGGCGCACAAGCGGTCGCAATTGCCGTGTTCCTTGCGCGATCCGGTGCAACCAAACAGCAGATACGCAGCGAAGTCACCACGCGCTGCGGCTACAACCTTGAGCGCACCGTCGAGGCGATACGTCCTTCGTACACGTTCGATCTCGCGGCGGCGAACTCCGTGCCCGAAGCCATCATCTGCTTTCTCGATGCGAAGGATTTTGAAAATGCCATACGCAACGCCGTCTCACTCGGCGGCGACGCCGACACCATGGCCTGCATGGCCGGCGCGATTGCCGAAGCGCATTGGGGCGTGGTACCGGAATTTATTGCCGGCGAAACCCTTAAACGGTTGCCTGCGGAGTTTATTGACGTGGTGGAGCGGTTTCGAGCGCGGTTCGTTGCTGCGCGTCAATAAGCGAAGCGCATTGTGCCGAATGCAGGGGTTCCGGCGCCATGCGGGGCGCTGCCTTGCGGTCAATACGATTTCTACTTACGCAACGCGCTGAACACAAAATCCTTGTCTTTCTGCGCGATGTGGCACTGGTGGCACGCGCTCGCCGCGTTCTTGCCCACGGCGCGCTCGGTGGCGCTGTCCTTGGCGAAGCCCTCGTAACCCCAGCCGCCGGTGTCCTTGTATTTCTTCGAGTCCTTGCGCATGACGCCGACCACCTTCCGCTCGCCTTCGGTCACGGCATTGTCGGCAGCCTTGGCATCCAGCAGATCGAACACGATCACCGCGCCGTCGGGGAACCTGCCCTTGCGATAGCCTTCCAGCGCCTGCTTGTTGGCATAGATGTGGTGAATGCCGCCGAAGCTTTGATACAGCGGATGCCCTTGATTAATGACCATGCTCTTCACGTGATGCCAGTCGCGGTAACCCGTAGGGTACGGCACCGGCGCGGGGTCGGCGGCCAGTGCGTTGACCGACAGCGCAAGTGCAACGGCGGTAAAAATCGCTTTCATAACGTGCTCCTGTAAAATGATTGCAGGCGCACCTTATTCAAGCCACGCCCCAACCACAAGCAGGCACCAAAGCGTAAGGTAGGCACAAAATGGTGGAAGTCATGGAAAACAAAGCGAAAAAATCTTCACGCCCCGCATCGCGCGCCACCCGCAATCCGGTAAACACCATGCTGGAAGACATCCTCGGCTGCAAATGGTCGCTGTCGGTGCTGCGCCTGGTACGAGACGGCGTGCGGCGTCCGGGCGCCATGCAAAAGGCCGTCGATGGCCTCTCGACAAAGGTGCTCAACGAGCGGCTGCGCAAGCTGTAACGCTTTGGCATCGTGCATAAACAAGCCTTCGCCGAAGTCCCGCCTCGCGTGGAATATCGGCTCACCGAATTTGGTCAGCGGTTTTCCTCTGTGCTGGACGGAGTGGATGAATTGCAGGGTTGGCTGGATGGAAAAGTGCCGCGTGGAGCGAATCAGCAGCGCGCGGGGCGTCAATAAGCGAAGCGCATTGCGCCGAATGCACAGGTTCCGTGCGTCATGCGGCGCATTGGCCTGCGGTTACTGCGCCCTACGATTTCCGCATCCCACACACCCTTCACGCCTCACCCCTCACGCTGTTCAATTACACCCCGCCACACAGTTAGCCTTCCCGTCAAACTCCATGGTCCGGCCGCTGATCGCCAGATGCACGGGCCGTTTCTGCATCTTGATGAACGCCGCCGTGCGTGAGCCGGGTTTGAGCTTGCCGCCCGAGGTTGCGCCCTCGTTGACGTGCGTGGCGATCACCGCCGCCGGCTTGATGAGTTCGTTCATTGCGAACGTCGCCGAATAAGCGGTAATGGCATTGGGGCCGAGATTGAGCAGCGCGAGGTTAGCCTTGTGGAAATCGCCGACGACGGTTTTCATTTCGGCGTGGATGCCGGTGTCGCCTGACATGTACACCGTCAGCCCGTTGGTGAATTTGATGACGTAGCCGCTGGGCGGGCCGAGGTAGAGGCTGGTGTTATCCACCGCCAAGCCGGCTTTTTGCGGATCAGTAAGTAAATCACGCGATACGGTACTGTCGTGCGAGGCGGGCGCGATGGTGATTTCCACGCCGTTCGCCGCACCCGGCGCTTTCAACACGCGCGTGCCGCCGAGTTGTGCGTTGGCCTGGCACGATGCCGCGAACGGCACGTTGAGCTCGCCGCCTTTCTCGGGGCAATTGCCGGTGGGTTTGCCGCGAATATTCTGAATTTTTTGAGTGATGAATGCGCCCATGGGCGCCACCATCATGATGCCTGAGTTCTTCGCCGCCGCGACTTCGGCGGTGGTCGAGTGCGGCGCGGCGGAGACGGTCTCCGGTTTTTCGCAACTGCCGGCCTCGAGCGCTTTCATCTTGCGGTCGCCCATGTGGTCGCCGTGCGCATGCGAGAGCAGCACCATATGAATTTCGCCAAGACGCGGATCATCTCCACCCGTGATCGATTGCCCGGCGTCATACAGAATGCGCACGCCGGTCGGGTCTTCAAAAATGGTGGCGCGGTCGCGGTCGCACAACTCGCCCGCGTGCGAACCGAGCGGTGTGATTTTTACGTTTTGCGCAAGCGCTGGCACCGCGGCAAGCAAGCACGCGGCTGAGACAGTTGCCGCCGGTAGAATTTTATATAAGTATTTTATTTTCATGACATTTCTTCCAATGAGTAGTATTTCGATGCTACCTTATTCCGTAGCGCTAATGGCGTCCAGATTCGCGACAGTTACGCGCTTAACTATCGCCGCGCCAGCGCATAGGCCTGATCAACCAGGCGAATCGCGCGATAACAATCTTGCGCATCCGTCAGCGGCTGCTGCTTCTGCCGCGAGCGCGCGAGCACGTCCTGAAGTATCTGCAACGACGGCTTGGCGACGGCATCGAGCTTGACGGCCTCCTTGCCCTCGCGCGACACGATATGCGCGCCGCCTTCGGACACGATGAACATGGCGTCGCGGCCGCACACATGCAGTAGCGCCATGCCGCCCTGCCCCGGATAAAGATTACTTACCTCGACATTGCCGACGACGCCGCCCGCCGAACGCAGCATCACCGAAGCGTAGTCTTCGACTGGCTGCCCCAGTGCGCGCGCGCTAAACTGCGCGCCGGTTACTTCCGCGTCCTCGCCGGTGAGCAGCGTGAACACATCCAGTCCATGCGGACCCAGATTACGCAGGCAGCCGCCGTTCGCCACCGCCGGGTCGAGCATCCACGGCGCGCCCCACGCGGGATAACGCGCCGAGGTTGGGCGCATGTTGCGTATGGAAATGTGCGACAGCGGCCCCAGCCTGCCTTGCGTGATCAGCCGCTGCGCCGCCGCGATTTGCGGCTGATAACGATAGGGCAGCGGCACCGCCGCGAAGCCGCCGGTTGCGCGCGCTTTTTCGGCGACGCCGCGCACCTCCTCCGCGTTAAAGCCCATGGGTTTTTCCATCAGGAACGGATAACCGTGGTCGAGCAGATAATGCGCGGTGGCCGCCATATCCGTGGGCCGGCCGAGCGCGATGACAAAATCCGGCTTGACCTCGGCGAGCATTTTTTTGTAATCAGTGTAGACCGGCGGATTGCCGATTTTGCCCGCGCGCTCCGCGGCAATGGCGGCATCGTCATCATGCAGCGCGGCCAGACGCACACCGGGCATTTCCGCCAGCAGCGGCAGGTAGGCGGCATCATAAAGCGAGTGCCAGTGATTGGCGCCGATGGCGGCGACGGTGATCACGATTTGCCTCCCGCCTCTGGTTTTAACTTGTTCCATTCGAGGTAGTTGCGCAATCCGTGCTGCGCGGGGAACTGCGGCGCCTGCGTTTCGAGCCAGCGAAACGGCTCCGCGCCGGTTTGATAAAACGCGTGGCTGGTGCCTACACCCGTCCACACCACCGAGCCGGCGGTGAGATGAAAACGCTTGCCCTCGATCTCCATGTCGCACGTGCCGGACAAGCCGATGTAGAACTCCTCGACCGGGTGATCGTGATAGTCGCAGATGCCGCCCGGCGTGAGCACACCGCGCATCATGTAAAAGTGGTTGCTGCCAAGATTGCGCTCGATGAAGCGGTGCACATAGAGGCCTTCCGCACCCAGGCGCTTGTTCACGATCGGATTCTTCTCCTCGAAGTGTCCGACGAAGCGCGTGTCCGCGCTGGCAAAGTCCGGGGCGCGCACGACTTCCGGCCAGTTGAATGCATCCATGAAAAACGTGTCCTGCCAGCCGCCCGGCAGCTTGGGTTGCGGCGCCTGCATCTCCAGCCAGCGCGCGGGTTTATCCGTGCTGTTGCGAAACGCGTGCACCGTGCCATAGGGAATCAGCGCGAAGTCCTCGGTGCCGAGTTTCGACGCCGCATCGCCGCAGCGCAGGTCGATCTCGCCCTCGATCACATAAATGCCTTTCTCGTTTGCGTGCAGAAAGGAAGCCGTCTCACCGTGCGGCGCAAGGCGGCAGATGCCTACGCCCATGTGCACCGAGCCGTGCGTGCGGTCGATCAGCGATGCGCGCTCATAGCCGCGTGAGTTGGCTTCGTTGCCATGCGGTACAGCGAACCGCGCATCGTTGTACTGGCTGACGTGATAGAGCATCATGCGTACTTCTCCCTTGTTACCATTGTTACTATTGCAACTCGACTTTAGCGTCGCGGATCACTTTTGCAAATTTCGCGATTTCGCGCTTCACGTGCGCGTCGAATTGCTCGGGCGTCATGCCCTGCGGCTCGGCGCCGAGGCTGGATAGCCGCGCGATCACATCCGGCATCTGCAGCACGCGCACCGTCTCCGCCGAGAGTTTGTTGACCACCGCGCGCGGCGTGGCGGCCGGTACCGAGAGACCGAACCACCCCGAGGCTTCATATCCCGCAACGCCGGCTTCGGCTATCGTCGGCAAATCAGGCACGGCGCGTGAGCGCGTTCGCGTGCTCACCGCGAGCGCGCGTATCTTGCCTGCCTTCACCATCGGCAAATACGGCGGCAGGCTGTCGATGGTGAAACCGATCTGCGCGCTGATAAGATCGGCGAGGATGCCGGTGTTGCCCTTGTAAGGCACGTGCACCGCGTTGATGCCCGTCAGCGAACTGAAAAGTTCCACCGACAAATGCGCCATGCTGCCCATGCCGGCCGAGCCGAAGCTCAACTTGCCCGGATTGGATTTCGCATGCGCGACCAGCTCCTTCACATCCTTCACCGGCGTGCTCATGCTGGTGACGAGCACGCTGGGCGTGGTCGCCATCAAACTCAAGCCGGTGAAATCGCGCTGCAAGTCGTAGCTCAATTTGCGATACAGACTATTTCCGATGGCGTGCGAACTCGTGTTGACGAAGATGGTGTAACCATCGGGCGTGGCGCGCGCGGCATATTCAGCGCCGATGTTGCCGCTTGCGCCCGGGCGGTTGTCGATGATCACCGGCTGCGCCCAAGCCTCGGCGAGCTTACCGGCCACCGTGCGCGCGATGATGTCGGTAGCGCCCGCGGGCGGATACGACACGACGATGCGCAGCGGCCTGGCCGGGTAGTTTTCCGCGGCACCAGCAACGCCCGCAGCACCGGAAAAACCTGCCGCAACACAAGCAATCAGTCTCAGCCACATTGCATTCTCCACTGCGCGACTTAAAGGCTGCAAAGTGAGATGCCCCCACCCTGCCCCCGCGCGCGGAGGAGGGAACGGGAGGGGGCACGCCTTACGCCTTACGCCTACCTCCTCACCCTCTAAAAAACTCCAGCAGCAGGCGATTCACCTCGCCCGCCGATTCGTACTGAATCCAGTGTCCGCCGGGGATGATATCTATGCGCACATCGGGCCGCGCCTTGCGGCACTCCTGCGCGCGCGCACTCGGATCCGGCTGACACATCGCATCATTCGCACCCCAGATGATCTGCGCCGGGCAGGCCATGCGCGCGAGGCACTGCGCCATCAGGCCGGGAGTGATGCTCACGTGGCGCCCGTCGTAGCGCGTGCGCTTTACGTTTGCGTGGTGCAGATCGATGGTCCCATCGGTAACCGCGACGGGGTCGGCGCACATCATCGACACGAGGTTATGGCGCAGCACGTCGCGCATCACTTGCGGGCCTTCGCTCTCACGCGGAATCTTGCGCAGATCGAGCGGTGTGGCGTGGCGCTTGAAGCCGCCCGGCCCCATCAGCGAGAGTTTGTGGATGCGCTTGCCCATGCGCGCCGCACACAGCGCGGAGATGATGCCGCCGAATGAAAACCCGGCGAGACGAAAGCTGCCGTCCGGCACGACATTGTTAAGCGCCGCTTCGACGAGATCGACGAAAGCATCGGTGGGCATGTCCTTCGACACGGTGGGCGAATCGCCGTAACCCGGCATGTCGAACGCATGCACGGTGTAGTGTTGCGCGAGCACGTCGAAATTGCGATGCCAGTGATTGATCGAACCCATGCCGCCGTGCAGCAGCACCAGCGGCGGGCCTTTACCTGCGATTTTCTGCGAGAGTTGCATATTATGTAAGTTATTGTTTTTAAATGATATTTTTGTATGGCGCGAAATGCGATTTTAGCGCACTCGAATGCCCGCGTCCTTGATCAGTTTGGCAAAGCGCGCGGTCTCGACGCGCATGGTGGTGGCGAGTTGTTCCGGCGGGCCGCCTGCCGCTTCGAGTCCGTCGTTCATGAACCGCTGGCGAATTTCAGGCCGATTCAACACGCGCGCGGCTTCCTGATTCAAGCGCGTGATCAAAACATCCGGCGTGCCGGCGGGTGCGAACAACGCAACCACGGTGGAAAATTCGTAACCCGGCAAACCCGACGCGGCAACCGTCGGCACGCCCGGCAGTATCGCGAAAGGCTGCGCACTCGACACCGCCAGTAAACGCATGCGCCCCGATTTCACGTGCGCGATCACCGAGCCCACCGGCGGAAACATCATGTGCACCTCACCGGCGAGCAAACCGATCTGCGCCGAGCCGCTGCTCTTGTAATGGATGTTGAGAATATTCACACCCGCCATCGACTTGAACAACTCCGACGCAAGATGTTGCGACGAACCCGGCGGCGCAGAGCCGTAGTTAAGCTCGCCTGGTTTCGCTTTCGCAAACGCGATCAGCGCCTTCACCGAAGTGACCGGCAGCGAAGGATGCACCACCACGGTACTCGGCGTGCTGTTGAGCAACGCCACCGGCGCAAGATCACGCTGCGCATCCCACGACGCGGCTTCAAGCAGCGGCACCGTCCACAGCGTGCTGCCATACACCAAAAGCGTGTAACCATCGGGGGCTGCCTTGGTCACCGCATCAATCGAGCCATAGCCGCCGCGGTTATCGACAATCACCTGCTGCCCCATGTTCGCCGTCATGCCCTGTGCGATGATGCGCGCGGATAAATCGCCGCTGGCGCCGGGGGTGGCGCAAAGGATGCGTATGGGCTTCATGGGAAAAGTCTGCGCGCACGCCACACCGCTCGCGCAGGCTGCGCTCATCGTGCAGATCATGCAGATTTTCACCGCTGCGTTCATGCTGGAAGTTTAACATTCGCAATGCCGTGTTGACGTAAACTCACGGCGGACCCATTTGCAGAGATTATCCGCATGATCAGGATTTTCACGCTCATTACACTGCTCGGCGTGCCGGCGGCCGGCCACGCCCAGCAAAAAACAACCGGCCTGCCGCCAGGTTATGCAGGCAAACCGCTGCGCATCATCGTCACCGTGCCCGCCGGGGGCAGCGTCGATAGCGCAACGCGCGCCATGGCGCTAAAACTCGCCGACAAACACGGCATCACCATCGTGGTGGACAACCGCCCCGGCGGCACCGGCACGCTGGCGATGAACCTCACCGCGCAATCCGCGCCCGACGGGCACACGCTGTTGAGCGCGAGCAACTCGATGCTGATCACCGGCGTGCTGAAAAAAGTGCCGTATGACATCCGCACCGCTTTCGAGCCGGTGGTGCAAATGACGGAGGGCGCCTACGTGCTGGCGGCCAACCCGTCGCTGCCGGTAAACACGCTTGGCGAACTGATTGCATACGCCAAGGCCAAACCCGGCGCACTCAAATTCGGCAGCCCCGGCATCGGCTCGGTGATTCATCTGAGCACCGAAATTCTCAACCACACCGCGGGCAAACTCGACATGGTGCACGTGCCGTACAAAGGCAACAGCATGGCGATAGTCGATTTGATCGGCGGGCGCCTGCAAGTGCTGGTCGCCGCCGGCGTAGGTGTGGCGCCGCACATCAAGAGCGGCAAACTGCGCGGCATCGCCGTCACCGGCACCACGCGCATGCCCGCCGTGCCCGGCGTGCCCACGCTAGCCGAATCGGGCATGACGGGTTTGATACTCGACAACATGTATGGCTTGTATGCGCCCGCGGGCGTGCCCGCGAATGTGCTCGCCTCGCTCAATCGCGAAATCAGCCTGGTGATGAACACACCAGAGATGCGCGACAAACTCGCCGCCGACGGCGCGGAACCCGCCGCGCCACACACGCCCGCCGCGTTCAAGGCGACGGTTACGAAGCAGATCAATCAGTGGGAGAAATTCATCAGGAGTTCGGGGATCAAGCTGGAGTAGTGCGGGGTGCCGCAAAAAAGAAATTCAATGCTCGCACTCGCGCAGGCGTGGAAAGAAAATCCCCATCTGAGCCGCCGAGCAGCGCAGCCACGCCGGGAGGAGGTCTGCGAGAACTCCAACACACTACTCCCTCGCCTCGCTTGCGGGGAGAGGGCGGGGGTGAGGGGTGCCCGCCGAGCTACGGTAGTGCCCCTCACCCTAACCCTCCCCGCTAAAGCGGAGCGAGGGAACCGACCGTGGAGATGTGTAGACACCTTTGCCCTGAAGAGAAAGAAGTGTTGCGCCTTCGGAACGTTACAAACCCTGCCCCATCGGCGACAACAAAATATCCTGCACCTGCACATGCGAGGGCGTAGACAACATGTACAAAACCGCATCCGCGATATCGGAAGGCAACAGCGGTTTGTATTTCTCAAAATACGACTCATAACGAAACGCGCCGTGACTCGCCCGCTCGCGAAACTCTGTAGCCACGAGGCCCGGCGAGATCATGCCCACGCGCACGCGCGTGCCCTTTGCAAATAATTCCGCCCGCAGGGTATTCGTCAATGCGCGCACCGCAAATTTCGACGCCTGATAAAAAGAAAAATTCGGCACCTGATCGCGATGCCCGTAGATCGAAGCAATGTTGACGATCTGCGCTTCGCCCTTGGCGTGCATGCCGCGTAGCGCCTCGCGCGCCAGCAGCGCGGGGGCCGCGATATTAATGTTGAGCGTGTCGCGCCAATCGTCGAACTTGCCGTTCTCGATCGTGCTCATCATGCCGGTGCCGGCGTTGTTGACCAGCACATCCACCTCGCCCCAATCGCGGCGGATGGTGTCGAACATCGCCGTCACCTCGGCCTCCTTGCCGACATCCACCACGCACGCCATCACCTGCGCGCCGTTCTTGCGAAGTTCCGCCGCCAGTGCGTCGAGCCGTTCATGGCGGCGCGCGACGATTACCACCGTCATGCCGATGCCCGCCAGCGCGCGTGCAATGCCCTCGCCTATGCCGCCCGACGCGCCCGTTACCAGGGCGACACGTCCCTTCCAACGCTTGAGTCCTTCCATCACCATTGCCCCAAAGTAAGCGGCATATAATAGGCGAAGATATCCATTGGAGGCGCACGATGAGCGCGACAGAAATGAAATTCTCGGTAAATCTTGCCAACCATGCAAAGTTCACGGACGGGCTGCGTTCGTTTCTTGAATACCGCGATCTGGGCATCAAGGACGCCACCCACGGCAAATTTCGCGCGCACGTGATTCGCGTGAAAAAAGGCGAGGATCACAGCGCGCTGCACACCACCGGCCTGCACCAGCACCGGCTCGACTTTCAGATGATCTACATCCTGAAAGGCTGGATCAAATTCACCTACGAAGGCCAAGGCGAACACACCTTTGGCCCCGGCGATTGCTGCCTGCAACCACCCGGCATCGTGCATAACGAACTCGACTGCTCGGATGATCTGGAGTTGCTGGAGATTACCTCGCCGGGGGATTACGAGACGGCGGCGTTGAACAAATCGTAGATATCGTAGGGCGCAATCGAAGCGCAGCGCATTGCGCCGTGCGGTATATGGTGGAAAGGCATGCAACGTTGAGCGCGGATTGATATATCGCGCGGCGCAATACCTTCGGCAATCGCGCCCTACGTTGCGTCCGCCAGCACCATGTCCGCACCCTTCTCCGCGATCATGATGGTCGGCGCGTTGGTGTTGCCCGACACCAGTGTCGGCATCACCGACGCATCGATCACGCGCAAGGCTTGCACGCCATGCACACGCAATCGCGCATCGACCACCGCCGCGCTATCGCTGCCCATCGCGCAGGTGCCTACCGGGTGGTAGCTGATGCCGCCCTTGTTGCGAATGTGATCCAGCAAGTCAGAATCACTCACGCAATCGTCACCCGGATCGCGCTCGCGCACGATGTAGCGGCGCATCGCCGGCTCGCTCATAATGCGGCGCACGGCCTTCATGCCGGCCACTAGCACGCTGCAATCTTTTTCCGTCGCGAGGTAATTGGGCTTGATCGCGGGCGCATCGAGCGGGTTCGCACTTTGCAGCAGCACCGTGCCGCGGCTCTCCGGACGCAGCAGGCGCACCGCCGAATAAAAACCGGAATACTTGTGCAGCCCGTCGCTCAGTTTGTCGAAGCTGAACAAGCCCAGCCCCGACTGTATATCGGGCGACTGTGCCGCCGGATCAACGCGCAGGAAACCCGCCGAGTAGGACGCCGCCATGTTGAGCAGCCCCTTGCGCAGAAACATGAAGCGTAGCGCGGCCATTACACTCCGGGGGAAGCTGTTCACCACGTCGTTTAACGTGATCGGCTCGTTGCATTCGTAGGCGATGCGGCCGTTAAAATGATCCTGCAAATTCGCGCCCACGCCCGGCATGTCCGCCACCACGGGTATGCCGAGGCTTTGCAGCAGCGCCGCCGGCCCCAGCCCGGAGATCTGCATCAACTGCGGCGAGTTGAATGCGCCACTCGACAAAATCACTTCGCGCGCGGCGGTGGCGGTTTTTTTCACGCCATTCTGTAAATACTCGATGCCCGAGGCGCGCGTGCCGTCGAACATGACACGTGTGGCGTGCGCGTGCGTGGTGACCGTGAGATTCGCGCGCTTTCTCACGGGATGCAGATACGCTTTCGCCGCGCTGCAACGCCAGCCGTTGCGCGCGGTCATCTGCACGTAACCGAAACCCTCTTGTGTTGCGCCATTAAAGTCATCGTTGCGCGCGTAGCCGCTCGCCTGCGCCGCGTCGATGAATGCGTCGCACAGCGGATGCGGCTCGGAGTGATCCGACACTTGCAGTGGGCCGCCCGCGCCGTGATATTCATTGGCGCCGTGCTGCTGATCCTCCGACTTGATGAAATACGGCAGTACGTCGTTATAGCCCCAGCCGGCGTTGCCCGCGTCGCGCCAGCGGTCGTAATCCTCGCGCTGGCCGCGTATGTAGACGAGGCCATTGATCGAGCTCGAACCGCCCAGCACCTTGCCGCGCGGCTGCGGAATACGCCGGTTGCCGATGGCCGGCGCGGGCTCGCCGTTGTAGAGCCAATTCACATCCGGGTTGGAAAAATGTTTGCCGTAGCCCACAGGAAAATGAATCCAGAAACTGCTGTCTTCGCCGCCCGCCTCGAGCAGCAGCACGCGATGTTTGCCGGATGCGGTGAGCCGGTTCGCCAGCACGCAGCCCGCGCTGCCCGCGCCGGCGATGATGTAATCGTAAGTGGACTGTTCGCTCATTTTGCGGCCTTGCGCTGTTTCGGATTTATGACGGGAAAGGTTAACATAGCCGCACGCTAAACTTTTCGCGAGGAAACACAAATGGCCAAACGCAAGGCGATACGCACCGACATCGGCTGGAGCACGGTGGATCGCATCACGGTTAAAGGTTTTGATCTGTGCAAGGACATCATCGGCAAACTTTCGCTTGGCGACATGGCGTTTCTCGAACTCACCGACCGTGTGCCCACGCCCAGGGAATCGGCGATGTTCAACGCCATCGCGGTAACGCTAGTCGAACACGGATTGACACCAAGCTCCATCGCCGCGCGCATGACCTACGCCGGCGCACCCGAGGCGATGCAGGCCGCCGTGGCAGCCGGATTATCGGGGCTGGGCAGCGTCTACGTGGGCAGCATGGAAACAGCCGCGCGCATGTTGCACGAGGCGATTCCTGATCCGAAGGCGGTGGTGGACACGGAAGCCGAAGCCGCAAAAATCGTCGAACAATTCTTGTCCGCGAAAAAAATAATTCCCGGCATCGGCCATCCAACGCACAAACCGGTTGATCCGCGCGCGCCGCGCTTGTTCGCTATCGCCGAGGAGAACGGCTTTAACGGCCCTTACGTCAAGCTCATGCAGGCAGTTTCGCGGGCAGCGGAAAAACGTTCTGGCAAATTGCTGCCGGTAAACGCCACTGGCGCCATCGGCTCGATCGCGTGCGAGTTGCGGCTCGACTGGCGCTTCGTGCGCGGCATCGGCGTGATGGCGCGCGCGATTGGTTTGGTTGGTCACATCCGCGAGGAAATGAACAACCCGATGGCGTATGAAGTGAAGACGCGCACCGAGGAAGACGCCACCGCGCATTTGCGTGGGAAGTAATCCTCAATTCGCAGGACGGGAGTAGCGTAGTACCTCCCGCCCTACTTCAGCACCAGCAAATCAAACAAGCAGTCCAGGCTGGCGGCTTGATCCATTGCCCACAGCGATTTCAGCAGCGCATCGCGCCGCGCGGCGTCCATCAGCCCTTCGCACACCAGGCTGAATTTGTTGTTCACATCATCATCCGACATCGGATTCTTCGAGTGGCCTTTCGGATGCTGCGCGGATTCGACGATGCTCTGGCCGCTTTTCGTGACGACTTCGATCTGCGTCACCAGTTTGCCGGGGAACTGCGCGGTGAAATCCTTGCTCTCTGCAATCTTGATGCGGTTCATCAATGCCTTCACCGCCGGATCGCGCATGCGCTCCAATTCAAAACTATTCACCGTGATGCGTCCGTCGATCAGCCCCAGCGCCAGCAAATACGGCATGCTGTGATCGGCGGTCTCGCGCGTTTGCGGATTCCATTTTTGCGGCTCGCTGCCGATTTCGCTCCACGCGGTGAAATAGGTCTGCACGTTTACCGCTTCGATATCAGCCACCGCGACTTTCTTGCGCAACTCAAGCGCGATCCACAGCGGCGCCTGCGAGTGATACTCCGATGGGAAAAATTTCAGGTTGGTACGCTCGATGCCGAATTGCTTTTCGCCACCACCCATGGCGCCAAGTTGAAACTTGCCGGTCACTTTTTCCCAGATGCCATCCTTGCCCTCGAACGCGGCGGTCGGCCCGGTCATGCCTTCCTTCGCCAGCAGCGCCGCGCTCACGCCCGCGCGCGCGGCGGCGGCGGTGGCCACGCCCTTCCACATCGACAATTCACCCGCGCGCGTCTGGCGCGTGGCGATGTTGGCGGTGATGGCAATGGCGAGTGCGTCGCCGGTTTGTTGCACATTCAGTTTCAATAACTTTGCAGCACCCGCGGCACTGCCCAGCACCGCGAATACGCCCTGATCCCACCCCAGATCACGCAGCGCGATCTGATCGGCCATCGCGGCGTAGACCTCGTAGGCGATGGCAATCGCAAGCAGCGTGTCCTTGCCGCTGGCGCGATATGCATCTGCGACCGCGAGTATCGCAGGCGTCATGTCGCTCGGATGGCCGGAGCCTATGGAAATGTAGGTATCGTTGAAATCAAGATAACGCACCATCACCGCATTGGCGAAGGTTGCCATTTCCATCGACGTGCGTTGACCGGTGCCCAGCACGCGCGCGGGCGGCTCGCCGCTGTTCTTGCCGGCCATGCGGCGCGCGATTTCGGCGGGCGCGCTGTTGAATCCACCGATGGCGCAGGCGATGGCGTCAACCAAGTGTTTCTTGGTCTCGTGCGCCGCGCTTGGCGATAGTTGATCGTAGGTCAGACCGGTGACGTAGTTCGCCAGTGTTTGAGTTGTTTTGTCCATCACAGTTCTCCCTGAAGCAATTTAAACGTCAAGAACATCGACACGGATTTCACAGATGAACACAGATTAACCCCGAATCAATCTGTGTAAATCTGTGCTCATCTGTGTCGAAAGATTTTGAAGTTCGGTTATTGAGTAATTTACACTACGCCATTTGCGCGCAGCGCTGCGATCTCCGCATCGCTATAACCGATATCACGCAACACCAGATCGGTGTGTTCGCCGATTTTCGGCACTTTGTCCATGCGCACTTCGTAATTGCTGGAAGTCACCGGCGGCAACAACGCGGCAATGTTCCCAGCGGGCGTTTCGACTTCGCGCCATCGCTTGCGCGCCTTGAGTTGCGGGTGATCCCACACTTCCAGCGGTGTATTCATGCGCGCGTTGGCGATACCGGCTGCGTCGAGTTTCGCGACGACTTGCTCCGCCGTCATCTTGGCGAAAATGCCGGTGATCAGCGCGATCATCTCGTCGCGCGCGGCCAGCCGCTTGGTGTTGTTGTTGTAGCGCTCGTCCGTGGCAAGGCCGGGCTGGCCCAGCACGATGTCACAGAATTTCGCCCATTCGCGTTCGTTCTGGATGCCGAGCATGACATCCTTGCCGTCGCCCGCGGTAAAGCGCCCATACGGCACGATGATGGCGTGATCGGGGCCGTTGCGTTGCATGGTCTTGCCGCCGAAATGCTCATACATCAGCGGATGATTCATCCACTCCACCATCGCCTCGAACATGGTGACTTCGATGCGCTGGCCCTTGCCGGTGCGCTCGCGCTGAAACAACGCCGATAGAATGCCCGAATACGCGTGCAGCCCGGTGCCGATATCGGTGAGCGACACGCCCACCTTCGCCGGCGAATCGCGCGTGCCTGTCACCGCGAGGATGCCCGCCTCGCTTTGAATCAACAGATCGTAGGCTTTCTTTTGTGCATACGGGCCGCTGTCGCCGTAGCCCGAAATATCACAAACGATGAGACGCGGATGTTTCGCCATCAACTCATCCGCGCCCAGGCCCAAGCGCTTGGCCGCACCGGGTGCCAGGTTCTGGATGAACACATCAGCCTTCGCGATAAGCTTCGCAAGTATTTGTTTTGATTCACTTTTTTTGACATCGAGCGAAAGGCTTTCCTTGCTGCGATTAAGCCACAGGAAATAGCCTGACTGGCCGTGAACCGCCTGATCATAGCCGCGCGCAAAGTCGCCGACTTCGGGCCGCTCGATCTTGATGACGCGCGCGCCGAGCTCGGCCAACTGCCGCGCGGCGAAGGGGGCGGCTACGGCTTGTTCTAGGGAGACTACGGTGATGCCGGATAAGGGGAGATTAGACATAAGTGTTAATCCAAGCCTCGCCCCCAACTATTAGATGGGGAAAAAGCCAGAGTCAAGAGAAAGTGGCGGCAATTAACTCGCTCAATGAGGGCCGAGGAATCGCTCTCCGTTAAAGTGAATCAGATGATCGGGGTCGGATGCAACCCAACCGCATCACTCTTGAACGCGTGGTTCCTTGCCTTAAACACATGTACCTGACAAATCCCCGCATGCCCTAGAAGCATTTTTCTGAATGGTTTGAAATACGTGCCGTTGCAAAAACTTCGGGGGATGATGGCGACGAGTTCTCCTCCGTCTTTGAGCATCAGCAAGGCAAGGGCAACGAAAGCCGTGTAGAGGTTGGTAGTTTCGATGCCAACCTTTCGTATTGCTCTGCGATGGTCGGAGTCCGTCTTTAGCTTCTTATAGGGAGGATTCAGGATGGCATGGGTGAACTTCGGAATGGTGCCGTATCGCACACCATCAGCAGCGGAGAGGATAAAGTCATCATGGACTAGTTCAGCCGACAACCCCGGGAATATCTCTGCGCACGCGTCTAGCGTCTCGGTCAGATGCTCCCTCATTATCGGATCGAGCTCCCATGCAACGGAACGAAGCGAACGCGGACGATCCTTCGCTGTCCGTTCTACAAATGCGACTGTCAATGAACCGATTCCTGCCCCCGCGTCGAGGAGGTGGACATCCTTACTCCCCATTTCCGAAAACATCGCCGCCATAAACGAGGCTATGCCAGACGGGGTCATAAACTGCCCGAACTCGGACTTACGTTCAGGGGAGATCATGGCCGCGACCGATTCGCGGCGATGATCTATATTTTGGTTAATGTGCATACGAGCATTATCGCCCGAATTTGGCGTTCTTACTCAACGCGCAAGCTTTAGTTCCGCATTCAGCAATTCCACATACCGCCGATAGCAAAACACCCGCCCCCGCCGCCGTTCGTTGAGCCGCCCCACGATACCGATTTTTTCCAGATGCGCCAACGATTTGTTGATGGTCGCGGGCGTCAATTGAGTTGCGCTGGCCAGCGCCCCGGCTGTCGCAATCGGCTGGCGCTGCAAGGCCTGATGCACGGCTAGCACGGAAGTTGACACGCGCCCGAGCGCGGCGATCTGCTCGCGGTCGGCATTCACCAGCGCGAGCAGGGCGTGGGCTGTGGTCACGACTTGCGCCGCGCTGGCCTCGATGCCTTCGGCAAAAAATTCCAGCCACGCTTCCCAGTCGCCATACCGCCGCACGCAGTCGAGCAGTTCGTAATAGCGCGCGCGGTGCGTCTTGAAATAGAGGCTGGGGTATAGCATCGGCTCGCGCAGCACGCCGTCGGCCACGAGTTGCAGCACGATGAGCAGCCTACCAATGCGGCCGTTGCCGTCGAGGAAGGGATGAATGGTCTCGAACTGCACATGCGCCAGTGCGGCCTTGATGAGCGGTGGTGTGGCTTCAGGCTCGTCGTTGAGAAAACGCTCCAGCGCCTTGAGGCAGTCCGCCAGCGCATCGGCCGGTGGCGGCACGAATGCCGCATTTCCGGGGCGCGTGCCGCTGATCCACACCTGCGAGCGCCGCACTTCGCCCGGCGCGTTGCCGCGCCCGCGCGGATGATCGAGCAGCACGCGGTGCATGTCGCGCAGCAGCCGCAGGCACAGCGGCAGGCCGCCGCGCAGTTTGGCGAGTCCCTCCTCCAGCGCGGCCACGCAGCGACTGACTTCCTGCGCGTCGTCCAGCGGCACGCCCGGCTGTTCGTCGATTTCGTACAACATGAGGTCGGCCAATGAGGATTGCGTGCCTTCGATCTGCGAAGAGAGCACTGCCTCCTTGCGCACAAAGCTGTAGAGCAGCAGTGCGGCGTTGGGTAGTTGCGCGCTGATGGCGTCCACCCTGCCCAAGGCGACGAGCGCGTCGTCGAAACGGCGACGCAGCGCGGGGCTCCAGTCGATGGGCGGGGATGGCGGCAGCGGCGCCGGCACATAGGCCTGGAAAGGCTCGGTAGCGGTGGTGACCGTGACGTAGTGGCCGGGAGTGGGCCTGCGCATGGGACGCGAATCTAAAATAAGGAACGATGTTATTTTACGATAATTAGTTATCGTAAATCAATGATGCGTCTTATTTTAGGATGGCCGAGAGCAGACAAAGGTGACTAATATATATAAGTATTTGTTTTTATTATTTTTTTTACTATACATGAGGTCATTCGCTATTCTAGAATAGCGAATGCTGGACGGATTTCGATTTCAGGCGTGGTGAAAGGCTCCTTCCTTTCCTTGCCCCTCCACTTGACCAAGCACAGTGGTTTTCCCTCTGCTTCACCAAGCCGTCTTTGCCGCTTCTACCCTCACTCTCCCCGCAAGACTGCGGAGGGGAACAAAAGTAAAGACTGCCTGGGGCGTCGCGGCTCCGTCCAATTGCCTATTACGCAACCGTTCAATTGCCGGTTAGCGATCTGCGGATTTTGACAGGAAACTCGTTCAGAACCGTGCATCAAAAGCACGCTGGTTCATGCGCCTTTACTACGAACGCCATGTCGAACGTTTCGACAGATCACCCAACCATGTCGAAAAAATTACGTTTTCTCGACACGTCACCCGCTCACGCACTTTAGAACGACTGCGGCATCCCCAACACCTGCGCCTCAATATAAGACGAAAATAAAATTCGTAAAAATCGGCGCGCCCTGGTCCTTCAACGACCGCAACATTTGTGTTCAACGCAAGTGCAACTCACGACACGGGCTTGTCCGCACTGCCCACCGCTCGACGAATCATCTGCGCCACGGTCGGCGCGGTATTGCTATGTGTCATGCGAATTTCGGGATGTGCCGTCGCGAACACACGGAACAGTTCATCGGCAAACGCCTGGCCGATATCGGTAATGCCCGAAAAATCCAGCTCCACGCGCTTGAAACGCTCGAAGCGGTACGCAACCCGCTTCGCCTGCGAGCGCGACACCAGCTTTTCGCCCTCGTATTGCGCCAGCCGCATCGGTACCACGGTTTTGTCGAAGGCGTAATCCTCGGTTTCGTCGGTAAACGCATCAAACACTTCACGCAGCACACGGGGGCTATGGTTGGCCAGGCACATACGAATGCGCGTGCCCGGTGTGTCAGCCGCCTGCTCGACGATGGCATCATCGGTGCGTGGCGCGTGGATAAAGCGCAAGCGGTGCGATTCAATCTCGAACACATCCATCGCCCGCAACGTGAAGAAAATGCCCTGCCCGGTGTGGTGTTCGGGCGCGGTGGTGAGCTTGCCCTTGGCCAGTTCGAGGATGGACTCGCGCGGATCGTGCAGGCCGAGCGCCTTCTGGATTTTGACGAAAATTCCTTCGCCCTCGTCCGCGACCAGCACTTCGGTTTCCAGCGCGTTGGCGCGCACGGTCACCCGTACCTCCGTTGCGCCGGAATGGTCGATGGCGTTGTTGATCATCTCGGTCGCGCCGAAGTGCCATATGTTGCGTACGTTTTCCGGGAGCTTGGCGACCCGCGGCATTACCAGTTCGCGCCAGACCACGTCTTCCTGCAAGCCTTCACGGGGATAGCCGCGGTCGACGAATTCCAGCGTCTTGAGCCGATATATCTTGGCGCGGGTCGTGCCTTCGGCTTCGATCAGCCCCTCGCGCACCAGCCCCTGCAGGTAGCCATTGGCCACCTGCCGCGACACGCCAGCGGCTTGTGCGAGGCGACTGCCCACGCGCTGCGAATCTGCGGCAATAAGCACCAGCGCCTGCTGGCGGATGGCGTCTTTGTCAATCTTCATGTGGTTTATTGTAAATTAAAAACCACATATTCAATACTATTTTTATCGTATTGAATTTAATTTTGTGCTAGATACATTATTTTAGTCAGTTAACTAATGAGAAATTGACAAAATCACCCCGATGATCACGCAAAGGGAATTTAATGTAACTATTTGTTTTTATTTAACTATTTTAAAAAGACCTCGGCATCCCCAGCACCTGCACCCCGATATACGAAAGAATCAAATTCGTAGAAATCGGCGCAATCTGAAACAACCGTGTCTCGCGGAATTTGCGCTCGACATCGTATTCCGCCGCGAAGCCGTAGCCGCCGTGGGTTTGTATGCAGGTATTCGCCGCCGCCCATGACGCCTCGGCACCCAGCATCAGCGCCATGTTCGCCTCGGCGCCGCACGCTTTGTGTTCGTCAAACAAGCCCGCGGCCTTGTAGCGCATTAGATTGGCAGCTTCTATGCCGGCGTAGGCGCGCGCAATCGGAAACTGAATGCCCTGGTTCTGGCCGATGGGGCGGTCGAACACCACGCGCTCATTCGCATATTTCACCGCGCGGTCGATAAACCAGTAGCCGTCGCCGATACACTCGGCGGCGATCAAAATGCGCTCGGCGTTCAGGCCATCGAGTATGTGCTTAAAGCCCTTGCCTTCTTCGCCCAGCAGATTTTCGGCGGGGATTTCGAGGTTGTCGAAAAACAGTTGATTGGTGTCCTGATTCACCATGTTGCGGATCGGCGTGATGGTGAGGCCGTTGCCGATGGCCTTGCGCACGTCAACGATAAATATCGACATGCCTTCGGATTTGCTTTTGACTTCGTTGAGCGGCGTGGTGCGCGCGAGCAATATCATCAGGTCGGTGTGGTTCATGCGCGAGATGTAAACCTTCTGCCCGTTCACCACGTAGCGGTCGCCTTTTTTGACCGCCATGGTTTTGAGTTTAGTGGTGTCGGTGCCGGTGGTGGGCTCGGTGACGCCCATCGACTGCAAGCGCAGCTCGCCGCTGGCGATGCCGGGCAGATACTTTTTCTTTTGCGCTTCCGAGCCATGGCGCAGCAGCGTGCCCATGTTGTACATCTGCCCATGGCAAAAGCCGGCGTTGCCGCCGTTGCGGTTGATTTCCTCCATGATGACGGTGGCCGCCGTCAGCGGCAGGCCCGAGCCGCCGTATTGCTCCGGGATCAACGCGGACAGCCAGCCCGCCTTGGTCAGCGCGTTGACGAATTCATCGGGATACTCGCGCGCATGATCGATTTTCTGAAAATACGCGCTGCCAAATTGCGCGCACAAGGCGCGCACGCCTTCGCGGATATCCGCATGGGCGTCGTGGTCGGAAATACCTTTGAGCATGGGGTGGGCCGGGTAACGATGGAGGGAGGCAAATTATAACAAGCGATCCACCCTATTGAGGTTGTGCAACAATCACGGACTTGAATGATCCTGCGGATCGGGGCACGTACTGGATTCTGGCGTACGCCAGAATGACGAAAGGGACCGTCCATGTACATGGTTTTACGTAGCTTGATCGCGGCGCTTGGTGCCATAGCGTCGATACCCACCCACGCGCAACCCGCCACCTACCCCACCCGCCCGGTGCGGCTGGTGGTGCCCTTCGCCGCCGGGGGCACCAATGACATTCTCGGCCGCATCGTCGCCGATAAATTCGCCGAGCGTCTCGGCCAGCCTTTCGTCGCCGATAATCGCAGCGGTGCCAACACCATGGTCGGCTCCGAGATCGTCGCGCGCGCGACACCCGATGGCCATACGCTGCTGATTGTGTCGGCCAGCATCGCAGTCAACCCCAGCTTGGTGCGCAAGTTGCCGTACGACACCGAGCGCGATTTCGCGCCGGTGGGTTTGGTGGCGGGCGGACCTTATCTGATGGTGGTCCACCCGGCGGTGCCGGCCAAGTCAGTCAGCGAATTCATCGCTTGGGCCAAGGCGCAGCAGGGCAAAGTGAATTACGCCTCCACCGGCACCGGCAGCCCGCCGCATCTGGCAGCGGAGTTGCTCAAGATCACTGCCAGCATCAACATGCAGCATATTCCGTACAAAGGCGGCGGCGCGGTGCTGCCGGATCTGATCGCGGGCCGCGTGTCGATGTTCTTCGGCTCCATCGCCACGCTGAAACAACACGTCGATAGCGGACGCCTGCGCGCGGTAGGCATAAGCACCGCGCAGCGCTCCGCCGCCATGCCCGACGTACCGACGTTTATGGAATCCGGTCTGGCGGGCTATGAAGTCAACGGTTGGTACGGCCTGCTCACCACGGCAAAAACGCCGCGCCCCATCGTCGAACGCCTGAGCATCACCTTGCGCCAGATACTCACCGACAACGACACGCGCGCGCAATTCCTGAAAAACGGCCTCGACCCCACGCTCGCCAGCGCCGATGAATTCAGCAAACTGCTGCGCACTGAAATCGTCAAATGGGCGAAGGTGGTCGAGGCCGCCGGCATCAAGCCGGAGTAGCGCTTGCACGGCGCTCAGAAGTTGCTTTCCACGGCGTCAGTGGCTGATGGCCGCAGTATTCTCGTCAATTCGCGCACGTCCGCACAATCCTGCAAGCCGCGTATGTGCATTAGCGCCTCGCGCGCACGGCGCTCACCCAGACGCGCAGAGCAGTGTTCAAGAAACTTCGTATCCACTCTTTGTTGCGGAATCGGCGTCTGCCATCCTGGCGGATACTCGCTGAGCATTGAAAACTCGCGCCCGTCGATCAAGCGAATGGTCACGCGATGAGGACACTTGCCGGGGAACAGGTTTTCAAGCGCCGGATCGTGTATCACGTGAACTTTCTTCACCAATTCCATGACGCTCGGGTCGGCGAGCGCAAGTCCCGCGAACGACGCCAGATCAACCTTGTTCTTGACCAGCGCCACGGCAACGCCGTATTGGTGACTGACGATCGCATGATATTGAGTCTGCACCCGCGGCCTGTCGCAGACTTCCATCGATTGTTTGAAGGTGGCAATTTCCACTCGTGCAATCTGACGCGGATCAATCTCATACGCGCTTTTGAGTTCAAGCACAGTCTCGATTGGGCCATGAACAAAAAAAGCCATCGGATAAGGCTTGAGCGTCATGCGCAGGAATTCGTACGTCTCGCCCAAGCCGGCATCAAGCCGTGTCATGTCACGCTCGGGCGCCATGACCGTGCAAAATCCCATGGGTCCGTCGAGGATTCCAACAGGACCTTGCACGCCCTCGGCGCGTAGCTGCGCGGCCATCACACCCGATTGCGCCGCGCGCGCGCCGTGGAACGCCGAGTCGAATATCGAACCATCGATCTGGTGCTGCCGCAGGCCGGCGGCTGTCGCGCCCGCCAGCCCCAGCGTCTCCGCGGTCTCGGCGCCGTTCATGCCTAAAACGCGGGCCGAGGCGGCAGCCGCGCCGAACACGGTGCAAGTGCCGGTGTTGTGGAACCCTTTTGCATAGTGGCCGGGGCTCACCGCGGCCGCGACTCGCGTGGCAACTTCATATCCCGCGAGCACGGCGGCAAGAAAAGTCGTGCCGCTCGCCGCGTGTTTTTCCGCCAGCGCCATGCTCGCGGCTATGACCGAATTGCCGGGATGCATGGTACCCGGCTCGTAGGTGTCGTCGTAGGCGGTGATACGGCCATGCAGCGCATTTAAAAATGCCGCGGTCGGCGCCGGAGATGACGCGCTGGCACCAACCACCGTGCTTTCCTCGCCCCGCCCCCACGCTTGCGCCGCGCGCCGCGCCTCGACGCACGCCTTTGCGTCGATGCCGGCGCACATCAACCCCACCGTATCGACGATGTGATCCAGCGTCCTCGCGCGCACGACTTGCGGCAGATCATCCCAACGTACGGCGGCGGCAAAATGCGCGAGTTTGACTCCGGGACTCATCAGGCTAATTTTGCTTCCAGAGTCCGAGTTCCTGCAGTATGCGCGCCATCTCGTCATGTTCATTATTGAGAAAACGTCTGGCGTCGCGGCTGTTCATGTACTCGTTCTCGTCCATATTTTTTTGCAGGTCGGCTATCCATTCGTCGCTCCTGGCAAGGCGGCCGAACACATCTTCCCAAAACGCAACCTGCGCGGGCGTAATACCGAGCGGTGCCATGACGCCACGCCATTGGCCGATCACAACGTTGATGCCGCTCTCGCGCCATGTCGGCACTTGCGCAAACACGCCCTCGAGACGCTTGGGCGCGGTCGTCGCCAACACGCGCAGTCTTCCGTCCTGAATCGGCCCGGCCAGATTGGAAAGTCCCGTGGGAACCACGTCTATATGCCCGCCAAGCAATGCCGCCTGACTTTGCGCGCCCGAGGGGAATATCACGACCTTCAGTTTTTTAACATCCACGCCGGCCGCTTTCGCCACCATCGCCGCGGCCAGGTGCGTGCCGGCGCCCAGTGCAAACGTGCCGAATGTCACCGATGCGGGATCCTTCTTCAACCGGTCGAGCAAGTCCTTCGTGGATTTCAGCGGAGAATCGGCCCTGACGCTGAAACCGATGTAAGAATTGCTGAATTGCGCTAGCGCGGTAAAGTCTGTGTGCTTGATGGAGCTGGTACCAACCAGAAAATTGGTGACCAGCGAAGGGTAAGTCACGATCAGATAATGCGGGTCGCCGCGATGTTGTGAGACGTACGTGTAAGCAACTCCGCCCGCGGCGCCGGGCTTGTTCACGACCAGCGCTGGCGATTCGATAAGGCGTCTGTCCGTGATGATTTTTTGCATGACACGAGTGGCCACATCAGTTCCGCCGCCGGCCGCCGCCGGCACGACCAGTTCCACCGCTTTGGCCGGTTTCCATGCCTGTGTCTGTGCAAAAACCACAGTCGTCAGCGTGACGTGCATGGCCATGCTCACAAGAAAAACCGCCGTCGATTGACACAACCGTTCAACGCTCAACGTTGTGAATTTACACATCTCATCCTCCATGGTTTATCGCAACACAACATCTCGGCCATGGCGCCCTGCTCCCCGCGGACGCAAGGGCCGCGCAAACAAGATAGCACAACGTGGCGCCCTCAAGCCCCACGTGTTAACTTTGCAATACCTATTCGGGGGGCCAGAAACATGCAAAATAATACCAATGATATCGTCACCGAACTCGGGCGTTTCATTGCGGCAACGGCCTACGAGCAGTTGCCGCAAGCTGTCATCCTGAAAGCCAAAGCGTGTCTGCTTTATGCGCTCGCGGTGGGCGTGGCGTCGGTGCAGGCACGCCAGCCGCGGCAGGCGGCACAGGCGATCGATGATGAAGCCTCGGCGGGTGCGGGTGGTGCTACGCGTCTTGGCGACGGAAAACGAATCAACTTTTCCGCCGCCGCCTTCTGCAACTCGGTGTTGATTCATTCGCGCGTGCAGGATGACGCCCATCCGTGCGGGCACCTCGGCGGCGTGGTGACACCGGCAACGCTTGCGGTGGCGGAACAGACCAACGCAACTGGCGGGGACGCGCTCACCGCGATAGTCCTGGGTTACGAAGTCGCGCTGCGTATCGGCCGCGATCATGCGGCCGATCTCAGTGAACGCGGCTTTCGCACCACCAGCGTGTATGGCCCGTTTGCGGCCGCCACATGCGCCGCGCGCCTGATGAAGCTCGAAGCCGGAGTCTGCTCAAATGCATTGTCGCTCGCCGCCAACATGGCCGCCGGTCTTAGAGAATGGTCCGACGCCGGCACCGAGGAAGGCCCGTTTCAGGTGGGCCTGGCCACGCGCAATGGGTTGCTTGCCGCCAATCTCGCTGGCGCGGGCGCTGAAGCCGCACCCTCCACGCTTACCGGTCGCGCTGGTTTTTTCAGAGCCTACGCCACCGGCAGTGATCGCTACGCGCGGCGCGTATGCGACGCTCTGGGCCAGGAGTTCGAACTGGAAAAGACCACCTACAAGCCGTATCCGATCTGCCAGTTCCTGACCGGGGTGGTGCACGGCATGATCGAACTGCGCGCCGCCGCGGGCAATCGCGAGCCGCAAAAAATCGCCATCCACATGCATCCGTTCGAAGCCGATTTCGTCGGCATACGTTCCGCCGGGCCGTTTGCGAGCTTTCCGCAAACCCTCATGAGCGCGCCGTTCTGCGCCGCGTTGGGCTGGGCGCGGCAGGCGGTGACGTTCGACGGCATGCATGATTTCGCTGACGAAAAAGTTCTCGCGCTGGTGCGCCGCATTGAGGTCGTGTCTGATCCCTCCCGCGCGCGCTATTCGCCGCGACTTAATGTCACGCTGGCCGATGCAACAGTGCTGGATTGGGAAGAAACCGAGGGCGCGAATGCCTACCATTTGACCTGGAACACTGCGACGAGAATGAATCTCGCGCTGTGCGCCGAGCTTGGTGTTCCAGAGGCTAAAGCGCGCGCGCTGGCTTCGACCGTAGCTGATTTGGATAATGCGGCTAACGTGCGCGCGGTGATTGACGCGGCTTGCGCATGCGCTGCTTGCGCGCGGGACTCCACGCGTTTATCGCACGCGTAACGTATAATTTCCTCAACAATCGATACAGCATCAATTCGATAAAACTGCAGGAGCGCTCGCCTGCGCCGCACAGGAGTACCGCATGGTCGCAGCAGCCAAAGAGGTCGGCCCCAATCGCTACCGCGAAAGTTATGGCCGTTACTTCGAGGAGTTCAAAGTCGGCGATGTGTACGAGCATCGCCCTGGGCGCACGGTGACGGAAGCGGACAATGTGTGGTTCTCACTGCTCACCAACAATCAGCATCCGCTGCACTCGGATGCCGCCTTTGCCGCCAAATCCGAATTCGGCAAGCCCGTGGTGAATAGCTGCCTGACGTTATCGATCGTCATGGGCCTGTCGGTCGCTGATACCAGTCAGAAGGCCATCGCCAATCTCGGCTGGAAAGACATCAAGCTGCTGGCGCCGGTATTCGCCGGCGATACGATCTACGCCGAATCCGAAGTGCTGGGCAAGCGCGAATCGAAGTCGCGGCCGAATCAAGGCATCGTCACCATCCGCACCACGGGCAAAAAAGCCGACGGCACGGTGTTCATCAGCTACGAGCGATCGATGCTGATTCCGAAGCAGGGACACGCGGTCGATGACAAGGCTGGCTATTGATGCGTGAATCAATGCAATCCGGCAAGGACAGCGCGATCCTCGACGCGGTCGACCGCTTCCTCGAAAAGGAGGTGCGGCCGGTCGTGCACAAGCTGGAGCACGACGACACCTGGCCGGAAGAAATCGTCGAGAAGATGAAGGCGATGGGCCTCTTCGGTTGCATCATCGACGAGCGTTACGGCGGGCTGGGGCTATCCACCAGCACCTACGCGGCGCTGATCGAACGCATTTCGGTGGTGTGGATGTCGGTTGCCGGCATCATCAACTCGCATCTCATCATGGCGGCACTGGTGCAGCGCGCCGGCACCGAGGAACAGAAAGCGCGCTTCCTGCCGCGCTTTGCGAGCGGTGAGCTGCGCGGCGCCTTGGGATTGACCGAACCGGGATGCGGCACCGACTTGCAGGCGATACGCACGCGCGCCCAGCGCAGCGGCGATCACTATGTCGTCAATGGCACCAAGACATGGATCTCCAATGGCATCCACGGCCACTGCGTGGCGCTGCTGGTCAAAACCGATACAGACACCAGGCCCGCTCACAAGGGCATGAGCGTGTTTATCTGCGAGAAGGGCACGGGGTTCACCGCCAGCCGCAAACTGGAGAAGCTGGGCTACAAAGGTATCGACAGCGCGGAGCTTCTGTTCGAGGACTTTCGTGTGCCGGCCATCAATCTTGTGGGTGGTGTCGAGGGCAAGGGATTGCAACAGGTGTTGTCGGGTCTGGAACTGGGCCGCATCAACGTCGCCGCGCGCGGCGTGGGCATCGCGCGCGCCGCGTTGCAGGATTCGGTGGCCTACGCGCAGCAGCGCCAGACGTTCGGTAAACCCATCGCCGAACATCAGGCGATTCAACTCAAACTCGCGGACATGGCCACGCGCGTGGAAGCGGCAAGGCTGTTGACCGAGGCCGCCGCGAAGGCCTACGACGAAGGCCGCCGCTGCGACATGGAAGCCGGCATGGCGAAACTCTTCGCCACCGAAGCCGCGGTTGAAAACGCCCTCGAAGCCATGCGCATCCACGGCGCTTACGGTTATTCGAAGGAATTCAACATCGAACGCTACTATCGCGATGCACCACTGCTGGTCATCGGCGAGGGCACCAACGAGATGCAGCGCATCATCATCGCGAAACAACTGGTGGCACGGAATCGGGTGTAGGAAAGCAATGTTGATAGCCCTCCTCGCGTCGTGATCTTCAATCCCTCATGAGTCTGCCTCTCGCCGGTCTGCGCGTCCTAGCCGTTGAGCAATACGGCGCAGGCCCTTGGGGTTCGGCATATCTCGCCGATCTCGGAGCGGAAGTCATCAAGATCGAGAATCCGCTGGAAGGCGGCGACGTGGGGCGGCAGGTGGGGCCGCATTTTTTCGGCCCGGGGGACAGCCATTTTTTTCAGGTTTTCAACCGCAACAAAAAAAGCCTGACGCTGAATCTCAAGACGCCCGATGGACAGCAGGTGCTGCGCGATCTCGCTCGCGCGTCCGATGCCGTGCTCAACAACCTGCGCGGAGATCTTCCGGGCAAGCTCAGCGTGACCTACGAGAATTTAAAGGCAGTGAATCCGCGCATCGTCTGTGCGCATCTGTCGGCGTATGGCCGCGACGGCCCGCGCGCCTCGTGGCCAGGATACGACTACCTGATGCAGGCCGAAGCCGGCCACATGTCGCTGACCGGAGAGCCTGATGGCCCGCCCGGCAAATACGGACTATCCATAGTCGATTTAATGACAGGGCTCACTGCCGCATTCGCGCTGCTCGCCGGCGTCACCGGCGCGCGTGCAAGCGG
The DNA here is from genome assembly GCA_945901405.1 of Bordetella parapertussis. GTDB lineage: Bacteria > Pseudomonadota > Gammaproteobacteria > Burkholderiales > SG8-41 > CAMDLH01. Next base: position 6,612 of record CAMDLH010000022.1, on the reverse strand, counting down.
CGTGGGGCGCGATATGGATGTGAGTCTTTTCGATACCGCATTGCATAACCTGAATTACCTCGGCACCTGGTATCTGAACGCAGGTGTGGTGCAAGGCCGCGAGGCGCGCTCCGCGCATCCTTCGCTCACACCTTCACAGCTCTATCGCACGCGCGATGGCTGGATCATGATCATGTGCAACAAGGAACGTTTCTGGGGCGTGCTCGCTCGCGCGCTCGGCCATGCGGAATGGGAAAACGATGCGCGCTTCGCGACGTTCGCCGCGCGCCTGGCAAACCGCGCGGAAGTTACCCGCATGCTCGACGAAGCGCTGATGGCGGACACCACCGCGAACTGGCTTGCCAAGTTCGCGGGTACGGTGCCAGCCGCGCCGGTGAATGATATTGCACAAGCCTTGGACAATCCCTACGTGCGGGACCAGGGTCTGATTGGCGACTACACCTACCCGGATGGCAATTCGGCGCGCATGGTTGCCGCGCCGGTGCGAGTGCCCGGCGAGGAATTGCCGCACCGCGCGGCGCCAGCACTCGGTGCCGACACCGAGTCGCTGCTGCGCTCAATCGGCTACGACGATGCGCGCATCAAGTCACTGCGCGAGAAAAAAGCAATCTGACGCGTGGTGTGGCACGAGGTGTGGCATCATAAAATTATAAATAAAAACAAATACTTACATTACTTTAGCAGCAAGCAGTGCTTAACCTACGCGATCTCACGCCGCACATCGGCGTGGAAGTTTCAGGCGTTGATTTAACGCGCGGCATAAGCAACGCCATGGCCGCCGAGTTGCTGCGCGCGCTCGACACGCGCGGTGTTGTGATCTTGCGCGGACAGCAACTCACGCTTGCACACTTCATCGCGTTCAGCCGCAACCTCGGCACGCTTGAGTTAAATACGCAGCAGCAATTTTCTCACGCCGATTTTCCAGAACTGACGACGGTCTCGAACATCATCGAAAACGGCGAGCCTATTGGAGTGCCCGATTCTGGACGTGTATGGCAATCCAGTGGCGCGCATCTCAAGACACCGTATCGCGCCACGGTGCAATACGCGGTGGAAGTGCCGATGAACGACGGCGTGCCACTCGGCGACACTTCGTTTGCCAGCACCAGCGCCGCATACGAGGCACTGGAACCCGCGCTGCGCCAGCAAATACAAGGCATACAGGCGGTTCACATCCACGGCAAGAATCGAAAAAAGCGCTCCACGTCATTCTGGCTTGATTCAGGTCTCACCCAGGGTTTTCACGGTGGCGTGCATCATCCGGTGGTGCGCGCTCACCCCATCACCGGACAAAAGTGCCTGTATGTCAATCGGGCAAGCACCTCGTTCATACGCGGCATGCACGATCAATACAGCGCCGGGTTGCTCGATCAACTGTATCAACACATGGCGCGCGCGGAGTTCATCTACCGTCACCAGTGGCAGGTGGGCGATGTAGTGCTGTGGGACAACTGCTCTACTCAACATTGCTCGGAACGCGATTACGAATTGCCGCAGCGCAGGTTGATCTATAGCACGCTGCTCAAGGGCATGGCCGCGCGGTAATTTCGATGCGCGACAAATTGGCTCAGACCCGCGCCCGCAAATTGCGCAACGGCTCGACTGACGCCGAGCGTTTGTTGTGGCGGCATTTGCGCTATCGTCAAGTGGGAGGATTTCGCTTTCGCCGCCAGTGTTCCATTGGTGGCTATGCCGCTGATTTTGTTTGCCTGGAAGCGAAGCTGGTGGTTGAGTTGGATGGCGGGCAACATCTGGAGCAAATTGATTATGACGCGGAGCGTGACGCATGGATCGCTGCGCTTGGGTATCGTGTGTTGCGGTTTTGGAATAATCAGGTGTTCGCCGAGACTGCTGCTGTTCTCGAACAAATCCTGTTGGCGCTGGAGGAACGCCGCCCCCATCCTGACCTTCTGCTCCGCTTCAAGTGTGCCCTTGCCCCGCAAGCGGAGGAAGGGACCCAATGATGTTTAATCACGAATATCGAAGATAGCGGTTATCAACATACCGCACTCAAATCCCCTCCCTTGCGCGCAGCGCGGGGGAGGGTTAGGGTGGGGACCAGCAATCCTACACAGATCAAATCAAATGACCTCGCTAAAAACCACCTGCAAAACAAGAATCAATCCAGGCAACAACAAACCGGGCCACTACTACGCCCTGCCCGCTCTCGAAAGAATAGGCGCGGGAAAAATCTCGCGCCTGCCGGTGTCGCTGCGCATCGTGCTCGAATCCCTGCTGCGCAATTGCGGCGGCGTCCTGGTCACGGAACAGCACGTGAAAGAACTAGCAAATTGGCAACCCAACGCGCCGCGCAGCGAGGAAATTCCCTTCATCGTCGGCCGCGTGGTGCTCAACTGCATGGCGGGCATACCACTGCTGGGCGATCTCACCGCGATTCGCGGCGAGGTAAACCGGCGCGGACTACCGCTGTCGCTGGCCGAACCCAAGGTGCCGGTGGACATGGTGCTCGATCACACGCTGACAGTGGATTACCACGGCACGCCGGACGCCGCGCAAAAAAACATGGCGCTCGACATGCAGCGCAACGCCGAGCGCTTTCGGTTTGTGAAATGGGCGATGCAGGCATACAAGGGCATTCGTTTGATACCGCCCGGCGGCGGCATCCTGCATCAGGTCAATCTCGAATATCTTGCGCCCGGCGTGCTGGAGCGCGACGGCGTGTATTTTCCGGATTCGCTGGTCGGCACCGACTCGCACACCTGCATGATCGCGGGGTTGGGTTGTGTCGGCTGGGGGGTGGGCGGCATCGAGGCCGAGGCTGCGACACTCGCGCAGCCGGTTTACATGCTCACACCCGATGTGGTGGGCGTGCATGTCGTAGGCAGCCTGAAACCGGGTGTCACCGCCACCGACATGGTGCTGCAAGTCACCGAGATGCTGCGCAATGCCAAGGTGGTGGGCAAGTTCGTCGAGTTTTTTGGCGAAGGAGTGGCCAACCTCACCGTGCCAGACCGCGCGACGATCTCGAACATGTCGCCCGAGTACGGCGCCACCATCGGCTATTTTCCGGTCGATGAACAAACCCTGCGTTACCTGCGCCAGACGGGCCGCGATGAAGCGCAGGTCGCCGCCACCGAAGCGTATTACCGCATGCAGGGCATCTTCGGCGCGGCCGAGCCCGGTGAAGTGGATTTCTCGCAAGTGCTCACACTCGACCTCGCCGACATCACGCCCAATGTTGCCGGACCCAAGCGCCCGCAAGATCGTGTGCCGCTGGCGGATTTGAAGCCGCGATTCGATGCGCTGCTCACCGCGTCCATCGCCGATGGCGGCTACGCCAAAACCAGCGTGCGCAAGGCCAAAGGTGTGCGTGATGGCGACGTGGTAATCGCGGCTATTGCCTCATGCACCAACACCTCCAACCCCGGCGTGATGCTCGCCGCCGGATTGCTGGCGAAAAAGGCCGTTGAGCGCGGCCTTAAATCACAACCATGGATCAAGACTTCGCTCACGCCCGGCTCGGTGGCGGTGAGTAAATATCTCGATGCGGCGGGCCTGCAACCGTATCTCGACAAGTTGGGCTTCAACATCGCGGGCTACAGTTGCGCGACGTGCTTCGGCGGCACCGGACCGATAGACACCGCGCTGGAAAAATCCATCATCGACAGCGATGCCATCACCTGCGCCGTGCTGTCGGGTAACCGCAATTTTGAAGCACGCATCCACCCGGCGGTACGCGCGGCATACCTGATGAGCCCGCCGCTGGTGGTCGCCTTCGCCATCGCCGGACGCGTGGATATCGATATGAATGCCGAACCGCTGGGCATGGACCCCGCCGGTAAATCCATTTACCTGAAAGACATCTGGCCCGCGCCGGACGAAATCGCCAGCCACATGGCCACTGCAATGAACCCCGCACATTACCGCGCGGTATACAGCATGACTGCCCAGCAGATGAATCCGCTGTGGGACGACATCGCGCAATCCAGTGGCGAGTTGTTCGCGTGGAGCGAGGACTCTACTTACATCAAGGAACCGCCGTGGGTGTCAAACGCCGCGCTCACGCAATCGGGCCTCATCGAATATCGCGGCGCGCGCGCACTGGCGCTTCTGGGCAACAGCATCACCACCGATCACATCAGCCCCATCGGCAGCATCAAGGCCTCGCTGCCCGCGGGCGTGTATCTGCAACAGCGCGGCGTCGCGGTGGCGGACTTCAACAACTACGGCTCGCGCCGCATGAACCACGAGGTGATGGTGCGCGGCGCCTTCGCCAACATCCGCCTGCGCAACATGATGACGCCGGGCACCGAAGGCGGCGTCACCGTGCATCAACCCAGCGGCGAACAGATGAGCATCTACGATGCGGCGATGCGATATGCAACCGAGGCCAGCGAAAAAACGCCGCTCATCGTCATCGCCGGCGAGGAATACGGCACCGGCAGCGCGCGAGACTGGGCGGCCAAGGGCACGCGACTGCTCGGAGTGCGCGTGGTCATTGCGAACAGCTTCGAGCGCATCCACCGCAGCAACCTCGTCGGCCTGGGCGTGGCGCCGTGCCAGTTGCCGGCGGGGGTGACTGTTGCAACGCTGGGTTTGAACGGCACGGAATCGTTCGACGTGCTGGGGCTTGCCGATAACGCGAAGCCGCGTCAGTCTGTCACCCTCGTTATACGGCATGTTGATGGCAAAACAGAAACCGTGCCGCTCGTGCTGCGCCTGGATACGCAGGCCGAGATTGAATACGTAAAGCATGGAGGGATTTTGCAGTTTGTGCTGGCGGGGATGGCGGTACAGAATTGATAAAATGCCAGCATTTGCTACATATGCCGCAGCCAATAATTCGCCAATTCTTTAACAAGGCGTTTCCCCGCACACGCCGTCACCACAACTCAAACACCACGTTGGTAAAATGAACCTCGCGCCCTCCTCAATCAAAAGACTTCCATTGAATAAATCTCTAATCGTTTCAACGGCCATTGCCGCCCTCGCAGTGCTTCCGTCGGTCGTGCTCGCGCAAGCCAAAACTGATTACCCCAACCGCCCCGTCCGCATCATTGTCCCCGGCACCGCCGGCAGCGCCAACGATTTCACCGCGCGTGCGATTGCGCAGCGCTTCACCGATGCATGGGGCCAGCAGATCGTGATCGACAATCGCGCCGGCGCGGGTGGTGTCATCGCGCATGAAATCGCGGCCAAGGCCAATGCCGATGGCTACACGCTGATTTTTTCGACTTCGGCTGGGCTGGTGATCAACCCGCTGCTGTTCAAGACGCCTTACGATTCGTTTCGCGATTTGGCGCCAATTTCGCTGGGCTCGATCAATCCGCAGATGCTGTTCGCGTACCCAGGCATGCCCGCGAAGAATGTGCCTGAACTCATCGCGCTGGCGAAGGCGAAACCGGGCACGCTCAATTGCGCGTCCGCCGGAACCGGCACGCCGAATCATCTGGGTTGCGAGTTGCTCAAATCGCTGGGCGGTATCAACTTCGTGCATGTGCCGTACAAAGGCTCCGGCCCCGGCGTCACCGATGTCGTCGGCGGGCAAGCGCATTTCATGTTCAACAGTATTCCCGCCGTGCTGCCGCTGGTGAAATCAGGCAAGTTGCGCGGGTTGGGTGTGGGCGGGCCAAAGCGCTCACCGGTGGCGCCCGACATCCCTGCCATTGCCGAAACACTGCCTGGCTTCGAATGCGTGAACTGGTACGCGATGCTCGCACCCGCCGGCACGCCGCAACCCATCATCAACAAACTCAACGGCGAAATCGTGAAGATGATTGCCGATCCGCCATTTGCGCAGCGGCTGCTTGATCTGGGATCAGAGCCGCAGTCAAGCACGCCCGCAGGGCTGGCCGCGCACATGCGACGCGAATCGGATCGCTGGGCGCGCGTGATCAAAGCCGCCGGAATCAAGATCGAGCGGTGAGATGTCCCGCGCAACCACCCCACTGTCATTCTTTTTCACCAAACTCTCCCGCAGGCGAAGCAAGCGGCCAACCTGCCGCGCGCGCTACGTAGCCGTGTTTTACCGGGTTGATATGCACGTCATTCACGTGAGCTTCGAAATCGCAGTCGTCCCGTAACGCATGTTCCCGGAACCGCTTTTGCCAGAGCGCGTACGCTTGCGTCGCTGCACGCTGGTCTGTGCATAAATTTTCTTCGCGATACATCGGCGCGGCGCATCAATGCCGCCAGAGTGAAATTTCGGGGTGGAGTCCAAGGTCATCACCTTCGGCAGCCTCAAGGTCAACACCCGCGCGCAGGTACGCAATCAGAACGGTGTGCCGATCAAAGGTCCGAAGGTCTCTACGCGGCGGGCGAAGTGGTTGGGCTACACTGCAAGGCTTACACCAGGCTACGCCAGTGTTGAACGGGACGGTGTTTGCTAGGATGGTGGGGTTGAACGCAGCAAAATAATAATAAGTATTTATTTATATTGCATATTTTATAATTCTGGTTTGTTAAAATGAATGGGAGCACTGCGTTAATTTAGCGCGGAAATTTTTGTAAGCAATGTCAAAATTGAGCCATACGACGCAAAGTAAACGTCATTTAAAATGTCGCTTCGTCAGCAGAATCTGTGGGTGAGTTTCACCCATTTTAGGAAGTTGGTTGTTTACCTGGTTGAACAATCTGATGAGCGAAGTTACC
>CAMDLH010000021.1 GCA_945901405.1 Bordetella parapertussis | reverse complement strand
AGATTTCTTGCAGGCTCCCGCCTTGCGCCATCACTGGCGTAATGTCCGTCATCTTGCCCATCGCCTCTGCTCCTCATCAGATTGAACCCGCTGATGAAGTTAACAGAGGCGTCAATCAATTTCATTCACGCTTGCTGCAAGGACACGTTAAAACGCGTAGTCCTCGTGGGCCACTCGTTCGGCGGTGGCGTGGCGTTGCTCGCCTACATGCATGCGCAACACAACAAGACGACAGCCGGTTTCGCCGGGCTGGTGCTCATCTCCAGCGGAGGCTATCCGCAGAACCTGCCGTTTTTCATCGACATGCTGCGCACTCCCGTGGGGCGATTTTTCGCCTACCTGCGGCCGCCGCACGCGCGCTCACGTTTTGTGCTCGAGCGGATTTTCACGGTGAGTTCGCGCGTCACCGCCGAGCGCGTGCATCGCTATGCGTACTTTTCCGATCTGCCCGGCAGCCGCGCGGCACTCGAACGCACGGCGCTACATATCCCGCCGCCCAACCTCGAAGCGTTGAACGCGCAAATCCCCACTATTTCCGCGCCCGCACTCATCTTGTGGGGCGCGCAAGACAGCGTCGTGCCGCTGGAACACGCCCATCGCTTTCACCGCGAAATCAAAGGCTCTCATTTGAAAGTGCTGGCGCAAACCGGTCACGTGCCGCAGGAGGAACGCCCGGAACTGTTTATCGAAGCGCTCAGCGAATTCGTAACGGGCCTGCGCTGAGCCGCCGCGTGCTGCCTCACTTCACCTCAAACTCCCCCACAAACACCACTTCGCTGCGCCCTTTCAGCCGCAACGTCACGCTTTGCTCCTTCACTTCGCGCGTGCCGAAGTGGGTGGCTAGTTTCATTTGCAGCGTGGTGGCGCCGGCGACGACTTGCTGGTTGTGGCCGTAGAAATTCGCTTCAACCTTGTATTTGCCGGTCTTGGCTTTCTTCAGTGAAAACTCCTCCGGCCCGTAGCCGCCGGTGAAATCCTGCGACATGCGTCCGCCTTGATACGAAATCCGGTTGCCGTAGTAGGCTTTTTCGCCGTTGGGGTCGGTCACCCACAGGTCGATGTCGGTGTTGTCGGCGTCCCATGTCATCACCACCCTGAGATCGAGCGGCAGGTTGCGCTTCAAACGCGGATCGACGCGGCTCGCGTCCGCCGTGGCGGTGGCGATGATGGCGTTCATTTCGGCGAGCGCAATCAGTTCGATCTCCGGAAAGCGTCCGTGCCACGGGCGAATCACCACTTCGTTGAGATTATCGACGGCTTTCTGCCATTGTTTATCCGCCGCCAGCGCGAGTCCGAGGTCGCGATACGACTGCGGCTCGTTGGGTGCGAGTTCGAGCACGCGCGCTAGCACGGGGATCGCGAGTTTGGGTTGCCCTGCCTGCAACAACCGATAGCCGAGGATGCGCAGGATGTGACGGTTCTCCAAATCCATCTCGGCAAGATTGGTAAGAATACGCACTCCAAGTGCCGCAAGTCCCTTGTCGAAAAACACGTCCGCGACATCGAGGAAAAACGCAGTGCTATTGAGGTACGCGGGACGCTCGTCGAGATAGATGCGATACAACTCGTCGTTGCGCGCATCGCGAAAGCGCTTGAAGTACGGCGCGTCGGGTGTGGCGCGTTTTAATTGGATGCTGATGCTGCTGGACGCAGCCACGCTGTCTGCGGACTGTGTCAGCGCACCTGCCGCCATCTCGGCCATCCGAGCGGGCGCTGGAGCAGCCACCGGGCGCGGCGGGGACATCCGCGCACGATCCTGCAATGCCTCGGCCGGCGCGTCACGCCGCGACTCTGATTGCGCGCGGCCCAAGAACCGCGAGTCGTCACCCGGCCCGCCGCCGCCAGCGCGCGCTTCCGGTTTGATGTTCTTGCGCTCACGCTCGCCTTTGGGAAATTCCTTTTCCCACCACGCTATCTTTTCGTTGAACATGCGCACCACGCGGTCCAGTTGCTGCGTGCGCTCCTGTCCGGCGCGCAGGTGCAAGCTCTGGCGCTGGCGGTCGTATTGGGCGCGCAGTTCCGCGGGCGGGGCGATTTCGTGCCGCACGTAGTCTTCGACGCGATCCAACACGATGAGCGAAGTCTCGCGCGTGGGCATGCTGAAGGCGATGCCGAGGCGGCGTATCTCCGCGCGATTCAATCGATATTCGCCGTCGAGTTCGGCCACGCGCATCTGCGCCCATGCGGCAGCGGCGAGCGTGTCGGCGTTCGCACCCGCGCGCACGGGAATGCGAATTTCCAGCGAACCTGCGCGCGACGCCGGGTTGGCGTAAGTGACGGATACACTGCCGCTTTCCGCCTGCAACTGGCCGGCGATCAGCCAGCGGCCGTTCTCGGCGTAACGCGAGGACGCCACCATTGCCGTAACGCCATCGCCGTGCAAATCCAGAATGCGCGGCTCGCTGGTGAGCAAGCGGCGCGCGGCATCGGCGGCGCTGATCGCGGTGAGATCGGCATAACGCCCGCCGCTGGCTTCGGCAAGCTGACGCAGGCGCACGTGATCGGCGCGCGTGGCGGTGTTGATGGTGTAGAGCGGCACGTTGAGTCTAGCGAAGGGTTGCTCGCCGAAGTTATCCAGCCCGTCGCTGAACAACAGGTATTCGCGCACATCGTTTTCTGGAGTGAACGCACCCAACCGGGTCGCGCCATCGTACGGCGTGGTTTCAAGCGCACGGCGCAGCGGCTCCCAATCACCGTTGACGATGCGAAAGCGCTCGACGGGTTCCTGATCGTTGCGCACGCGCGCGAGGCGCGCTTCGCCGTTGCGCATGTGTTTGAAATACGCGTCGAGCAACGCGATTTCGCGCTTGTGATCGCGCGCGGCACCCGAGCCGGAGGCATCCCACACGATGCCGGCTATGTCCGGCACGTTGCGGTTTCTGCCGTTACCAGACGGCGCGGGCACTTCGGCCACAAAATACGTGCGCTCGCCGAACACCTGAGTACGCACTTCGGCCCGCGTGGACACCGGCAGATCGATTTGCAGCATGCCGCGCGCGGCGTAATCCTTGCGCGTGATTTCCGCTTCGTAATCGACGCCGCGCACCTTGAATTCAAGACCATCGGGCTTGACTGACAGCGACGGCGCGATTTCCGGCGCGCGCACCGTGACACGCAGTGAAAACCCCGCGAGGTCACGCGCGTACTCGAGCGGCAAACGATATCGCCGCAAGCCGTTGCCCGTGGCGGGCAGCGTCTCGGCAAAACGCAGCAGCACCCTGCGCGTGCCGTTCGCCGGCAGCGGATACACACGTAATTTGTAGTTGTTGCCAATGGTGGTTTGCAGCAGCGCCGGGTCAATGCGCTGGCGGATCACGTCTTCGAATACCTGCTGGCCCTTGGCTTTTTCCACCGGCACCGCCTCGCGCAGCTTGCCGTCAATGTCGAGCGCGATGCCCGTGACTTGCTGGCCGTCGAGCAGCGGAAACTGCAACTCGCCTTCAAGCACGCGCGCATTCGGATTGAAGAACGTCATCTCCACCGTGGTCAGCGCGCGGCTGCCGCTTAACTCCGCTTCGATGCGCACCGCTTGCACGACAACGGGTGAATCCGCGCCGCGCGCGACGGTGAGTTGCGGCGGCGTGATCACCGGGCGCAAATCCTGCGCCAACACCCCGCTCGAAAAGTTAATCGCGCAGCCGGCAACCGCCAGCGTGCCCGCGTTGGATAAAAAAGCTCTGCGATTCATTGCGTTCTCCTGGTATTTCGACCGCACGGTTACGACAGGCGGCCGCACACAGATTTGAACGTGCGGTGGCGCAGTTTGGGGTTACACCTCACACGAAACTTCATAACTAATTGTATTTAAACAGTATTTTTGCAATCAATGGAAAGCAGCCACAAGCAGTTGCGGCATGGTGAATTACAATCGAATTTGTAATCAATCGAATCGTTTAGAGGCCCGCATGCTCCACGCCATCGAGTTAAGCGCCGTCGCCGTGTGCGCGGTGTCCGGCGTGCTTGAAGCCGGCCGCAAGGAAATCGATCTGCTGGGCGTGGTGGTGGTGGCGCTCGTCGCCGCACTCGGCGGCGGCACGCTGCGCGATCTGCTGCTCGGCGTGCCGGTGTTCTGGATCGCCGATCAGACTTACCTTTACGCGGCGGTGGCCGCTGGCATCATTGCGTTTTTCGCCGCGCGCGTGGTGCGTCTGCCGCGCGATCTGTTTGTTGTCCCGGATGCCGCGGGACTGGCGCTATTCGCCGTGCTCGGCACGCAAAAAGCGCTGGCGCTCGGCGCGCCGTGGCTGGCTGCCTCGCTGATGGGCGTGATTACCGGCGTGTTCGGCGGCGTGATGCGCGATGTGTTGTGCAACGAAGCGCCGCTGATTTTCACCGGCGAGTTGTATGCCACCGCCGCTTGGGCAGGCGCGCTGTTGCTGGTGTTGCTTGCGTATCTTGACGTTGATGCATCATTCGCATCGCTTGCTGCGATCGTGTTGATCTTTAGCGTGCGCGTGGCTGCGTTGCGTTGGAAGATCGGGCTGCCGCGCTTTTCCTCAAAGGCGTGAGTTTATGTAAGTATTTGTTTTTATTGATATTTTTGTCAACGTCAACCCGTCAGCCACGGCGCATCCAGCATCAGTTGTTTCCAGCGCCAGCCGCTTTGGTTCGCGGCGTCACGCAGCGGTGCACGAATTTCATCGACATCGAATCGCCACGTGTAGGCGAGATCGGTGGTGAGCCTGCCATCCTTGAACTGCAAGCCGAATACAGCCTCGCGGCTAACTTCAAAAAACGTGATGCCGCGCGACATGTGAAAGTTAAGCCGCGCGCCGCCCGTCCCCGCGGACGCTTTGCTCTCGGCGCGAAACTCGAACACGCGCACCGTATGCGCGGCCTCGTCAAGGCGCAGCACGTACCGAAACACCTTGCGCATGTGATGCACGCGCGCATGATCCATCCAGCGCCGGTCGGCGTAACGCCACTCGGCGATGAGTTCATCGGGCCGCGCGCCGGGCTGCACGCTGAACGGCACATCGAGCTTGTCTATCGCCAGCAGTTTCTCACGCAGGGTTTGAGCGGGCACGGGACGCTCTTCCGCATCGGGCTGCTCGATCGCCGTCCATGTCGCAAGGCGCAGGAACACCATCGACACGAACAGAATATAAATCAGCAATCCGCCAGCCATCGGCCCCAAGCCAAAACGCTCGACGAAAAGATCGCGTGACGCGCCTGAGGGCGGCATGGCGGGTTTTGCCACGCCAGGCACAGGCAACGCACCTTGTATCACGCGCTCAAGACCCGCACGATCTTCCGCGTTGTAAATCCACACCGAGGCGCCTTCGCGGCGCACGAAAACCGGAGGTGATTCGCTCTGCAGCATGCCGCTCTTGCCGGCGATAGTCGTTGCAGGGCGCTTGATTTCGCCGAACTTGCCTTCGACAAATCGCGTGGCCGTCGCTTCGTCGTCAAAGTGCGCTTCTTGAACCGAGCCTCCCGCGGCGAACATCGAGACCTGCGCGCGCCGGGCGCCGAGGATACCGGCCGTGACATCCACGACCATGGGGCTTTGCTCCACCGGCGGCGCGGCGCCCCGCAACGCGCGGCGGGTGCGTAAGCATTGCCGGCCCCAGCGTCACAAACACCACCGCCCACGGCAACAGGACGAGCCCGAAGACGACGCCAAAAAATATCGCCGGGCGAGGGTTTGGGAGGGCATATTGAATAATCGCGACGAAAACGATCATCGCGCCCGTGACACCGAGTGCGATATAGAGCGGCACATTGCCCGAAAGCCCACCGCGCGACTGCGCTGCCACCACCATTGCCAGCGCGGCAAGCACGTACGTGCCATACAGCAGGGCAGCCGCGTTTGAATCCGTCACGCGCGCCCCACCTCGCGCACGATATGCTGCTGGCGGCGGCTGACCGCGATGCGTTCGTCGCAGCCCTTGAGCAGCGCCTCCCAGTGGCCATCGGCGCCGCCGCCCGCGGCGCGCTCGAAGCCGCGTATCGCCGCGCGCGCGACGAGACAACTGCGATGCACCCTGACGAAGCGCTCGCCGAATTCCTGCTCCAGCCGCGTGAGTGAATCCTCGACCAGATACTCGCGTACGCCTGTGCGCACGGTGACGTATTTAAGCTCGGCCTTGAGAAAAACGATGTCGCCGACCGGAATCAAATGAATCTTGCCGCGCTCGGAAGACGACAGATACGAGCGCGCCGCGCGCCGCATTTCGCGCAGCGCCTCGGCCTTGGGTGCATTGGCGGTGGCGGCGCGCTTTAACGCTTCTTCAAGCCGCGCCGCGCGTATCGGCTTTAACAGATAATCAATCGCGTGCACCTCGAACGCACGCAACGCATAGGCGTCGTAGGCGGTGGTGAAAATCACCGCCGGCGGATCATCGGCATTGCGCAGATGCTGGGCGACTTCGATGCCATCCATGCCCGGCATGCGGATGTCGAGCAGCACCACGTCCACCGCGTGCGCGGATACGTATTCGAGCGCCGCCGCGCCGCTTGCCACGTCGGCCGCGATCTCCAGCGGAATGGTCTGCGCGCAGTCGGCGAGCAAATCGCGCAAGCGGCTGCGCGCCGGCGCTTCGTCGTCCACGATCAGTAAGCGTATTTTTTGTTCACTCATCGCGTCATCAGTGCATGAAATCCGTCGCGTTGGCTGGGATGTCTTTTTCAACGATGGCGAGTTGCTCGTAGAACGAGTCAACGTACGCCTTGAACGATACGTCGTGGCGCCGGGTTTCCACCGCACCGAAGTCCTCGCGCGGGCGCGGTTGCAAATCGAAATTGCCGTAGGTGTCTTGCCCGCGCACCAGGCACGCGGGCATGCGCATGCTGCCGATGTGGCGCACGCGCGTCGGGATGTAACTCAGCGCAAGCCCCACGCGCCGCTCGTCCGAGTTATTCGGCCCCGATTGGTGCACCACGCAAGTGTGATGCAACGAAAACTGGCCAGGCTGTAAAGCACCCATTTCAATTTGCGACTGATCAAACCACTCACAAATAATCTGCCCCGCCGTGTTCACACTGTTCTTGATGACGTTGCTGCGCTGGAGGAGTTGCCCGCGAATGTGGCTGCCGGCGGCGAATTCCATCGGGCCTGCTTCAGGCGAGACATTGCTCAAAGCCACCCACGCGGTAACGTGATCGAACGGCCGCAGCCCGAAGTAAGTCGAATCCTGATGCCACGCGGCGATGGCATCGGTGCGCGGCTCCTTGATGAAAAAGCGGCTGGTGTAGAGCAGGATGTCGGGGCCGATCAGGTCTTCGATCACGTTGAGAATTTTCGGATGGTGCGCAAGCTCATCCACCCAGCGGCACAGAAAATGCAGATTGCCGCGATACTTGCGATCTATCGCCATCAGCGAACCGCCCAAGTGTGCTTCGGCACCAGCGAGCGCGTCGCGATAGCGCGCTACTTCGGCAGGCGTTAATGCATCGAGCGGATAGAGAAATCCGTTGGCGCGATAGTCCTTGATATTTCCAGGGGTCAGCACTTTAGGCATGATGTTCGTCTACGCGGGTTTTTGCCGATGATACGGCATGACGATATGCACCTCATAGGAGTCGCCGCCGATTTTTGTATTAAGGCTGGCCTCGGCGTCGAAATGCAATTGCAGGCGCTCGCGGATATTGCCCAGCGCCATCTTGTTGCCGCCGTGATGATTGCCATCGTGCGCATAGGGGTTTTTCAGCACGGCATGCACCTGGTCGCGGCTGGCGTAGATATTGATGCTGACCACACCCGGCACGGTGAGCGGCTCGATGCCGTGATACACCGCGTTTTCCAGCAGCGGCTGCAACACCAGCGGCGGCACCAGCGCGTCCCCCGGCATCTTGTCGATATGCCATTCGATATTGAGACGGTCGCCCAGACGCAGCTTTTCGAGATCAAGATACTGCCTGCACAGTGCAACCTCGCTTGCAAGCGGCGTCAGTTCACGGTTGTCGGCCATCAGCACGCGAAACAGCTCCGCCATGTCTTCGAGCGCGGTTTCGGCGCGCTTGGGTTCCTGGCGTATCAGCGACAGCACGGCATTGATGCTGTTGAACAAAAAGTGCGGGCGTATGCGCGCCTGCAGCGCCTGCAAGCGCGCCTCGGCTATGGCAGGCGAGAGCGCGCGGCCGCGCAGGTCGAAGTAAACGAGCAGCATGCCGGTGACCAGCGCCACGATCAGCCAGTAACGATCGAGCGACGATGTCACCACCGGAACAAGCTGCCGCGCCCCGTGGTAGAGCGCCGTTGTAAGCGCCAACACCAGCACCAGCACCGCGAGCGCGCCGATGAAATACGGCAACCGCGCGATCACGCGATTAAGCGCCATCAGTATGACAAGCGTCATTATCAACAGCGGCTGCACGATTGAAAACGTTTCGAGAAGTTCGGCGCCGATTGCACCCAGCGACGACGCCTTGATCACCACCGCAAGCAGTGCAACAGCATTGGCGATGACGAGTATGCGCAACAGCACGCCGAGATTGCCGAAGTTCGGCAGCGCTCGGCGATAACCGTTTTGAGGCGCGTTTTGTTTTATACTCGTAGCCATTAACTCATGAGTGTATCAGCAACATGTCCGAGGGCAATAACAGCAGCAACGGCGGTGGCGGCAGTGGTAACAACGGCGGCGCAACCAAACCACCCAAGGCGTGGTCTGGGCGTTTCGCCGAGCCGGTGAGCGATCTGGTCAAACGCTTCACCGCGTCAGTGGGCTTTGATCAGCGGCTCGCCGAGTACGACATCGCGGGGTCGGTGGCGCACGCGCGCATGCTGCACGCGGTGGGCGTGATCAGCGCGGACGACCTCGCGGCCATCGAGAAAGGCCTCGAACAAATCTCGGCCGACATCCGCGCCGGCACGTTCGAATGGTCGCTCGATCTCGAAGATGTGCATTTCAACATCGAAAAGCGACTCACCGATCTGGTGGGCGACGCCGGCAAACGCCTGCACACCGCGCGCTCGCGCAACGATCAGGTGGCCACCGATATTCGTCTGTATTTGCGTGAGGCCATCGATCACATACGCGGCCAGATTCGCGCGCTGCAAGGCGCGCTGCTCGATCTGGCCGACAAACACGCGGATACCGTGATGCCCGGCTTCACACATCTGCAAGTGGCGCAGCCGGTGACCTTCGGCCACCACCTGCTGGCCTATTACGAAATGCTCGCGCGCGACGCGGCACGCCTGGCCGATTGCCGCAAGCGCGTGAACCGCATGCCGCTGGGCGCGGCGGCGCTGGCGGGCACTTCGTACCCAATTGATCGCCAGATGGTTGCAAAAGCGCTCGAATTCGACGGCCTGTGCGAGAACTCGCTCGATGCGGTATCCGATCGCGATTTCGCGATTGAATTCTGCGCCTGCGCCGCGCTCATCATGACGCACCTGTCGCGTTTCTCCGAAGAATTGATTTTGTGGATGAGCCCGCGCTTTGGCTTCATCGACATCGCGGACCGGTTCTGCACCGGCTCATCGATCATGCCGCAAAAGAAAAACCCGGACGTGGCCGAACTGGTGCGCGGCAAGACCGGGCGCGTCAACGGCCATCTGATCGCGTTGCTAACGCTGATGAAAGGACAGCCGCTCGCCTACAACAAGGATAATCAGGAAGACAAGGAGCCGCTGTTCGATACGGTGGATACGCTCACCGCCAGCCTCGCGGTCTACACCGAAATGCTGCCCGGCATCACCGTCAACGAAGACGCGATGCGCGTGGCCGCGGCGCAAGGGTTTGCCACGGCAACCGACCTCGCCGACTATCTGGTGAAAAAGGGATTGCCGTTTCGCGAAGCACACGAAGCCGTGGCGCAGG
The DNA here is from genome assembly GCA_945901405.1 of Bordetella parapertussis. Classification (GTDB taxonomy): domain Bacteria; phylum Pseudomonadota; class Gammaproteobacteria; order Burkholderiales; family SG8-41; genus CAMDLH01. The sequence goes on along the minus strand of CAMDLH010000021.1, from coordinate 44,029 downwards.
CCGTGCGATTCTGCGAAACACGCCGCTGCGATCTGGCGGATCTGAAAATCGAAGAGTTAAAACAATTCTCCGCGCTGATCGGCGACGATGTATACGCCGCGCTCACGCTCGACGGCTCGATCAACAGCCGCAGCCACATCGGCGGCACCGCGCCCGCGCGCGTGAAATCGGCGATCGCCAAGGCGCGTAAAGCGTTGAAGTAGAGTCGCGTCGCCGCGGGAAGTGCGCGAAACCTGCTTGCCTACAAAATAGTTACGTAAAAACAATGGGTTACGATTTCTCTTCCCAAGGGCTTTTACGCGAGGCAAGACCGCCTTTACCAATCTTGCGTATCAGATCATAATGTTTAAACATGTATAAACATTGGAGATTTTAATGACCGCCACGGCGCAGGAAATCAAGAAGTGGGGCAACAGTCTCGGGGTGCGTATCCCGTCGGCGGTTGCACGCGCGGCGCGGCTAAAAGTTAACGCTCCGGTAGACCTCACGGTCGAAAACGGCCGTATCGTTATTACGCTGCAAGCGGCCAAACCGCTGACGCTTAACGAGCGGCTCGATAGATACGACCCCGCGCTGCATGGCGGCGAGGCAATGGCTGCCCCGCTCATCGGCGCGGAGAAAATCTGAATTGGCCGCGCGCGCAGCTTGGGCGCCAGAGCGTCAGGATATTCTCTGGATTGACTGCAATCCACAGGTCGACGCGGAAATGCGCGACTTTCATCCGATGGTGGTGCTCTCTACGATTGCCTTCAACAAAAAGACTGGACTGGTGATCGGGTTGCCGATGACGACGGCGGCATACAACGCCACGAATCCGTTCGCAATTGCGACTGGCCCCGCCACGGGACGCAAGGCTGGCAAAACCGGTTACGTCTTGTGCCACCAGCCCAAATCGTTTGATTGGCGCCTACGCCACGCGCGCCCGCATCCGCTAAAGCGCATGAGCGATCAACCATTCTCGGATGCTTGCGCGCTGCTCAATCAGATTATCGCAATAGGCTGAGCAGGAGCGCGGCTCAGATTCCCAACACAGGTTTCGCCAACGTATAGATCAACCCCGCCAGCCCGCACGCGCCGATGACGTGAATCACGTTTGCCTTGTAGCGAAATATCGCCACAAACGCGGCAGCCCCTATAACCAATGAAGCCCATTCAAAATTGCCGCCGAATTTCGCAGCAGCCGTCGCCTGCGGCCATAGGACGTGATAGGCAAAGAACACCGCGAGATTGAGAATCACGCCCACCACGGCGGCGGTGATGCCGGTCAGCGGCGCGGTGAATTTCAGTTCACCATGGGTTGTCTCGACCAGTGGCCCGCCAAGCAGTATGAAAATAAAGCTCGGCAGAAACGTGAAGTACGTAACCAGCATCGCAGCGGCGGCACCCGCAAGAAACAGCGACTCCGGCCCCAGCAGCGCTTTCACCCAGCCGCCGACGAAGCCCACGAACGCCACTACCATGATGAGCGGCCCTGGCGTGGTTTCGCCGAGCGCGAGGCCATCGATCATCTGCAGCGCGGTGAGCCACTTGTATTCCTCGACCGCGGCCTGATACACGTACGGCAGCACCGCATACGCGCCGCCGAAGGTGACCAGCGCGGCCTTGGTGAAAAACCAGCCCATCTGCGTAAACGTGTTGTCCCACCCGAGCGTCACCACCAGCCAGCCCATCGCGCCAGCCCATAACATCAGGCCCGTGATCAGCACGCGCACGAGACGCCCCCAATTGAATTTGGCGTGCTCGGGCGTGGGCGTGTTGTCGTCGATGATGGCGGCGCCATAACTTTTGCCGCCCGCGCCGTGTCCGCCGCCAGTGGCGAATTTTTTCGGCGCGACCTGGCCGCCGATGTAGCCGATGATGGCGGCAGCGATGACGATAATGGGGAAAGGCACGTTAAACGCGAAGATCGCAACAAAGGCCGCCGCGGCGATCGCCCACAGCGTGCCGTTTTTCAGCGCGCGCGAGCCAATGCGGTACGCGGCAAACACGACAATCGCCGTGACCGCCGGCTTGATACCGTAGAGGATGCCCGCCACCGCCGGCACATTGCCGAACGCCATGTAGATCCACGACAAGCCGATCAGGATAAAGAGTGAGGGCAGCACGAACAGCGTGCCGGCGATGATGCCGCCCCAGGTCTTGTGCATGAGCCAGCCGATGTAGACCGCGAGCTGCTGCGCTTCCGGCCCCGGCAACACCATGCAGTAATTCAACGCATGCAAAAAGCGCTGCTCGGAAATCCAGCGTTTTCGTTCGACCAGATCCTGATGCATGATCGCGATCTGCCCCGCAGGGCCGCCGAAGCTTATGAAGCCGAGCTTGAGCCAATACCAGAAGGCTTCGGTGAGCGTGATTGGCGCGGGTGCCGTGGAGGTGTCTTCGTTCATGTCGGGTTATCCCATGGTGAAACATCAAGCGAATACGTTACGCAATTCCCAAACGGGAAACTACACCAAATAACGGAAGCGAGGCATTCTTTGCACTTTCGTGTTCACGAATCATCCCACGGTTCATCAGGTTGCCGCGTGCCAGTCCCAGCCCGCCGCCTCCAACTCCAGCAGTGCCGCGAAGCGTCCGCCGCGTGCGATGAGATCAGCCGGCGCGCCCTCCTCAACGAGGCGGCCATGATCGATGACGATGACGCGGTGCGCCTCCCGCGCCGTTGCTAGCCGGTGTGCGACGGTCAGCACTGCGGCGCCGCGATGGAGCACGGTGGAACGTAGCGCCTCCCGCAGCGCCGCTTCGCTGGCGCCATCCAAAAACGATGTCGCCTCGTCGAACAACAGCACCGAAGGTTGCGACACCAGCGCACGCGTCAGCGTTAGCAACTGCTCCTGACCGGCCGACAACCGCACGCCTGCCCCGCCACCCGCGCCGCGCAGCACGGTGCGGTAGCCATTGGGCAGTGACCGGATGAACGCGTCCGCGCCGCTGATGGCCGCCGCCTCCATTACGGCGGATTCCGCCACGCTTGCATCGTTGAGCGTAATGTTTTCCAGCACCGTGCCGCTGAACAACTGCGCCGATTGCGGCACGATGCCGAACGCGCGGCGTTTCGCGTCATCCGGCAGCGTGCGAGGATTTTGTCCCGCGACACGAACCGTGCCTTGCCATGGCTCATACAGGCCGGCAAGCAGATGCACCATGCTGGTCTTGCCCGCGCCGGTGCGCCCCACCAGCGCCACGTGTTCGCCGGGGGCGACGCGCAGGCTTACGCCATGCAACACTGGTGCGCCGGGCGCGTAGCCGAACACGACATTCTCAAGTGCCAAGCCGTCTTGCCGCTGCGGCGGCCGTGGCGACGACGGCTGCGGCTGCAAATCGGCGGGCACGGCCAACACCTCGAACACGCGTTCCGCCCCGGAAAGCGCACCTTGCACCGTCTGCCACTCGTCACCCAACGCGGTCAGCGGCGTGAAAAACCGTTGTAGCAGCAACGCGAATGCAACCAGCGTGCCGAGGGAAACGCCAGCCGCGCCGAAGAACCCGCTGGCATCACGCGTGCCCGCCCATAACAAAAAGGCGATGGCGCCGTAGGTCATCAGCGCGGTCATCGGCGGATAGAAAGACGCGTAAATCGTGGCGCGGTTCGACGCGTGCAGCACGCGCACCAGCACGTGGCGAAAACGCGCAACAAAGCCTGCCTCGCGTTTGAACGCCTGGATGACCTCGACGCCGCGCAGTGTTTCCTGCAGGTGGGTATTCATTTCGCCCACGGCCTTGCGGCTGGCGCGCTCCGCCTCGCGTATGCGCACCTGAAAGTAGCGCGTGACCATAACCAGCGGCGGCAACATCAGCGCCGCCGCCAGCGCCAGCATGGGGCTCAAGATAACCATCGCCGCGGCGATGGTCAGCAGGCGAAACAGATTTGCCACCAGAGTTGCCACGCCGCTGGTGAACATCGTATCCAGCGTGTCAATGTCAGCAGTGCAGCGGCTGATGGCATCCCCCAGCGGCGTGTGGTCGAAATAGCTCGCCGGCAGGCGCTGCAAATGATCGAACAGCCGCACGCGCAGATCGCTGAGCACGCCCTGCGCCACCGACGCCGCGAGGTAGCCATAGACGAACGCGAGGCCCTGCCCCAGGGTGATCGCCGCCAGGTAAAAAAATCCCAGCGCGAGCAAGCCTTCGCGTTTGCCCGCCGCCAGATGATCGTCAACGATCCAGCGTATGAGCACCGGGGGCAGCAACTCAAACAGCGCGCCCGCCAGCACCAGCAGTGCGATGAACATAAGGTTGCGCCGCCGGGCGCGCAACAGGCCGGCGAGTTGACGCACAAAGGGCGCGCGCGCAGTGGGCGCAGCCATGGCCGCGGCGCTCATGCCGTGTCCCTCGGTAAAGGCGAGCCACCACGCGCACTTTGCACCTGCGCCCGGTAAATGCGCGCGTACAGGCCTTCGCGCGCCATCAACGCATCATGCGTGCCTTGCTCCGCTATCCGGCCGTGGTCGAGCACCACCACGTGATCGGCTTGCGGAAAGGCCGCAAGGCGCTGCGAACACAACAGTATGGTTGCGCGTACCTTCGCGGGTTGTTGCGCTCCAAAAGCCTCGCGCAGTGCGGCGACGATGCGCGCCTCCGTCTCTACATCGACCGCGGAAAACGGATCGTCCAACACCAGCAGGCCGGGCGTGTGCGGGGCGCAGGCCGCGATCGCGCGCGCGAGGCCCAGACGTTGCCGCTGGCCGCCGGAAATGCGCACGCCAAGCTCGCCAACTGGTGTGTCCAGGCCATTCGGAAATCCGGCGACGTCTGTGTCAAGCGCGGCGATACGCACGGCCCGCGCAATAAACTGCGCGTCACCGGCCTGTCTCGCCATTTGAACGTTATCGCGCACCGAGCCCGAGAAGAGATGCGCGTCCTGCGGCAGGTATCCGATGTTGCCATCCGTCGAGAATGACACCGTGCCCGACGCGATGGGATAAACGCCCAGCAGCGCACGCGCCAGTGCGCTCTTGCCCGACCCCACCGCACCGGTCATCGCCACCAAAGCGCCCGGCGCAATCTTAAGCGACAGATCGGCGAGCGCCGGCTGTGTCGCACCGGGGTAGATAAATGTGACGTTGCTCAGCGCGACGCCCAGTGCACCAGGACAGTCGTGCCTGTCGGCCACTTGTACTTGCCCGATACCCGCGATATGGCCGTGTTTGAACGATGCAAATGGAGGCTCGCCCGCCACGGTTAATGCCGGCGCCAGCATCGGTTCCAACCGCGCGTAAGCCGCCCCGCCGCTCTGAATGGAGTTCATCATCTGCGGAATACGAAAGCCGCGTTCGACGAAGCGGATGAACAGCGCAAGATATCCAACAAAGGCGCCGACACTCATCGCGCCGCTGACCACGCGCTCGCCGCCCTGCCAGATCACCAACAAAATGCCCGACATCATCAGCGTGCTGTAGAGCGGCGGCAGGCCCAGGCGCAGGCGTGCCGCGGCGAGATTGCGTTCGGCGTACGTGCGCGAGTAGGTCTCGATCAAGCCCGTCGCGGCGGTTCCCCGGCCGAAGAAACGCAGCACACGAAAGCCGGACAGCAGCTCCTGAATGTTCGCGGTCAGCGCGGCATTCGCCTCGCGCGCGCGCGTCGTGCGTGCCGCCACCCAGCGGCCCGAGGCGTGAGCGATGAACATTGCAATCGGCGCCGGCGCCAGCGCCATCAGCGTCAACCTGGCGTCGATGACCAGCATCGCCACCACGAATGAAAGCGAAAACAGAACAGTGTCCCAGGTCTCGATGGTGAATTCGCGCAGGCCGACTCCGAGCACGTCAACATCGCCGACGATGCGCGCCATCTGGTCGCCGATAGAAGTCTTGTGCAGATCGGCAAGCGGCCGCGACAGCGCACCGCGCAACGCATCCGCGCGCAGGTTGGCGCGCATGCGCACGTTGGCGGTAATCAGCCACCAGCGCTTTAATACGCGCGGCCCCTCCGTCAACAGCGTACCTGCTATCAGCAGCAGCGCCGCGAAAGTAACGTCCTCCGCCGTGGCCGTGCCGCGCTCCAGCGCAAGCGCCTTGTCGATCGCATTACCCAGCAGTATGGCCGGCAGGATCACCGCCGTGTTCATGACGATGCCAGCCAGCGAGCCGATAACAAGCTGGCCCGCGACCTGGCGGAAATACGCGCGCAGTTTCCAGAGATAGTTCACGCTACCAAGGCTATCACGCGGCGCTGTACGTGAAATCGTCGAACAACGTGACGCTGTCTGCCTTGGTCCACACACCTACCGCGCCCGCGCCGGCGATGTGATCGTCGTCCATTTCGATGTAGGTCTTGCCGTTAAAAATCACACGGATTTTTTTTCCGGAGAACTCCACGCGCAACGTGTGCCACGTATTGCGTGGCACCGGCGCGTCGACATACTTCAAGGTGTTACGGCGGCCGTTCTCGGTGTAATAAAGTGACACGTTGTCCTCCAGCGCATTGGCGCGCGCAACGTAATAGTTGTCGCCATCCTTCACGCGCCACAACACGCCGCCGGCCTGATCCTTGTTGCCGGAGACCGCTTTGAATTTGACCTCGACCGCGCCATCGGTAATCGACACTTCCGGTTTTACACACCACGGAAACGCGCCACTGCCCGATTGTTTAAGCACGTTGGGCTTACTGGGGGCGGTGGCGTCGGCCTGCACCGTCCATTGATGCGAGCCTGCGCCGGTGACGCCGGCGTTCCACCCCGCCGGCAGGCTACCTGTGTTTTCGTTGTCGAAATTTATTTTTTCTGTCATGGCTGTTCCTGCCATTTTGATCACAAATCACCCAAGGCCTGCCGCAAATCCCTGGCCGCTTCGTCCTCACGCTCCGGGAAAAATGCCACGAGGATGGCGGAGGCGGCAACCGTGACGGCTTTCCACGTCCGCATGAAGTCATCGCTCACGGGCGTGTCGGCGGTGTAGCCGGCCAGCGCGGCGGCACGTTCAGTGGGCCAGCGCCAGCGCCATACATCCAGGGCAGGATGACTGATGTAAGCGTCGCCAAAATCAATCAGGCCCTGGAAGCGCCCGGTGTTCCGCTCAACAAAGGTATGCGGCGGACCGGGGTTGGAATGCAAAGCCCGAAACTCTTGCGATTGCGGCAGGGCCGCCAATGTGCGTTCTCGCACGGTTTCAAATGCAATCTCCAGCGGCCACGCCCGCCCGCGCTCTTCAAGTCGCCTCGCTACTACGTCGAAGTATTCGGACAGGCGCCTCTTGAAGTCGGCTGGGCTGCGGTCGGCGGGGAAGTGAGCGCTATCGTGAAATGGCTGCTGCGGGATGGCATGGAGGCGGCGCAGTAACCGCCCCAAGCCGAAGATGACGTCGTGCCGCGCTGCGGGCGTAAGAGTGGCGTCGGCGTAGGCCACCCCCGGCATCCGGGTCTGGATGTTGTACTCCAATAAATTAGTCTCGCGGTTGTAGCCGAGGACGCGCGGCACGGGCAGTTCGGGCGCTGCCGCCGCCAGTTGGTTGAGAAAAAACACTTCACGGGCCAAGCTGGTACCGACGCGTACTTGTTGTGGCCGCTGCACCTTGAGCACGATGACCTCATCCACGGTGTAGGTCCGCGCCTCACCGCCTGATTCATCAACGCGCGTCAGGGCTTTTGCGGTGGGCACGAAACGGCGCACGCAGCGCAGCACCTCGGCCTCTGGCAGTACGGGGTCGGGCGCATGGGGTTGCAGGTAGTACTCTTGGAGCATGCTCATGTAGTCATCCTTTTTTGTGATTACGGCCCCAGCACGGAATCCATGATGGGATTGGCTGCTTGTGCGGAAAAAAGCGCTTCTGTTTGGGATCGCGGCAATAAGCCGCGGGGCAATAACGCGTGTAAAGTCTCCGTATGAGCAATAATCCCCCCGTTACCGGGGAGAAAGCAATCGGCGCGAGATGAACTATCCATAGTTAATTTGATGGTCTTGCAATTCATCGGCGCCTACTATTGCAGCGAATAGTCAGGCATACTGACCACGCCCGCAAAGCATCATTTCTCTCCCTGGGCATAGTTTTTCTAATAATCTAAGCGATGCGGCAACGCCTTCCTTCCCTCAATGCACTCAAGGCCTTCGAGGCCAGCGCTCGCCACGAGAGCTTCACCAAGGCGGCGCAGGAGCTTTGCGTGACGCAGGGCGCGGTGAGCCAGCAGGTCAAGGGGCTTGAAGATGAATTGGGCGTGCGGCTGTTTCTGCGCGAACGCCAGCGGCTGGCGCTCACCGATACCGGGCGCGCTTATCTGGAAGTGGTGCGCGACGCCTTTGACCGCCTTGCGATGGGCACCGAGCGCCTGTTGCAGCGTGAAAAATCCGGCACGTTGACCGTCACCACCTCGCCCAACTTCGCGGCCAAGTGGCTGGTGCACAGGTTAAGGCGCTTCTCCGAGGCGCACCCCGGCATCGATTTGCGCATCAGCGCGTCGATGCAGCACATCGATTTCGCGCGCGAGGATATCGATCTGGCCATACGCCACGGCAACGGGCATTGGCCGGGACTGCACGTGACGCGTCTGTGCACGGAACAACTCTTCCCGGTGTGCAGTCCGAAATTGACGAAGGGGCGTGGCGCGCTGCGCTCGCTGCGTGACATCAAGAGTCACACTCTACTTCATGCCAATGGTACGGACGACTGGGCGAACTGGCTGGCGCGGGCGGACATCAACGGCGTCGACGCCACGCGCGGAATGGTGTTCAACCAGGCCAGCATGGCGATCGATGCCGCCGTCGATGGCCAGGGCATTGCACTCGCGCGCACGGCGCTGGCGTCATGGGACCTGATCTCCGGGCGCCTCGTGCGGCCTTTCACACAAGCATTTGATGCACCGTATGCTTTTTGGATCGTATGCCCGAAATCGACGGCCGAGTTGCCAAAAATCGCGGCCTTTCGCGACTGGCTATTGAAAGAGGCGGCGGAAGACACCAAGCGTATTGCGGCAATGGATGCGCGCGCCCGCGCCGGCGCAAAATAGCGCCGCCCCGCCGGCGGGAATTGGTTATCAGTAGCGGCGTCGCGGAATCTTGGTCGAATCAAGCGCGCGCAGCGCTTCCGGATCGTTGCGATCCGACCCGCGATTGCGTTCGCATTCGGCCTTGAGATCGGCCATGCGCTGCTCTTCCGGCGTGGGCTTGCGCCCCACCGCGGCCACGGGCGGGCGATGCGCGCCGCGCGGCGTGTGTATGCGCGGATCGTCGTAATGCGAATAGCTCCGCGTATCACCGCCGCGTCCGGCGTGGGCCGGCGCGATGCTCACCTTGGCCGCGGCCTTGCCATCAACCGGCGGCGTTTGCGAATAGGTGATCTTGCCGTCTTTATCGACATGCTTGTAAGCCTTGCGATCCTCGGCCGCATCAGCCACCTGAATCGCGCCGCCCAACAAAATCAGCGCCACGGCCGTGAAGCGGCTCATGATTTGCTCCTGATCGCGGGTAGGATCAACACGAAATAGACCGGCCATAACGCTCGCGCTCCATGCGGCAAAGCTCGGCCTTGTCGCGCGCGAGTTGCTGCTGCGCCGCCGAGGAAGCGCGTTGCTCCTCGTAGCGCCGTTACTGCTCTGCACGCTGCGCGTCGCGCTGTTGCTGCGACGATTGAGCCTGATTGCCGCGCGATTCAATGCGGTTATCGTAGCTGTACTGACGCAGCGCCGCTTCGCGCTCGCGGCGTTGCCGCATTTCGTCCGACTGGGATTCACGCTGACGTTGCAACGCAAACGCTTCTTTTTCCGCCTCGGCCTTGGCGACTTCCGCCGCCTGCTTGGCCTTGGTTTCAGCGATGACTTTTTCAGCTTCGATGCGCGCCTGGTCTCTCTGATACTTGTAGTAGACCGCGCCGCTGCCCAGCACCAGCAATCCAATCACGATGAGTTTGGGCAACGTCCAGAACGTCTCGACCACTTCGACGTTGCGCAGGCCACTGCTGGCGCGCGCCTCGAAGCGCTTGTCGTATTGCGAGCGTTTTTCCTCGTTAGCGAGCGTGAAAAAAGCCTGTTTGACCGCATCAAGATGGACGCGCGCATCGGCATCGCCGCCACGATCAACCAACCCCTGGTATTTCTCCGACAACCGCTCATACGCCGCGCGTATGGATTCCTGAGACGCGGTGGAACTCACTTCTAAAATGTCGTACAGCGTTCTGTCTGCCACTATTATTTCTCCTTTGATGGCGCCACACCAAAACGACATGTCGCAAGCAATATGCGCGAACATTCGCTTGCCCGTTGAATATTCAAGAAAATTTGACATTGGAATGCAAATCTCACGCATGTTATATTTCATAATCTATTGTTTTTAAACGATTTTTATTTGACAATTGTGATGTATTCACCATCTCCATCCCTATTGGACAACCGGAGTAAGGACACACCACCATGCCGGACATGCTGGTAAAGCTCTACGACCTGCCGATGCTCGAACCGGCGCTCGACGCCGCGGCGCGCCGGGGTGTTGCGATACGCCGCGCGCTAAGCCTGGACAAGCCCGCCGCGCTGGCGTGGGTGGGCGGCGCATTCCCCGCGTGGGCAACCGAGGTTGAAACGGCGTTCTTTCGCACGCCCGTGACGTGCTTTATCGCTCGGCGCGAACAGTCGATAGTCGGCTTTGCGTGTTTTGACGCGACGTGCAGAAATTTTTTCGGGCCAACGGCAGTGGCGGAGACGGAGCGCGGACACGGCATCGGCCGCGCGCTGTTGCTCTCGGTGCTGCATGCACAGAAGGCGCAGGGTTACGCTTATTCCATCATCGGCGGCGTGGGGCCTGCCGAGTACTACGCCAAGGCGGTGGGCGCGGTGATTATCGAGGGATCGAGTCTGGGGATTTACGCGGGGCGATTGCGCTCTGCGCCGGATGGAGACCTTGCTTGAATTCCGATGACGACGATGCTTCTAACAAACCAGCCGCAAAGAAAGCAAGCCTGAGCCAGGTTGCGGCAACCATGTTTTGGGGCATGGTGATGATCGGCAAGCGCGGAACCTGGGAACGCAATGGTGCGACTATCACGTTAAAGCAAGCGGTGATTGGCGCGTTGATCGCGGGGTGCGTGGTGGTTTTTTTGTTGGTGATGCTGGTGCGGATGGTGGTGGGGTAGATACTTCGTGGTGATCTAACCAAGGTACTTGTGCACCGTCTTCCCTCACCCCTTCCCCCTCTGCTCCGCTTCAAGTGTGCCCTTGTCCCGGCGGGAGAGGGGGAAAGTACTGGCGCTGATGCGCGCTGTTACTATCGAAACTCCTTGGCGCTGAATTTCTTGTATTTCGCCAATATGCGTCTTGGCGGTTTGAACGCATCGCGGCGGAACGGCTCGCCCAGTTCCTGCGTGAGCATCATGTTGATGACCGTCGGCTTGTTGGATTTCACCGCGCCGCGCAGAGCGTCGCCGATTTCATCGAGGTGTTCGACCGTCAAACCGTGCGCGCCCATTGCTTCGGCGACGTCGGCGAAGTTGGGGTTTTTGAGATTGGTGCTGAGGTAACGTTTGTCGAAGTAATCGATCTGATTTTTCTTTTCCGCGCCCCACTGGCCGTTGTTGAACACCACCGCGATCGCGGGGATGTTTTCGCGCACGCAGGTGAGCACTTCATTCAGGCTCATGCCCCAGGCGCCGTCGCCGACGTACGCGATAGCTGGGCGATCCGGGCGGCCGACCTTGGCGCCGATGGCGGCGGGGAACGCATAGCCGCAGTTGCCGAAGCTCATCGCCGCGAGGAACGACGGCGCGCTGTCAAAATGCAGATAGCTGTTGGCGACCGAGCACACGTTGCCGATGTCGGTGGAAACCACGGCGTTTTTCGGCATGGCGCGCGACAACGCCGCCAGCGCCTGACGCGGGCCGATGCGGCCTTTTTCATTGGGCGAGGGCCACTTGGCGAGTTCTTCGGCCCATGCGGCTTTTTCGATTTTGATTTCGGCGAGACGCGTTTTATTCGGCAAAAGTTTGATCTGCGCTTTCAGGCGCGCGAGCAACTCAACCGCCGCCAACCGCGCATCGCCGCAAATACCGATGGAGATGCGCTTGACCAGATTGAGCATGCGCGGATCGCTGTCGATCTGAATGATTTTCGCATTGGCGGGCCAGTAATCGAGGCCATGTTGCGGCAGCGTGCCGAACGGCCCCAGGCGCGAGCCGAGCGCCAGCACCACGTCGGCGCGCGAAATAACTTTCATCGCCGCCTTGGAGCCTTGATAGCCCAGCGGGCCGCAGCACAGCGGATGGTGGGCCGGGAACGAATCGTTATGCAGATAAGAGTTGACCACGGGTGCCGTGAGGTACTCGGCCAACGCCTTGCACTCGTCGATGGCGTCACCCATGATCACACCACCGCCGGCGAGGATCACCGGGAATTTCGCCTTGGCCAGCAGCCTCGCCGCCGCGTCGAGCGATTCGGGGCCGCCAGCGGAGCGCTCGATGCGTTGCGGTTGCGGAATATCGAATTCGCCTTCGCCATAGAAATAATCACGCGGAATGTTCACCTGCACCGGGCCGCGTTCGGCCATGGCGTAATCGAACGCGCGGCCAGTCAGCTCTGCGATGCGCAGCGGCGAATTCACGTGCACCTGCCACTTGGTGATCTTGGAGAAAATCGGCATCTGCTCGGTTTCCTGAAAGCCGCCCAGCCCCATCGTCATGCTGCCGGATTCGGGTGTAATCGCGACCACCGGCGAATGCGCCCAGTACGCGGCGGCGATGCCCGTCACAAAGTTGGTGATGCCGGGACCGTTTTGCGCGATGCAAACACCATGCTTGCCCGTGACGCGCGAATAGCCGTCGGCCATGTGCGCCGCGTTTTGCTCGTGCGCCACGGAAATAAATCGTATGCCGGCGAGCGGAAACAAATCGTGCGCGTCCATGTACGCCGAGCCGACGATGCCGAACGTATTTTTCACCCCTTGCGCCACCAGCGTCTCGACGAACGCTTCGCTCGGCGTCATGCGGATTTTGCCGCCGGCCGCGTGCGGTTTGGCGAGACTCTTGGTGTCGCTCATAGTGTTCATGATGGTCCTCGTCGGTGTTGCCGATGCTTGGCGGCACTTGCCGCGCAAGGCTGGATTGGAGACCTGCGATTATCGTTTATCGGCACTGCTGGCGCAAGCGCGCGCCATCGAGGATTTCTAAAAATAGTGAATAAAAACAATATGTTACAGAGAATTTTCGATTGCGGCATGAGCGCCGCTGCCGCCGGCAAAACGCCTTATACGGCGATCATTTGCAGTATTTCGCCAAACACGCGATTGCCCGGCGGCGCGGATAAATCAAGCGCATGGCTGCGCCGGTAGTAGGGAGAAAGATCAAGCCCCACGCCAAGACCGCGGATAGCGACGCGCCCCTGCTGCTCCTCGCGCAGCACCACGTCGCGCAAATGGTGGTCGAGATAATGCGCATCGTTGGCAAGATGCGTGGCGCTGTCCATCGGGCTGCCGTCGGACACCACCATCAACAAGCGGCGTTCCTCGGCGCGGCTTTGCATGCGGCTGCACGCCCACTCAACCGCCTCGCCGTCGATGCCCTCGCGAAACAAATCGGGCTTCAACAGCGCGGCGATGCCGGAGCGCGCGCGGCGCCACGGCGTATCGGCGGCCTTGAACACCATGTGACAGACTTCGTTAAGCCGCCCCGGATGCACGGTTTGGCCGCCACGTTGCCGCTCGCGTTGCCAATCACGCTGCGCACGCCCGCCATTCCACGCGCCGGTGGTAAAGCCGAGGATTTCGTTGGTAACACCCGCCATCTCCAGCGCGCGCGCCAGCACGTCGATCAGCATCGCCACCGATTCGATGTGCTGGCGCATCGAGCCGGAACAATCAATCAGAAATGTGACCATTGAATCAGCCACCGGCTGCCAACGGTCAACGCGAAACAAGCGCCGCTCGGCGGGTGCGCTCACCAGTTGCGCGAGGCGGCGGCCATCGATCACGCCTTCTTCCTGCGCGCCGTCCCAGCCGTCCACCGTCGGCACTGCGAGCAGTGCCTTCAAGTCGCGCGCGAGGCGCGCAAGGTTGATGCCCTGCGCGGCGATGCGTTGATCCAGCCGCTCGCGATACTCGGTGAGCTGCGCGCGGCGCGCCAGCGTCATGGCATCGACTTCGCGGTCATAGGCGCGCGTGTAGACGCGGTAACCATCCGCTGATTCGCTCAACACGCGGCTGACCCCGCCGCCTGCGACAGCCAAACTTTTCTCTACGTCACCTTCGCTGTCGAACAGCAGATTGAAGGTGCTGCGCTGTTCGTCGTCACTGCGATTATCTTCTTCGCCACGTTCATCATCACGGCTCTGTATCATCCCGGCGACACTGCGCGCGATATTGAGCGCGTGTACCGCGTAAGCCGCCTGGTCATGGCGTTGGCGGCGAATCCCGGCAAGATCATGGCTGATGCGCCGGCTGATTCTGCCGCGCATGGAATCGATCAACTCCTCGGTCAGCGCCAACGGCGGCTCGCCGCTCACGCGCGAGCGGCACATCTGCGCCGTGGTGTAGAGCGCGATGCCGCGCGCACTCTCGTTAAGCCCCGAGTGATGGTAGGCCGCCGACCATTGCTCGAAACGCTCGCGCAGATTGCGGCACAAGCCCGGCATATGCGGTGACGCCAGCGCCTCGACGCGAAACTGCTCCAGCAGATCGAACAGGAACCGCTCGATTGCGTCCGCCGGGGCGAGACTGTCATGCAACGCAAGGTCGGAATGCGCCAGCCGCAATGCCAAGCCATCCGCCGCGCCGCGATACGCGTTGAAGCCTATTTCGTGATCCGCAGCGCTGCCTTCGAGCGCGGGATGCAAATGCGGCGCGAAGCGCGGCAACATGCGCGCCCCGCTATGCAGGCGCTGACCGCGAAAATGCAGATCGGCGTTGCCGGTGAGCGCGCGGATCGACGCCGCGCATAGCTCCTCGATACGCTGCTGGTGACGAACTTGCGCCCGCGTCGGATCAGTCACGCCGGTACGACTCGTCGAGTTCCCGGTCGAAGCAGCGCTGAAAGTACTCGGCGACGATGGGCCGCTCCGCGTCGTCGCATTTATTGAGAAACGACAGCCGAAACGCCAGCGCCGGATCGCGGAATATTTCGCAGTTCTCGGCCCAGGTGATAACCGTGCGCGGCGACATCAGCGTGGAGAGATCGCCCACTTCGAAACCCTTGCGCGTGAGTTCCGCCACCGCGACCATGGCATCGACCAGCTTGCGTCCCTGCTCGCTGGCCGCGTTGCCGGGCACGCGCGCCAGCACAATGGCGATTTCTTCCTCGCGCGGCAGAAAGTTGAGCGTGGCGACGATGTTCCAACGGTCGATCTGCGCGTGATTCAAGCGCTGCACGCCGTGATAGAGGCCGTTGAGATTGCCCAGCCCCACCGTGTTCGATGTCGCAAACAGGCGAAAGTACGGATGCGGACGTATCACTTTATTCTGATCCATCAGCGTGAACTTGCCGTCGCGCTCCAATATGCGCTGGATCACGAACATCACGTCGGGGCGGCCCGCGTCGTACTCGTCAAACACCAGCGCCACCGGGCGTTGCAGCGACCACGGCACGATGCCTTCCTGAAACTCGGTAACCTGTTTGCCGTCGCGCAGCACCACCGCGTCCTTGCCCACGAGATCAAGGCGGCTAATGTGCGCATCGAGATTGACGCGCACACACGGCCAGTTCAGCCGCGCGGCGACCTGCTCGATGTGCGTCGATTTACCGGTGCCGTGCAGCCCTTGAATCATCACGCGCCGATTGCGCGTGAAGCCCGCCAGCAGCGCCAGCGTCACGTCGGGGTTGAAGCGATAGACTTCATCGATCTCGGGCACATGGTCGTCGCGCTGCGAAAACGCGGGGACTTTCAGATCGGTGTCGATGCCGAAAACCGTGCGCACATCGAGCAGGCGGTCGGGTTCCAGTGTATTTATAGCGCTGATGTCGGTCACGACGATCCCTTGCGATGGTTGGAGTGTTAGCCTGCGACCGGGACGGGGCGGCGTGCCGCGCGCCATGTAAAGTATCGCCGCACGGCATATAGTAAGATTCCATTCTTCCGCACAAAATATACCATTTCCCGAAATTGCGTACATAACATTGAGGAGTCCTCCATGAACCAGAAAACCACCCCCGACCGCCGCACCGTCGTCAGCGGCGTGCAGAAGATGACGCCATCCGAAGCGTTTGTCGAAACCATGGTCGCGCAAGGCGTCGATACCATGTTCGGCATCATGGGTTCGGCCTTCATGGACGCGATGGATATATTCGCGCCGGCAGGCATACGCCTGGTGCCCGTGGTGCACGAGCAGGGCGCGGCGCACATGGCCGATGGTTATGCGCGCGTGAGTGGGCGTCACGGCGTGGTGATCGGGCAAAACGGCCCCGGCATCAGTAACTGCGTGACGGCGATCGCCGCGGCGTACTGGGCGCATTCGCCGGTGGTGATCATCACGCCGGAGACCGGCTCGATGGGCATCGGCCTCGGCGGTTTTCAGGAGGCCAATCAACTGCCGATGTTCCAGGAATTCACCAAGTACCAGGGGCACGTGGTCAACAACAAACGCATGGCTGAATTCACCGCGCGTTGTTTCGACCGCGCGCTGTCGGACATGGGACCGACGCAACTGAATATTCCGCGCGACTATTTCTACGGCGAGACCATGACCGAAATCCCGAAGCCGATACGCATCGAACGCGGCGCGGGCGGCGAGCAAAGCCTGAAGGCCGCCGCCGATCTGCTGGCGACGGCGAAGTTTCCGGTGATTCTGTCGGGCGGCGGCGTGGTGCTGGGCGATGCGGTTGAAGAATGCAAGGCGCTGGCCGAGCGTCTGGGCGCGCCGGTGGTCAACGGCTATCTGCGCAACGACTCCTTCCCCGCGAGCCACCCGCTGTGGTGCGGCCCGCTGGGTTATCAAGGCTCGAAGGCCGCGATGAAACTCGTCTCCAAGGCCGACGTGGTGGTGGCGCTCGGTTCGCGCATGGGGCCGTTTGGCACGCTGCCGCAGCACGGCCTCGACTACTGGCCCAAGGACGCAAAGATTATTCAAGTCGAGGCGGATCACACCAACTTGGGTCTCGTGAAAAAAATCAACGTCGGCATCTGCGGCGACGCCAAGGCCGCGGCCAAGGCGCTCACCACGTTGCTCGCGGGCAAGACGCTCGCCTGCGACGCCACCAAGGCCGAACGCGCTGCGCAGATCAAGGCGGAAAAAGACGCGTGGGAAAAAGAACTCGACGGCTGGACGCACGAGAAAGACCCGTTCAGCATCGACATGATCGACGAGGCCGGCAAGGAAAAACCGTTCTCCGGCGGGCAATACCTGCATCCGCGTCAGGTGCTGCGCGAGCTTGAAAAAGCCATGCCGCCGCGCGCCATGGTGTCCACCGACATCGGCAATATCAACTCGGTGGCCAACAGCTATCTCAGATTTGAAGAGCCGCGCAGCTTTTTCGCACCGATGAGTTTCGGCAACTGCGGTTATGCCTTCCCCACCATCATCGGCGCCAAGGCGGCGGCGATGGACCGCCCGGCGATTTCGTATGCGGGCGACGGCGCGTGGGGCATGAGCATGAGCGAGATCATGACCTGCGTGCGCCACAACATTCCGGTGACGGCGGTGGTGTTCCACAACCGCCAGTGGGGCGCGGAGAAAAAGAACCAGGTCGATTTTTACAACCGCCGCTTCGTCGCGGGCGAGCTCGACAACCAGAGCTTTGCAGGCATCGCCAAGGCCATGGGGTCGGAAGCCATCGTCGTCGACAAACTCGAAGACGTCGGCCGCGCACTGAAGAAAGCCGTCGATATGCAGATGAATCAGGGCAAGACCTGCATCATCGAGATCATGTGCACGCGCGAACTGGGCGATCCGTTCCGTCGCGACGCGTTATCGAAGCCCGTGCGCTTTCTGGAGAAGTACAAGGATTACGTGTGATACTGCGCGGCGGCTTCATGCGTAAAAGTCGTTTAAAAACAATAATTTAGGATGACTCCGTGTAAGTAGCAGCACGAATCGCGGTTGTGCGGGCGAAGTCAACGCTCGCACAGCCGGTTTGGCATTCGCACACACAATATCGAACGCGTTCTCCGCGTTCATTGGTCCACTTTAACTTTTCATGCCCGGATTTGAATCCCTGTCTATCGCCATCGTGATCTGGATCGCGCTGGTGCTGGCGTTCGCCGGCGTGGTGCAGGGCGCGCTCGGGCTTGGCTTCCCGATGGTTTCAACGCCGTTGATCGCCATGGTGTCGGACATGCGCACCGCCGTGATACTCGTGCTGTTGCCGTGCGTCGCGGCGACAGTCATCAACGTCATGCTCTCGGGAAAATTCATCGAGACGCTCAAGCGCTACTGGTTCATGCCCATATGCATGTTCGCCGGCGCGTTTGTCGGCGCGCGGCTCTTTGTTGCGTACCCGGCGTTTCCGTATGCGATGCTGCTGGCGGGCGTGATCCTCGCGTTCCTGTACCTTGACCGCATCGGCCACGCCGAGTGGGCGCCGGTGCGGCGGCATCCGGTGGCGTTCGGCGTTTTTTTCGGCTGCATCGCGGGCTTGTCGGAAGGCACGGCGAATATCGCCGCCCCCATGCTGGTGATGTACATGTTTTCGCTGGGCGTGGATCGCACCACGTTCGTGCAGGTGCTCAATCTGTGCTTTAGCGTGGGCAAGCCCACGCAGTTTCTGGTGCTAACGGCGGAGGGCGGTGTGACCTGGCTGCAATGGGCGATGACGCTGCCGTTCGCGGCGCTCTCCGCGGCAACCACGGTGGCGGGCATCACTGTGCGCAATCGCATCGACACGCCGACTTACCGGCGCTGGCTGCTGCGCGTGCTGTTTGTAATCGCGGTGTTTTTGCTCTTACAATACGGCTACTATACGTTTGCCCGATAACATATTCTTCACGGAGGTTCGCATGAAAACGATTCGGACTTCATTGGCACTCGCGGCCACCATGGTGTTTGCCGCTGCGCCCGGCGCATACGCCGCGGATGCCGGTGCCGCGACGCAGCCTTCAACAAACCGCGTGATTTCACACGCCGACATGAAAAAAACGCTGGCCAATGCGGACGGCGCGGTGATACTCGACCTGCGGCGCAACTCCGATTACGACAAAGACACTCTGACCATGCCCACCGCGCGGCGCTTCGATCCGGACAAGATCGCCGAGTGGAGCGGCGCGTTGCCCAAGGACAAGGAAATACTTCTCTTCTGCGCGCACGGCCGCTCGATCAGCAACGCCTCGGTGGATTACCTGACGAAAAACGGTTACAAGGCGCGGCTCATCGCCGGCGGCTTTGACAGTTGGAAGGATGCGGGTGGCGCCACGGCGCCGAAGGCGCAGTAATCGAAAAAGATTTACCTCTGGAAGTCGGAATCTGATCTAACAGACAGCGTCCGATGGCTCCGAACCTCAAGCGCTCTCAAGGGCAGAGCGCGGCCATTCGTTTTGGCTAACCGTAATCGCCTCGAACCGACCCCGTGCTGCCGGTCGAGCCCTCAGATATCTGTCGGCGGGTAACAGCGTGGAGCAGTCGCTCGGCGCGGTCACTGGGGGGCAGCAGTTCGGCCTCAGCAGCCGTGCAAGTTGCGTCGAGTGAGCGGCGGCAAAGCTGCGTACACCGGACGCACAGCGATCAGGGCGGACGACCGGCTGGTCTACGATTCTTCGAACTTACGCTACCGACTGGCTCCCCTTCCTGCGCACGTATCGAACCATGTGCATAGCGCTGGAAGCAGGGTATCGGCGGGTATTGCTGGAGGCCCGCGACATGCCGTTGGGAGCGCGAGCGTTGGGGATTAGGCTGCCTTGATTTCTTCCAACAGATCGGGATGCCTGTCCAATACCTTAAGTAGTTTCACAAGCGCCAATGGCGGCTTCGTTTTGCCATTTTCATATCGAGAGAACGCGTTGACGCCCCCGCCGAATATTTCTGCCGCCTCGCGCTGATCTAGGTGGAGTTTTTTCCGCACGCCGACAATGAATGACGGATCAACGATCGCGGCATTCACTTGCTTGTTGAATTCGAGCATCAACGTACTGGTGCGCACAGACTCGCCCATGTCAAGAACAGCCTCCCCACACGCTGGGCAGTAGTCGCCGGTTACCGCCGGAATTGTGGTTTCCTCACCCTTGTAGGTGTAGGGCATGTCACGAGTGTCATGCGCCAGTTCCGCTGCACCGCAATTTGGGCATTTCATGGTCATAGCTCCTTGAACGAAACGATGAGAACATCATCGATAACAGTCAACTTCAGGTACACCTCGCCTGCATCTGTGGCTGGCCGATACACGTCCTGCCAAATCCGGTGATCTGCGTGGGTCGTCATGCTCTTGTAGAAGTCCTTTGGTGTGAGGGCCATGATGACCGCGATAATTCCGTCAAAATTGAACCCCATGGCCGCCGCGCCAACGAGTGCCGATTGGGTCGAGCGAACCTTGCCGGCTTCGATTAGCGTCTTAACGATTGCCAGCTTGCAGTGAGGGGTAGCCTTTTCCACAAGGAATATTAACCTAGTTGGTTATATTTGGCAAGTAGGTTAATTTTCACGAAACTAAAGCTGGACGTGAAGCCCGTCAGAGGAGGAATCGATGTATTCGAACCCGCATCAATGGCGGCGCATCCGAAAACGCGTAATGGTTTCCGGAGAATCTAAGCGGGGCGACGCCGCAAGCGAAGGGATCGGCCGAACCACCCTCCGAAAAATGTTGGCATTTGAGTCTCCGCCTGGATACTGGAAAAACTGGAAAAACGGGGTCACGTCGGAATCGCAGATCGACATGATTGCTCGCAGAATCGGGCTAGATCCGTACGATCTTCGCCGACGCAACCTGCTCAAGGCGGGTGAACTCTTTGGTCCAGGAGACAGCGCAATGGATAGCCATCTCGCGCGCGGACTTGACAAGGTGGCGCAACAATTGGGGTACCGAGATCGATGCCGGGATGGCCGACGTGGCATGGGCATGAGTATTGGCTTAAAGGACGGCGGTGGAACGGGCAATCATGGTACTGCAATTCTGAAAGTGACTCACGATGGCTATGTATTCCTGCATACAGCCACTGTGGAAATCGGCCAGGGCGCCATGACGGCGCTTGCGTCCATTGCCGCACAAAGTTTGGGAGTATCGCTGGATCACGTTCGATGCAGCGCCAGCGATACAGACTTTACGCCGCTGGATACCGGCACCCATGTGAGCTTCGGCACAACGGTTAACGGGCTGGCTGTGCAGCGTGCCGCGGAGGACGTGAAAGATCAGATACTCACTTTTGCAGCATCGCAGCTCAATTGCAGCGCGGCAGACATTCATCTGGACGGCTGGCAAATTATCCAATCAGGCAACGCCTATCCAGTTACCAACTTGTTGCTGGACTACTTTGGACCCACTGGCGTCGAGTTCATCGGCAGAGGGCGCATGAAAATACCGTACGACGCCAATGCGCCCCTTCATTCGAAAATTTTCTTTTGGATGCCCAGTTGGGCAGGTGCGGAAGTCGATGTCGATGTTGAGACTAGCAAGGTGCAGGTACTGAAACTCGTAGTGGGCGCGGATTCTGGTCGCAGCATCAACCCGTCGGCATGCCGCGGTCAGGTGGAAGGCGCTGCCATGCAAGCTTACAGTCAGGCGATGTTCGAAGAATTCGCTACAACAACGCGAATTCCATCAAACTAAATCGAACCATCTACGTTTCTACGGGTTTTCGCCTTTTTTCCGATATTGCTGAAGTACTGATGACAGTGACCGAGGATAGCGTTGGAGGCCACAATACCATCGGTGGCGCGTGTAGCAATCAGGTCAATCTATTGCGTTATGGTATCGCCAATACCTGCAGTTGCCGAGACAATTTCCTGACCGCTCTAAAGCTGTACGGGATGAGTTCGCGGGACATTCACGCAAACATTAACTGGTTCATGAATGTGCCAGTGAATGCTGACGGCAGTGCAGAGATTGAAGATGGCAAGTCGATCCCAGGGGATTTCGTCGAATTGCGTGCTGAAAAGGATGTTCTAACGCTCCTATCGAATTGCCCGCAGTTTTATAACCCATGCTCGGGCTGGAATCCGACCCCGATTCGGGTGATTCATTGGCAATGATCTGTTGCGAACTCTATTTTATTGCCGCCTTGATGGCGAAAGGATAAATTGATGAATACTGCGACCGCCTCCGTCAGCCCGCTGGTGCCGATTTTCGCTCAACTCAGCGCGATGGATATACGCGATGCCGAAGCGCCCATGTTGCCGCGGGAATGCTACACATCAGATGCGTTTTTCGCCTTCGAGCAGGTTGCAGTATTTGCCCGTTCATGGCTCTGCGTCGGCCGGGCCGAGCAAATTCCGAATCCAGGGGATTACCTCGCGGCACGTATCGCAGGCGAGCAACTGCTGATCGTACGCAACCAGAGAAACGAAATCAATGCGTTCAGCGCCGTCTGCCGGCACCGTGGCCAGATTATTACCTGCACCTCAGGCCATGCCCGGAGTTTCCGCTGTCCTTTACATTTCTGGTCCTACGATCTGAATGGACATCTGCAAGGTGCACCGCGCATGGGCGACCCGGCCACGCTGCAGCAACTACGCAGCACGGTACGCTTGCCCACCATACGCATTGAGCTGTGGCACGGGTTTATCTTCGTCAACCTGGATGCCAATGCAGCGCCTCTGGCCCCCAGCCTTATAAAACTCGAGCCGTTCTGGGCAAATTACGAATCAGCTGATTTGGTGGGAGTGCCACCGGTTCCTGCCGAGAAAATCTTGCCTTGGAACTGGAAACTCCATTACGAAAATTTTACGGACGCCTACCATCCGGAATTTGTGCATCAAGGCACTCATGACTTCGCGCCCAGCAATCACCCCGATGGAGGCGTGACATTCACGCCGATGACTGACACCGACAACGTCATTGTGCGAACGGTGCCCATGCTTAAATCAGATGGCGGAATGATGCGCGATGGCTGGGGCGAAGCAGCCGCATTTCCAGTCATCGCCAAACTGGCCCCCGAGCAACGCAACGCGTGACCTTTGCGATGATCCCGCCGGGAATGACGCTGATGTTTGCGCCCAATGTTATTGCTTATCAACTCATCTCGGCAGTATCCGTGACAGGCACTATGGCGGCCAATGACCGAGTCACAGGCGGGGGCTGGCTGCTACCCCGCAGCACACTTGATCTGCCTGATTTTGCGCAGCGATCCGCTCAGGTGCTTGAGGGCGCTAGCAAGATATGGGCGCAGGATCTGCCCATCAGCCTTGCCATGCAGGAGGGGAAAAATTCGCGATACATGCCAAATGGTATTTATGGACCGCTGGAAAAAACGCTTGTTCAGTTCAACGCGTGGCTGCTGCGCCGTTATCTCGCAGCCCTGCCTGCTGCGTAGCAGGCAAGCGGCCTCCAGTGGTCGTCCTCTTCGTTTAAAGCGTGTCTGCAACGCCCTGATTACCGTGTCCCTCACCCCCAAAGCGAGACCCATCATGGATCAACAAAAAATAGCATTGGTGCAAACATCTTTTGCAAAGGTTGCCACCATTTCCGACGCAGCTGCAGCGATTTTTTACGACAAGCTTTTCACACTAGACCCCGCTTTAAAACCGCTTTTCAAGGGCGACATGAACGAGCAAGGCAAGAAACTGATGCAAATGATCGCCGTTGCTGTCCATGGATTGGACAACCTTGAGCAACTCATACCTGCAGTACGGTCATTGGGCAAACGCCACGCTGGGTATGGTGTGGCCTTGAAGGACTACGATACTGTGGGTAGTGCATTGCTTTCGACGCTCGACGCAGGGCTGGGTGCTGAATTTACACCGGCCGTGCGTGAGGCCTGGACTGAAACCTATGGTGTGCTCGCCAGCGTAATGAAAGAGGCCGCCTGAATGCTTCGCCCAATGATTGCGGTCAGCAGCGGTAACATCGCCGTCAGCGCGTGGAACCCAGGCGGGCCGTCACTGTAGGTACCGCAAAAGGCGCTCTTACCTGTAGAACCTTTACCCTTCGCGATCTCTATCAACTGCGCGCGACAAAAAAAGGAGCCTCGCGGCTCCCTTTTTCATGGCGGATGCTGGCGCTTACTTCAGAATCTTTTGCAGCTCGCCGCTCTTGTACATTTCGGTCACGATATCCGAGCCGCCGACAAATTCGCCGTTCACGTAAAGCTGCGGTATCGTCGGCCAGTTCGAATACTCCTTGATGCCCTGGCGAATCGCCGGATCTTCAAGCACATTCGCCGACGCGATGTTTTCGACGCCGCACGCGCGCAAAATGTTGATCGTGTTCGCAGAAAACCCGCACTGCGGAAAATCAGGCGAACCCTTCATGTACAGCATGACCTTGTTCTTGGTGACCTGCTCTTTGATAACGTCTTGAATATTCATGATATTTTCCTGTAGAAAACTAAACCCGACAAATCTAATCAGGTATTATTTTAGCGGCGTACGCGGTCTTGCGTCAAGGGTTGATGCCCAGCAACTCAGCCGTGTTGCGGTACAAGATGCGCTCCATGTTCTCCGGTTTCAAGGGCAGGCGCACAAACCATTCGGTGTATTCCTTCAACGGCACCAGCGGATACGCGGTGGCGAAAAAGAAGCGCTCGGCCATCCATGAATTCGCGGCCTTGAGGTATTCGTCCATGCCCGGCGCCTTGTGAAAATACATGTCGGGCGAGAGCAACACATTCGAGCGCCGGAACGCCACGTGCAGAATCTGATTCACCCACGGCCAGTTGCCGTGCGACACGACGATGCGCAGGTTTGGAAAATCCCCCGCCACGCGATCGAGCGTGACCGGATCGGAGTAACTTAAATCCGGCCCCGCGTTGCCGCCAGTCATGATGACGGTGGGCACCTTGCGGTCTTCGAGATGCGCGTAGATCGGATAGAGCTTGCGGTCATCCGCATACAGCGGCACCGGATACGCGCCCGGCTCGATGGTGACACCCTTGAAACCCGCCGCCAGCGCGGCATCGATTTGCGCGATGGCGTTCTTGCGATTGGCCGGGTCAACCGATGCCATGCCGTAGAGCGTGCCTGGATGATCCTTGCACATCGCGGCTACGTCGCCGTTCGACACCGAGCCGAAATAATCCGACACGCGCGCGGTCACCACGCCAGCGACGACGTTCACCGATTTCATTTCGTCGAGCAGCATGCTCATCGACTTCTGCTCGGCGGAGGGCGCGGGCTCCAGGTCAAGCTGGCGCGTGAACACATTGCGCCGCGCGGGGTTGGTGTACATCACCATGTCGAGAAAGCCGCGCAGCGGCGGGCGCAAACGAAAGTCGATGATTTTCACTGGAGCATCCCTGGGATCGTGATCACGTGGCGCGTATTTTAGCGTGCATGCTAGACTTCCACCTCTCCCGCCACGCCGATCACCGCATGAAAATCACCGCCCTGACCAAGGCGCCCGTCAGTGTCGATTCGCTCGAACGCGCGTTGACGCCCTACCTGCCGCTCACCGCTTGCGCCAGCCGCGAAGAACTGCTCAACGAGATCGCCGACACCGACATCCTCGTGGTGCAGAACAAGGGTTTTGGTTTCCGTGTCATCGACGACGACCTGCTGTCGCGCGCGAAGCAACTGAAGCTCATCCAGCACCATGGCGTGATGTACGACGCCACCGACGCGCAAGCGGTGCATAAACGCGGCATCGCGCTCGCCGTCACCAGCGGCTCGAACAGCGCTTCTGTCGCCGAGATCACCTGGCACATCGTGTTGTGCGTGGCGAAGAAACTCGCGCCCATGCAGCAATCGATGGCCGAAGGCAAAATGGGCCACGTGTTGAATACCGAGCTTGCCGGCAAAACCATTTGCATCGCCGGCATCGGCCGCATTGGGCAGGCGGTGGCGCGCATGGCGCACGCAACCGGCATGCGCGTTGTTGGCGTGCGGCGCAGCGCGGCGCTTGATGACGACGCGCGCGCCGCCGGCATCAGCGAAGTTTTTTCGGTGGCGGATTTCAAAAGCGCGATCGCGCAATCCGATGTGATCGTGCTCGCGTTGCCATTGAACGACGCCACTTACAATCTCATTGGCGAGGCCGAATTTGCCGCGATGAAACCTGGGGCGATGCTGATCAATGTCTCGCGCGGCAACAACGTGAAACGCGCGGCGTTAGAGCAAGCGCTCGCGTCAGGCACACTCGGCGGCTACGGCAGCGATGTGTGGTGGACGGAACCCGCGCCGCCGGATGATCCCCTGCTCCAAGACCTGCGCGTCTACGTCACGCCGCACATCGGCGCGGAGACACGCGACGCGATTGATCGCATGTCGATGATGGTGCGCGAAAACATCGAGCGCTTGCTGAAGGACGAGCCGCTGGCGAATGCGATTACACAAAATAGTGTTTAAAAACAAATATATACGATAAGGAAGATTTCATGTCTCAAATCGCATTCATAGGCATCGGCGCGATGGGCGAACCGATGGCCGCCAACTTGCTGAAGAAAAGTTTTTCGGTCACGGTGTTAAAGCATCGCCGGCCTGAACCTGCTGCACGCCTGCAAGCGCTCGGCGCGAAAGTCGCAAACACGGTCGCCGAAGCCGCCGCCGGCGCCGGCATCGCGATACTCAGCCTGCCAACCTCGCGCGAAGTCGAAGCCTGTGTGCGTGGCGAAGGGGGACTTGCAAAAACACTGGCCGCGGGCAGCGTAATCATCGACTGCTCAACCAGTAATCCGCAAAGCACGCGCGAGTTGGCGGCGTTGCTCGCCGAGCGCAACATTGGCTTGGTCGATGCCGGCATGACGCGCGGCGTCGCGGGCGCCAAAACGGGCACACTGGCGTTTTTCATCGGCGGCGCGCAAGCGCATATTGATCAGGCGATGCCGGCGTTAAACGCCATGGGCGATACGTTTCTGCATCTGGGGCCTGTCGGCGACGGCCACACCGTCAAGGTCATCAGCAATATTCTGAGTTACGGCACCGTGGCGCTGGTCAACGAAGCATTGATGCTCGGCGCGCGTCACGGCGTTGATTCGAAAAAAACCTTCGACGCGCTGATGCAGGGCGCGCCGAGCAAGGCGCTCGAAGCCTTTGGCCCGCGCATCATCAGCGGCGAATACGATCCGCCGCGCGTCACGGTGGATCATGTGTGTGAAGACATGATGCTGGGCCAAGACCTTGCCACCAAGGCGTCAGCGCCGATTTTCATGCTGGGCGCGGCGCAGGAGATTTATCGCTCGCTGGCGCTGCGTGGCTTGGGCGAACGTGATATGTCCACTGTCGCGGAGTTGTGGCGAGCTGCGACTGGAAAGTAACTACAAACTTCAAAAAAGATGGTTACCTTAAACTCAATAAACAAACCATGCCTATCATCGACTTCCGGCTGCGCCCGCCGTTAAAGGGCTTTCTCGACATGATCATGTATGCGGGCGCGGATCGCCGCGACGGCATCACGCGCATGCACGGCATGCAGCCCGCGGCGTCGGCGCAGGCCAAATCGATGCCGATGCTGCTTGAAGACATGGACGCCGCCGGCGTCACCATCGGCGTGGTGATGGGCCGCTACTCCGGGCTTTATGGCTCGGTGACGAATCAGGATGTCGCCGATATCGTGAAGGCGTATCCGGGCCGCTTCGTCGGCGTGGGTTCGATTGATCCAAGTAATCGCAAGAACGCGATACGCCAGATTGACGAGGCCATCGCGCTGGGGCTTAAAGGCATCAACCTCGAACCCGGCGCCTATCCCCAGCCGCTCTACGCGGATGACCGCAGGCTATATCCGATCTACGCCTATTGCGAGGACAAGAAAATACCCGTGACGATGATGGTCGGCGGCAGCGCCGGGCCTGATTTGTCGTACACCTATCCGGTGCACATCGACCGCGTGGCGGGCGACTTTCCTGATCTCAAAATCGGCCTCACGCACGGCGCGTGGCCGTGGGTGCAGGAGATTTTGCACGTCGCGTTCCGGCGGCAAAACATTTACCTTTCGCCCGATCAGTACCTGTGCGGCATGCCCGGCTCGATGGATTACATCAACGCCGCGAATGGATTTCTCGCCGACCGGTTTTTCTACGCGAGCTCGTTTCCGTTCATCGGCGTGAAGGAATACATGGCGTGGTTCCGCACGCAACCGATCAAGCCGGAAGTACTGGAGCGCATCATGTACAAGAACGCGGCGGGGTTTCTGGGGTTGTAGTACTCGGCCCAAGTCAACGGCTTCACCGCGGAGACGCAGAGGCGCGGAGAAAACCACGCAGAGAACTTCGATGTTTTTCTCTGCGTTTCCTCCGCGCCTCCGCGGTGAATTATTTTGCCTCAACTCACCGATCAATCCGCCTTCGCCCCCGAAGCCTTCACCACCGGCGCCCACTTCTTGATTTCGTCGCGCACGAAGCGGCCAAACTCCGCAGGCGGCATGATCGCGACTTCAGCGCCCAGACCCGCCATGCGTTTGGCGACATCGGGCGCCTTGTAGGCCGCCGCGATTTCGGTGTAGAGCCGCGAGATAACAGGCTCTGGGACGTTCGGCGGCGCAAATACGCCATACCATGAAGTGATTTCGTAGCCCGGCACGCCGGACTCACTGACCGTCGGCACGTCCGGCACTAACGCGGATCGCTTCGCGCTGGTCACCGCGAGTGCGCGCAATTTTCCCGCCTGCACCATCGGCAATCCGCCGGGGAAACCCAGCGACGCGACCTGCACATGGCCGGCGACCGTATCGGCCAACGCCTGCCCGGAGCCCTTGTAGGCGATGAATACGATTTTCACGCCGGCCTGCGTGTTCAGCAGTTCGATCGCCAGATGATTGGGCGAGCCGGGACTGGAGCCGAAGTTAAGCTGCCCCGGCCGCGCCTTCGCCAGCGCCACCAGTTCCTTGACGGATTTCACCGGCAACGACGGATGCACGGTGATCAGGCTTGGAAACACCGCGAGATTGGTGATTGGCGAGAAGTCGCGCCCAAAATCGTAGGTCAGTTTTTTGTAAAGACTCATGTTGATGGCGTGCGGCACGCCGCCGATCATCAGCGTGTAGCCGTCGGGGTCGGCTTTCGCCACGAATTCCGCGCCGATGTTGCCGCCGCCGCCGACGCGGTTTTCCACCACCACCGGCTGGCCCATGCGTTCGTTGAGTTTTTGCGCGGTGACGCGGCCCAGAATATCCGTGGCGCCGCCGGGCACGAAGGTGACGATCATGCGGATCGCGCGCGTGGGGTAATTCTGCGCGTGCGACGCAGCGGCCGGCAGCAGCGACGCGGCAATTAAATAACCATGCATTTTCACGATGTTCTCCTTATTCAACACGCGCACCCGAAGCTTGCACCAGCTTTGCCCATTTCGCCAATTCGCCGCTCACGTAACGCGCGAATTCCTCCGGCGGCATGGGCGCGGCTTCGGCGCCCAGGCTCGCCAGCCGCGACTTCACATCGGCGGCACCGAGAAACGCCACGATGTCCGCGTTCACCTTGCTCACGATATTGCGCGGCGTGCCCGCGGGCGCGAGCACGCCATACCACGACGACAAATCAAACCCCGGCAAGCCGGATTCCGCCACCGTTGGCACTTCGGGCAACAGCGCGGAGCGCTTTCTGCTGGTGACGGCGAGCGAGCGCAGCTTGCCGGATTTCACCAAGGGCGCGGCGGGCGGCAAGCCCAACGACGCAAGCTGCACCTGTCCCGCCAGCAGATCGCCGATCATTTGCCCGCCGGAGCCGCCCTTGTACGGTATATGCACCATGCTCACCTTGGCCATCGACTTCACCAGTTCGATCACCAGATGATTCGGCGAGCCGTTGTTGGGTGAGGCAAAGTTAAGCTCGCCCGGACGCGCGCGCGCCAGCGCAATCAGCTCCTTCACGCTTTTCACCGGCAATGAAGGATGCACCACGATGATCGCGGGAAACGTCGCGATCGGGCTGATGTGCACGAAATCTTTCTCAAGGTTGTATTGCAGCTTTTTAAACAGCGCCATGTTGATCGCATGCGGCGCGCCCGCGATGAGCAGCGTGTAGCCATCAGGCACGGCGCGCGCACCGAGTTCCGCGCCGATATTGCCGCTGGCGCCCGCGCGGTTATCGACGATCACGCTTTGCCCCCAGCGCGTTGTGAGCTGCTGGCTCGCGATGCGCGACAGCACATCGGCCGAGCCGCCCGCCGCATACGGCGTGATAAGCCGCACAGCGCGCGCGGGGTAATCTTGCGCTGCGCACGGCACCGCGAGTGCTGCCGTGGCCAGCATGGCAACCAGTTTTATTGTGATTCGCATTGCGCCTCCTCGTGCCCGCCTGAATCGCGCCAACTACTAACGCTGGCGCTGTAAGTAAGTAATTGTTTTTATTGCGTTTTTATGTAGTTGCTGCATCCCACGCCAGATCGCGCAGCAAGCCGTGCAGGAAGCGCAGCCGTAGCGGCAGCGTGGACACCACGATGTGCTCATGCAAGGTGTGCGCGCCTTCGCCCTCCGCGCCCAGGCCGTCCAGCGTGGGCACGCCAAACGCGGCGGTGAAGTTGCCGTCGCTGCCGCCGCCCGTGCGCGGCACTTCGCCCAACTCGAAGCCGGTCGCGCGCGCGACGCGCTGTGCGCGCTCCAGCAACGCTTGTATTTGCGGCGAACGCTCGAACGGCGGGCGATTGAGATTGGCCTCGATCTCCAGCCTGACGCCATCGGTCAGCGGCGTGAGTGCGCGCACCGCCGCCAGCACGCGCTCGGCCTGGGCCTGCGTCACCACGCGAAAATCCGCGATCAGGCTCGCGCGCTCGGGCACCACGTTGCGATTGGTGCCGCCCTCGATCTTGCCCACGCTGAAGGTGATGCCTTCGCTGTAATTCGTCATCGCCTCCAGCGTCATCACCTGCTGCGCGATTTCGCGAATGGCGCTGCGGCCATTCGCGTGATCGGAGCCGGCGTGCGATGGAACGCCTGTCGCGGTCATGCTGACGTAACCGGTGCCCTTGCGGCTG
Organism: Bordetella parapertussis; assembly: GCA_945901405.1. Taxonomy (GTDB): domain Bacteria; phylum Pseudomonadota; class Gammaproteobacteria; order Burkholderiales; family SG8-41; genus CAMDLH01. Next base: position 13,221 of record CAMDLH010000021.1, on the reverse strand, counting down.
GTCACGCAGTGCCCGCCGGCTTTTGCCGGCTCCGCCACCAGCGCGAACGCCGCATTGCGCGCGAAATGCTCGATGGTGGCGCGCGACAGGCGGCTGCCGCTCTCCTCGTCGGGCACCAGCAGCAGCTCCACCGGGCGCGCCGGCTGGCGCTCGCGATATAACGCGGCCATCGCCTGCAGCGCGAGGTATCCGCCGGCCTTCATGTCATACGTGCCGGGGCCGAACATCTTGTCGCCCTCGACGCGCAGCTTGTTGCGCTCCACCGTGCCCACCGGATGCACCGTGTCGTAGTGCGCGAGCACCAGCACGGCTTTCTCGCCAGACTCGCTGTTCGCGCGGATGCGCACCAGCGGCTGGCGCGTGTCGCCCGACGCAATCAACTCGGTGGTAAGCCCCGCCTGCCGCGCCTGATGCGAAGCCAGTTCGGCAAACTCCTGCAAGCGCGGCACGTCGTGCGGCGGCGTTTCGAGCGCTACCCACTCGCGTATGCCCGCGACGAGTTGATCGGGCGTAATGTCGGACAAGGGCGTGGCGCGGCTCATGGGCGTGCTCCGTGTGTGGGGAGAGAATTTCGCTAGTGTAGAATCGTTGCACGCACTCTAACAACCCCAGCGAAACCTGTCATGGATCTCGGACTCACCGGCAAGGTAGCCATAGTCACCGGCGGCAGCCGCGGCGTCGGGCGCGCCATCGCCCTATCGCTATTGCGCGAAGGCGCGCGCGTGATGCTGGTTGCGCGCGATACCGCACGGCTTGAAGCAACGCGCGCCGAACTCGCCGCCCAGACTGGCGGCAACGTGCAATGCGTCACTGCCGACCTTGAACACGATGGCGACGCGCGCACCATGGTCGAGGCGACGATCGAAGTCTTCGGCCACATCGACATCCACATCAATTGCGCGGGCACGGTGAACCCGGCTGATTTTGCCTCGCTCACCGAGGCGCGTTGGGACGTCGTGTTCGAGGAGAAACTCAATCTCTACGTGCGCTGCCTGCGCTACGTGGTGCCGCACATGAAATCACGCAAGGCGGGCAGGATCATCAACCTCGCGGGTGTCGCCGGGCGCGAGGGCGGCGCGATTACAATCCCGGTGGGCGTCAACAACGCAGCGGTGCTCAATCTCACCAAGTCGCTCGCCCGCGCACTCGCGCGCGACAACATTCTGGTGAACGCCGTGGTGCCGCACATCATCGACACCGACCGCCAGGATGAAACCATGGCGAAACTCTCCGCCATCAGCGGCAAGCCCAAAGCTGAAATCCGCCAGAAACGCCTCGACGAATTGCCGCTGGGCCGCATGGGCCGCCCCGAAGAAGTCGCCGACGTGGTGACCTTTCTCGCCTCGGCGCGCACCAGTTTTGTGTCGGGCGCGGCATGGCATGTGGATGGCGGGGCTGCGCACGGGATTTAACCGCGAGGGCAAGTCGCGCCACACTCAGGGCGCCTTCAAGCAGGGCCGCCGGCGCACGCGACATTATGTTGGCAACATTCGCGCATTTTTCAAGCGCGCTTGCACAATCGGATAGAATAGAAAGAGAGCGGGCGCCGGGCCGCCGGCATCCGCGAGCAGATTAGTCGTAATAGCATCCCGGCAGCCTGTGCACGCCCTGCACAAAATTCCCGCGATTACCCATGAGCGCCACGCCCGCATCAGTCAAAATAAGCAACCCCTCCGCGTGCGAGCGGTGGATCAAATCGCTGAATATCGACGACGAACTCGCTGCGCATCAGGCTCTGGTCGAACAGATTGATGCGCTGAGCAACTGCGAGCTTACCGCGCTGGAGCGGCTGCGGATCCTCGAAACACTTAAGGAGACGGTGGACCTGTTGCAGGCCGTGGTCGCGAAGCGCTACACCGGCAAGGCGCAGCCGCTCGACAAGGCCGATGCCGACACCTGGCAATCGGTGGTGATGTTGTGGTGGGCATTGAGCACGAATTACCGCTGCTGCCTGGATGCCTATGCCGAGGGCGACACCGCTATCACACAGTTTGGCCCCCTGGCCAACCTGCGTTGCCTGCAGATGATGAAGAACATGCTGCTCGACTACTATCGGGCGTACCGGCAACCGCCGCCCGCGATCTGGCAGGATTTTAACGAACTGCTAGGCATCGCCGCCAAGCGTAAGGTGGCGCATATCCGCGTGCAGGATGCGTTCGTGCGCAAGGACCCGGATTGCAGTTGCCTGGAAACGTATGTCCAGGGCCTGTTGATCCATCTCACCAATCCCTATTCGCTCACCGTGCGCCAATTTGGGTTTGTTTGGCGGTGGGTGCAAAAATGGGCGCCGCTCACCACCCTGTCGTCGCGCCCGCCCGCCGAGGATCCGGCTGCATTGCTGGTAATCGAATTTGTCGAAGGCGGGCCGCGCCCGCTTGCCGCGAACGCGCCGCGTCCGCCCGGCGTTCTGTACCTTGACTTGGGCCGCCTCTCAACGGAAATGCGGCAAACGATTGCGCTGCTCAAGAAAGGCAGCACCCCCGCGCAGTTGGGCCTGGGCGCGGATGCACGCCAGCCCGGATGCGAAGCTCTGCTCATGTTGCTCTACGTGCGCTTGTTCCGCCCCGAGCAAGCGCGCGAAGACCCGCGCAGTCCGGCGGACGAGCCGGGCACCGTGTGTTTTGGCATTGCGGATGCCCATGGCCTGATATCCAGCCTCGCCGCGCGCGTGAGCAGCGAGCCGGCCGTGCCCGAAAAGCGCAAACAAGAAATGGATTCCCTGGCGCTCTATTTCATGAAAATGCGCCAGACCTTCACCTACAAAGCCGAGTCGTGGCGAATACTCAATCAAAGCGCCACGGGTTTCATGTGCCTCCTGCGCGAGCCCTCAAGCGCGATGCGCATCCAGCACAATCAATTGATAGCGATCCAGCGCAAGGACAGCACGTCTTGCCGGATAGGCGTGGTGCAGTGGCTGAAGATCAGCGAAAACAATGAGTTTCAATGCGGCATACGCCTGTTCCCCGGCGAGCCGCAAGCGATCATGGTCAAGCCGCAAAATTTCAAGATGGCGGATCGCCAGGTTTACGAACCGGCGCTGCTGCTGCCTGAAGTCACGGCCCCCGCGCGCCCAGCCACGGTTTCGCTGCCTGCGGGGTGGTTTCAAGAAGGCCGCGTGATCGAGATCAAGGACAGTCAGGAAAAGCAAGCGAAGCTGATAAGTCTGGTTGAAAGCAATGTGGATTTCGAGCGGTGTACGTTTGTCTACACGGATGCGCGGTAGCGATCACGCCAAGACTTTGGCGGCATCAGGTTCGGGAAATTCCGAACATTCAACCCAAATCGGCAATCCGCGGTGCAACCTCTTCGGCGAGCAGCCGCAGGCTCTCGTGATCCCAGGCGGGATCGTCTGAATCGGCGGTCACGCTGAGCAAGGTGCCGAAGCCGCCGACCGATTCGTACAGCGCGCGGATCTTGTCGGCACACTGCTTAGGGTCTCCCACGATCCACAGATTCTCCATCAGATAGTCGACGTCGATGTCGTCATCGGCCATCGACGGATCGTGTTTCATGATTTGCATCTGGAAGGTGCCGGCGCGGCTCGGCCGTTGATGCACATTGTAATTACGGCCCAGTACGGTGCGCGCGCGTTCACGGGCAATTTCGGCTGTCGGCCCGACAAAAATGTCGCGTGCAATTTTCCAGTCACTGCGATTCGGCGTCAGACCCGCGCTGTTCGCGCCTTCGACCACGGTCTCCCAGTGGCCCGGCAGAAACACGCTCGACAACAGCGAACTCGACATCCACGACCAGCCGCGCGCACCGGCGACTTTCAGCGAACCGGATTGTGGTGTAGTCGCGGCCACCGCGATCGGCGGGTGCGGCAACTGCATCGGTTTCATGTGCAGCCCGCGTTCGGTCACGGGATTGAATTTCGGCGCCTTGACGTTGAAAAACCGACCTTGATGCGAATACGTGCTGTCGCCCTGCCAAAGCCCAAGTACCACTTCAAGAGCTTCCACCGCGCGGTCGCGCGCCTCGGCCGGGTCCAGCCCCATCAACGCCATGTCGGTCGGAATTCCGCCAAGCCCGATCCCCCAGTTAAAGCGCCCGCGCGCCAAGTGATCGAGCATCGCCAGCCGATGTGCGAGATAAACCGGCTCGTGCATGGCGAGCAGGGTCACTCCGGTGCCGAAACGAATCCGTTGTGTCAATGCCAGCGCTTTCGCAATCAACAGATCGGGCGACGGCGCATTTTCCCATTTCTCGGTGAAGTGTTCACCGAGCCAGGCCTCGTCGAACCCCAACTTGTCGGCTAACACCAACTGATCGATATCGCGGTCGTAGCAATCGGCAATCGCGCGATAAGACGGATGCAAGGGCATCATGAACAGGCCAAGGCGCATGGGCGAAAGTCCTTACAGGCAAAAGATCGAGGTCGGCATCCTAGGCAACAGTACACCGCGATTCGGCGAGAATTCTTTTGGATTGCGTTCGAGCGCAGTGTCGTGAATTTACCGGTGCCGCCAGTGCTGCCGGCACTTAGGGCCAGTGATTTGCAGCTACATCAGGTCATTCGAATATGACGTGTTCTTGTCTTGAACGGGTTGGTTATAGTTTGTTTTTGGTTACTTGGCAATCGTTGGAATGCACGGTGCCGTAGCGGCGATCCACGGGCGTTCGCCCGGTGACCGCTTTCGGATATGATTTCGGGTGAGTGCAATCGGCCAATTACCGATATAGCTGCCCCGCGAAAGCTGCCCTTAAAATCTGACATTGCGGCCATTCGCAGCACCCGCTGCCGCGTAAATTATTTATTTTTTGTCATTCACATTTGCAAGCGGAAGAATCCAGCGGCGCTGACCTTCGTCAAGCGCGACAAATCCGTGATACTGATAGAACGCCGCCGCCGTATCATTTTTGGCGTCCACAACAAGGGCAAATGCCGCGATCTCGGATCGGGACGCACGCAATACGGCGTCCCACAATAAGGCTGCGCCGAGTTTCCTGCTCCGGTAGTGCTGATCGACAGCCAGACGGCCCATTCTTACCACCGGAACAGATGCATAGCGGGGAAGGCGTTTAGCCATTTGCGCTGGCATCTCGACTAAGGGTACACCACCTGCCGCCAACGTGTAGTAGCCAGCGATCATTGCGGTTGCCGTATCTACTGCCACGTAACAGGCGCTTACGCGGCGGCGAATGTCTTGCGTTGCTTGCTCTCGAAAATACCGATCAAGCGGCTCGACGCCACAAGAAAAAACTTTACGGTCGTGTTCAGCACGAAGGACCTCAAGCCGAAAAGCACTTGCCACAATTACTTGACAATCAGTTTGGCATGAGCCTTTCGAGCACGCCGCAATGCTGCCACCGGCGCGGGCGGATTGAGCAAGAGTTCAACAAAGCGCTGTTGCTCGTCAATCGACAAGCGGATGAGCTGGGCGTCTTCAATGGCGCGTTGCGCCGCATCGTGCGCCGCCGAGACGACAAAATCACTGACGCTTCGCCCTTGCAGCTCGGCCGCGCGGCGAACGATGGCGAGTGCTTTGGGTGCGATACGCGCCTCAAGGCGAGCATTACGAGTTGTGTCTGTTGGCATGCGGGCCTCACTTTCGCATCATAATGTACGTTAATTTCCCGTACAACTCAAGGCAGACGATTGGGCTCCACGGTTTGTAGCCTGAATGTCGGCAAACGGGAGACTTAGGCGGGCGCCTTGAGTGGCGGCTCAGGGTCGGGTACGGCCATAGCCTGACGCAGCAAGCGACCGTTCGAACCAAATTTCGCGCCTACTGGTGCTGACCGCCACGTTGCAGCCGTTCGTGGCTCTGATCGCCAACGGTGGCAAAGGCCGATGAACAGCCATAGCCGAAAACCACCTTCACCGTCCAAAGTTGGCCGAATGCGTGAATTACCACGACCCTTGATCCGTTAGGCCGATTCCGCAAACCGCATCCCAATCCCCGCGATGGCCTGTACCGTGGCAGGCCCCCGTCAATTTCTTCACCGCTCCATGCCGCGAGATAGTCGGCGTGTTGCCGGTCGCCGGGCCCTGGCTGACTCGGCGTCAGCTTCGCTCCTCATCGTAACAACCATGCGTGGTGGCCGTGCGTCCGCCGTCCACCACGATGTTTGCACCGCTCACGAACGACGCGCCATCCGACGCCAGAAACAGCACGACGGGTGCCACGTCCTGCGGTGTACCTTGACGGCGTAGCGGCGTGACGGCGACTCTGGATTTATCCACTGGCGTCACGGCGACGGGGCTTTTGCGCGGGCCGCTGGAGGAGATGCAGTTGACGCGAATATTGTATTTGCCCAGATCGTGCGCCATCACGTGTGTGAGCGAAATCAGTCCGCCCTTGCCGGCGGAATAGGCCGCGATCGACGGATTGCCCAGCACGCCATCGATCGATCCGTGATTGATGATGGCACCCGCGCCGGCTTTTTTCATCAGCGGCAAGAATGCCTGCGCGCACAAAAACGCCGAAGACAAATTGCGCGCGATCATGGTTGTCCAGGCCTCGTGCGTGGTTTTCTCGAACGTCTGGCGGATCGGATTGCGCCCCGCCACGTTGAACAGAATGTCCACTTTGGCGAGCGTTTTTTCGCAGGCGCTCACCACGGCCTGCACCTGCGCGGCATCGGTTACGTCGGTATGAAAATACGGCAGCTCGAATTCTTCCAGGCGCAGCACGCGCGCATCTTTCAATTCCGCGTTGTCGTCGATGCAAATCACCTGCGCGCCCTCGCGCGCAAACATCAACGCGGTTACGTGGCCAAGACCCCAGGCGTCGCCTGCGATTACCGCTGTCTTGCCTTTGAAATTCATCGTGGTTTTCCTTTGCCCTGTAAGAAGCTAACGCATCGCGGCTCAAACACCAGCAGGCTCGCCAAACCGAATACCAATCCCCGACATGGCTTGCACCGTGGCGGCGCCCCAGCGCTTGGCGATTTCTTCGCCGGTCGAGGCGGCGTGATAAACCGCGTCTTGCTGATCGCCGGGTTCGGGCTGGATCATCACCAGCAATCGTCCCAACTCATTGCCGACATTTTTGAAATCGCGATACACGCCCGCGGGCACGGATACAAAATCCAGCGGCTCCAGCACGGTGGAGAATTGCCCCTCCTCGCCCCAGATGATTTCAAAGCGGCCTTGCACGCAAAAGAAGTTCTCCACCGACGCAGTGTGTTTGTGCAGACCGGCGCTGTCACCCGGCGGGCATTCGGCGAGCGTGATGGTCAGCCCCGGCGCGCCTTTGACGGGCGCGACCTTGCTGCGGCCTTCCCAGCCCAGCGGCGACATGATGGGCATCACCTTGTCGGGCGACATCATCAGCATCGCCTCTTGCGGAATGCCGTTGGCGGCGTTGATGGAATCCTTGTAGGGCACCAGCGCGGTATAACGCGCCACGCGTTGCGCAATGGTGTCGTCGATGGGGTTGTGTTTGGGCATGGCAAAAACTCCTTGGGTTTAAACCTCTATCTTCGGCCATCAGCCGCCGCTTGACAACGGCCAGCCGGTGGAATCAGTCAGGCCGTCGAATAACTGGTTTTTGCACCCTATACCGGCGGTGCGCGGTTTCTGTTATTTTGCGCCGTTACGTTGCATTGCCGTTCTTAAACTCACACGAGGCCCTTTCATGTTTTGCGAAACCAAAGATCTCACGCGCGAGGCGCTCAAGGCGCTCGGGCTCGCATTTAATCCCTTCAAGGCGGTGGTCGCGCCGCGGCCAATCGGCTGGGTCTCCACCATTGACCGCGATGGCGTGGTGAATCTTGCGCCGTATTCGTTTTTCAACGCGGTGTCGTCCGATCCGCCGATGGTGTTCTACGGTGCGAACGGCACCCACGGCGCCGATGGCGGCGAAAAAGATTCGCTGCGCAACGTGCGCGAGACTGGTGAGTTCGTGTGCAATCTGGTGACGTGGGATCTGCGCCATCAAATGAACGACTCCGCGGCGCCCGCGCCTCACGGCGTGGATGAAATGGAGGCGGTGGGTCTGGCGCGGCTGCCTTCGCGGCTGGTGAAGCCGCCGCGCGTGGCCGCCTCGCCCGCGCACATGGAATGCAAGCTGCATCAGTTGCTTGAACTGCCCGCCGACCCGCGCACGGGAAAACGCAACGTGATGGTCATCGGCCACGTGGTCGCGATACACATCGACGACGCATTCATCGTCAACGGCCGCTTCGACACCGCGCGCGCGCAGCCCGTCGCGCGGCTGGGCTACATGGATTACGCGGTGGTAAAGCAGGCGTTCGAGATCAAGCGCCCAAGCTGGCCGCTGGTGCGCGAGCGCGAATCGAGCGAAGCGTAGTTACGCCACGCACGGCCACGGCACTCGCAGTACGCGTGGTGCAAATTACTCCACGGTGATGCCCGCGCCGCGAATTACCTTGCCCCACTTTTCGATTTCGCCGCGGATGTGCGTGCCGAATTCGGCGGGTGTGTTGCCGATGAGAGTGCTGCCCAGCCCTGACAAACGCTGATACACGTCGGGCATTTTCAGCACGGCGGTGATGTCGCGATGCAGTTTGTCGATGATGGGCTGCGGCGTTTTTGCGGGCGCCAGCATGCCGTACCAGGTGTTGGCCTCGAAGCCGGGCAGCGATTCCGCCACCGCTGGCACGCCCGCGTAAGCCGCCGAACGTTGCGCGCTGGTGACGGCGATGGCGGTGATTTTTTTTGCGCGCACGTGCGGCATCGCCACGGGTGCGGGCAAAAACATCAACGCGAGTTGCCCGCTGATCAGATCGGGCAACGCGGGCGGCACGCTTTTGTACGGCACCTTGGTGAATTTGATGCTGGCCGAGGCCATCATCAACTCAGCGCCCAGATGCGTGGCGCTGCCATTGCCGCCGGTGCCGAGGATCAGCAGATCCTTTGACGCACGCGCAAGTTGTATCAAATCGCGCGTGGTTTTCACTGGCAACGATGGATGCGTGACGATCACCAGCGGCGTGATCGCCGCCAGCGTCACCGGCGAAAAATCCTTCACGAAGTCATACGCGAGTTTGCGATACAGCGTCACCGCGTTGGCATGCGCCGCATCCCCCAGCAGCACGGTGTAACCATCGGGCGCGGTGCGCGCGGCCACTTCGGCGCCGATGTTGCCGCCGGCGCCGGCGCGATTGTCGATCACCACTTGCTGGCCCCATTGCTCGGCGAGCTTCTGACCCACCGCGCGGCTCAGGATATCCACCGCGCCGCCGGCGGCAAAGGGCACGACAAAGCGCACCGGCTTGGATGGGTAATCGGCGGTTTGCGCGTGTGCCTGCGCAGCCGCGATCACGGACGCGATGGTTACGCAAATCCCGCTCAAATGATTGTTCATCTTTTTTCCTCCAATCAGCGCCCGCGGCGCGCGTGACAACCTGGGGTCCAGCTTGCGCTGGAACGACGAATGTAGTGCATCGAATTATAGCGGCGCGCGCCCTCCGCTCACACGCTCGATGCCGGCAAGATCGCGCCACGATTGCACTTCGGCGAAACCCGTTTGCTCCAGCAGTTCGCGGCAGCGAGTGGCCTGATCATAGCCATGCTCGAAGAGGAGCCAGCCGCCGGGCGACAAATGCGTGCTCGCGCCGTTGACTATGATGCGTATGTCGGCAAGACCATCTTCGCCGGCCGCCAGCGCGACTGCCGGTTCAAAGCGCAGATCACCTTGCGTAAGATGCGCATCGCCCGCAGCCACGTACGGCGGGTTGGACACGATCACGTCGTAGCGCTCACCACGTACGGCGTCGTACCAATCGCTGATTAGCAACGTAACGTTGCGTGCGTTGAGCGTTTCGGCATTTTCACGCGCGACGGCGAGCGCTTGCGGCGAGCGATCGAGCGCGGTCACCCGCGCATCCGGGCACGCGAGCGCGACACTGATCGCGATGCAGCCGCTGCCCGTGCCCAGATCGAGCACGCGCCGCGGATTGCGTTGCAAGGCAAGCTCAACCAGCAATTCTGTTTCAGGACGCGGTATCAACACTGCCGGCGTAACCTTGAACGTGTGTGCGTAAAACTCGCGCTCGCCGACGATATAGGCAACCGGCTCGCCCGCGATGCGCCGCACCGCGAGCGCGCGAAATTTTGTTTCGTGTTCGGCCGTGACGACATCGCCGCCGTGCGCGATGAGGTATGCGTTATCCACGCCCAGCACCACACGCAGCAAAACACGGGCATCCACAACATCGATGCCGCCGCCTTGCATCAACGCCGAGAGAGTTATCATAAGTATTTGTTTATAAACACTTTTTATAAAACAAGCAAAACCACCACACCGCTCACCATGAGCGCCACGCCGCCGATCAAGCGCGCGGTTAAACGTTCTTCACGCAGGATGATCGCGTTGAGCACGAGCGTAAACATCGGATACGTCGCGGCAATCGGCGACACGATGCTTACCGTGCCCCCGCTGCTGTTGAGCGCCGTGTAGAGCGCGAGCAAAGCGCTGCCGTTGAACGCGCCGGTTACCGCAAACCAGGCCATGCCGCGCCGCGTGTAAACGCGCGATTCGGCGCGGCGGCTGAACGCGCCCACGCTCCACACCACCACTGTTGATACTGCGTAGCCCAGCAACAGCGTGGCGTATGGATTGGGCCACAACAACAATCCGTATTTCGCGATCACTTGCGCCAGCGCGCGCAACGCCGCCGCGCACCACGACAGCCAAGTTGCGCTGCTGAGAATTTTGCCTCCAGCGCCTCCACGCCACAAAAGAACAGTGGAGCCGGCGACAATCGCCAACGTCGCGGTAAATTGCGCGAGGCCAAGTTTCTCGCCGAGAAACAGCACCGCGCCCAACACTGCGAACAAAGGCGCGGTGCCGCCGATGGCACCGGCGATGGTCGGCCCCATGCGGCGATTCGCTTCATAGGCAAGCAACGTCACTGCCACCGGGAAGAACACGCCAAGTGCGATAAACACACTCGCGCCCTGTATGTTCCAGCCGCCAAAAACATCAACACCACTCAGCGGCAGCAGCAGCGAGAACAGCAGCCCGGTGGAAGGAATACTGATCTTCGCGCCCGCGAGACCATCCATGTGGCGCAGGCCGAATTGGGTGGTGACGAGTGCCGCGGCAAAAAACGCTGCGGCTAGTAGGGCTAGGGCTGCGGGCATTCTGACTGGTGGGATGTTTCGCGATTGAGGTTGGATTCCTTCCCCTCAAGACACTAATTTCTGGAAATCCGCGCGACTCGGCTCCCCCGCCCCGCTTGCGGGGCGGGGGAGCCGTGTTGTGGAGTTGTGTATATGCCTACGCCGTTTGCGTTTCTTCGGCAAGCTGCGCAAGTAGTTCCGCCTGATGCTCAGCGGCCAGCGCGCCGGTCACTTCGTCTAGATCGCCGTCCATGATGTTGGCGATCTTGTAGAGCGTGAGGTTAATGCGGTGATCGGTGACACGCCCTTGCGGAAAATTATACGTGCGGATGCGCTCGGAGCGGTCGCCGCTGCCCACCAGCGATTTGCGCTCCGCCGCGATCTTGGAATTCTGTTCGCGCACCTGTTTGTCCTTGATGCGCGCGGCGAGCACCGACATCGCGCGCGCGCGGTTTTTGTGCTGCGAACGGTCATCCTGGCACTCGACCACGGTGCCGGTGGGTAGATGCGTGATGCGGATCGCGGAGTCGGTCTTGTTGATGTGCTGGCCGCCCGCGCCCGATGCGCGATAGGTGTCGATCTTCAGATCGGCCGGGTTCAACACCACGTCGCTCACGTCATCGGCCTCGGGCAGCACCGCCACCGTGCAAGCGGAGGTATGCACGCGCCCCTGCGTCTCCGTGACGGGCACGCGCTGCACGCGATGCGCGCCGGATTCAAACTTGAGCTTTGAATACGCGCCGCGACCGATCACCTTGGCGATCACCTCGCGATAGCCGCCAAGGTCGGATGAGCTCTGCGAAATCAACTCAACCTGCCAGCGGTTGCGCTCGGCATAGCGGCAATACATGCGGAAAAGTTCACCCGCGAACAACGCCGATTCGTCGCCACCGGTGCCTGCGCGCACTTCGAGGAATATGTTGCGTTCGTCGTTCGGATCACGCGGCAGCAGCAGCTTTTGCAAATCGGCTTCGAGTTGTTCGAGCTGCGCGCGGATTTCGGTTTTCTCGGCTTCGGCAAGCTCGCGCATCTCCGGATCGAGCGCCATTTCCTCGGCGGCTTTCAGATCGGCTTCGCCCGTGGTGTACTCGCCATACAACTCGACCACCGGCGCGATCTCCGCGCTCTCGCGGTTGAGCTTGCGATAGTTGTCGAGATCGTCGGTGACGTTCTCGGAGCTTAACGTCCGATTGATTTCTTCAAGCCGGCGCGTGAGTTGCGCGAGCTTGGCGGCGATGCTGGGTTTCATTCTTGCCGCGGTATCTGATACAGCCGCGTCAGCAGCAAGGCGAGTTCTTCGCGCTCTTCGGCGCTGGCGTGGTTCAACGCGTGTGTCGGCGCGTGCAGCAGTTTGTTGGTGAGCGCCAGCGACATTTCGTCAAGCACGCGCTGCGGGTCGTCACCGCGCGAGAGATGGCGGCGCGCGCGCTCCAGCGCGTGACGGCGCGCGCGTTCGGCATCGTCACGCAGCGCGCGTATGGTGGGCACCAGCGCGCGGCCATCGAGCCAGTGCATGAATTCGGTTGTTTGATTCTCGATGATGACTTCAGCCTGCGCCGCCGCGTTGCCGCGCTTGGCGATGCCTTCGCCGGCGATCTTGCCCAAGTCATCCACCGTGTACAAAAACACGTCGTCGAGCTTGCCGACCTCGGTTTCGATGTCGCGCGGCACCGCCAGGTCGAACATCAGTATCGGGCGGTGCTTGCGCGCCTTTAACGCGGACTCGATCATGCCCTTGCCAATCAGCGGTAGCGTGCTCGCGGTGCAGCTCACCACGATGTCGTGCAGCGGCAGTTGCGCCGCAACATCGTTCAGCGTGATCACACGCCCGAGAAAACGATCCGCCAGGTGCTGCGCGCGCGCCGCAGTACGATTGGCAAACGTAATGCGCTTGGGGTGGTGCGCGGCAAAGTGCGCGGCGCACAGCTCGATCATCTCTCCCGCGCCAACGAACAGCACTGATTGCCCGGCGATGCTCGGGTAAATGCGCCCGGCGAGTTGCACCGCCGCCGCCGCCATCGACACGGTGCTGGCGCCGATATCGGTCTCGCTGCGCACGGTTTTCGCCACGGCGAAGGTGCGTTGAAACAGTTTGTTGAGCAGCAAACCCATGGTGCCAGCGGTCTCGGCGGCGCGCACCGCCTCCTTGAACTGGCCGAGGATCTGCGGCTCGCCCAGCACCATCG
>CAMDLH010000020.1 GCA_945901405.1 Bordetella parapertussis | reverse complement strand
ATGATGGCAATTAAGCTTGCGTTATGATGCCAGCCCGGTTCACGCAGACAAATGGTATGACGTCAGTGTGATAAAACGCGCTCAATCTTACCGAAATCGTGCGACCACAATTCGGCTCAGAATGCGATGGAAGCGGGGTGCGCCACAATGGCGAACCAGCAGGTCGTTATCGCCACGTTGCAATAGATTGACCGTGAAGAACCATGTGCCGCCGGGGCGCCAGGCTCGGCGGTAGTTGGGCATTTCCTTTGCTTTGCGAAGTATTGAAGTAGTGATGTATCGCACGGCGCAATGCGCTTCGCTTCCATTGCGCCCTACGTGTTGTTACGCCTTGCTGCTTAGTTTCTTTTCCAGTGTTGCGAAGTATTTATCCAGATCGACTATGAAGCGGTCATGCTCGGATTCGCCCACCTGCTCGGTGTCATCAAAAACTTTCACTTTGAACGAGAGCCTGCGCCGGTCGATGGCGATTAGTTCAGCCTGGGCGCGCACGGTCTTGCCCATCGGTGTCGGCCCCATGTGGCGCACGGTGATGCCGACACCCACCTGCCCCTGCCCTGGCTTGAGATGCGGCGCGACGAGAGCGCTTGCCGCGGATTCCACCAAGCGCGTCATCGACCAGGTGGCGAAGACCTTGTAGGCGCCGCGTTGGGTGGTGCGATCTTCGGTGACTTCCCACGTCACGGTGTGTTTCATGCCGATTTTCAGCGTGTCCATTTTTTTGCTCGTGAAGAAAACGAAATTTTAATCGACAAAACGACAACGGCCGCATCCGAAGATGCGGCCGTTAGTGTGAAGCGATGGCTGTGGCTTACTTGGCTTTTTGCTTGTCATGCTTCTCGCGATAAATCTTCTGGCTCTGATGATCCTGTGCGTGTTCGATCTTCTTCGCTTCTTTCTTGGTGATCTTGCCGTCGGCGCGCGCCTTGTCTTCCATTTTCTGCACGCGCTCCTGGCCTTTATCCAGGCGTGCGGCTTCTTTCTTGTTCAACTCACCGGATTTCACGCCGGCGTCGATACGCTTTTGTTGATTGTCTTGGCGTGCATCGATGCGCGCGCCGGCCTTGTCGCTGGGCGTGGCTGGCGTCGCAGGGGTCGCCTGAGCAAAAGCCAATCCGGGAAGCGACGCGATGGCAAGCGCGATGATCGTGGTCTTGAGTTGCATAGTGATTTTCCTCTCCGCTAGTGAATATGGGCGAATTCCCATACCGTTTTAACGCCGCATGCCGCGTGTCGTTTACTTCGTCTCGGCGTTTGAAATGTAATCCATTGTAACACACCAAGATAAATAATCGTTTAAAAACAGTTACTTAGCTCGATAGGCGTGATGCACGTCACGCACCACCTACCAGCACGATTCGATTACCTTGAGCAAGTGATCCTGCTCGCGCACGAATTCGCGCTTGGGGTCGGCGTTGAAATTTTTCAGCGAATTTTTCACGATCAGCGGCAGGCTCTCGCGCGGGATTTCGAGTTGCGACACGCGCGACGGCATGCCCACCGAATCAAGCACGCGCACCAGTTCGTCGGCGGCTTTTTGCGGCGCGGGGTCGAGCGCGTCGCCGTCACGCCACACGCCCAGGCCCTGCGCGATCAGCGCCATCGCTTCCGGATCGCGCGCGCCCAATGCACGCATCACCCCTGGCGTGTACGCGGCGCTGCCTTCGCCCTGGCCTACGTGCGCGTGCAAATGAAACGTCGCGGTGGAGAACGCATACACCACGCGCGCCACCCAGTGTTTGCCCGCGTTGCCCGCGCCGTCATCGGCGTCGCGGTTCTGCAAAAACTGCGCCGCGCACACCGCGATGCGCGCGTCGGCATCGAGCGGATTGCTCACCCGCGGCAGCGCGTATTGCGCGAGCCGCCACGCCTGCAAGCGGTCGCCCTCGGCCAGCGGCGAGATGCGCGGCGCGCCAAGGTTGGTGAGCGAGCGCCAGTAGGACGACATCGCGGTGGTGCGCGCCAGCGACACGGGCGCTGTCAGCAGCGCATCGGCGTCCCAGAACAGCGCCACCGGCCGCGTCTTCGGATCAAAAAACTCCATGCGGTACGGACGATTGGGGTCTTTCACCGCCGAGCCGCCGCGATTCTGCGCGCTGGTGCCGGCGGTGAGCACGTTGATGATGGGCACCTTGGGCGCATTGAGCTTGGGGCTGATCGCGGGGCGGTCTTCCGGGTATTGCGTGATCAATTCATCCACCGGGCGCGTCTCGGCCATGAGAATCGCCACCACGCGCGTGCCCTGCGTGACACTGCCCGCGCCCACGCTGATCAGTAGATCCGCATCAACCGCTTTCGCCGCCGCGGCGGCGCGCGTCACCGCGTCTATCGACGTGTCCTTGTCCATTTCGTCGAACAAGCCCGCGCAGGTTTCGCCGAGGATACGGCGGATGCGCGCGATCAAATCGGTCTTGCGCGACACCGACCGGCCGCACACGATGAACGCGCGTTTTGCACGCGCACGCTTTAATTCAGAAGGCAGGTTTTCGAGCGCATCCTTGCCGCTGTAAAGACGCAGCGGATAGCCGGTGGCGCGAAAATCGCAGTTGTAGTTTGGAGTCATGTTTGCCTAATCCCTTGATAGTAGTTGTCACGGGCGCACGCCGTAACGCGGCTTCGGCCCCAGTTCAGTCTTCAGCCGATTCTGCATCGCCTTGATGAAGCGGCACAAGTAGGTGCGCGTTTCACGCGGATCGATCAGGTCTTCAATGGCGAAGGCTTCGGCGGTGAGAAACGGCGAGGTGATTTTTTTAAGCTCCGCTTCGATTTCGGCTTCGCGTTTTTTAGGATCGGGCGCGTTGGCGATTTCACGTTTATACACCGCCGCGACACCGCCCTCCACCGCGATGGAACCCCATTCGCCGGACGGCCACGCCACCTTGAAATCCAGACCGAATTTATCCAGCCCCACGCCGCCGCCCATGCCGTAACACTTGCGCGTGACCACGGTCATGATCGGCACCGTCGCCAGAGACCGTGCATAAATCGCGCGCCCGCCTTCGCGCAGAGTCGCGGCTTCTTCGGCCTCTTTGCCAATCATGAAGCCCGGCGCGTCGATGAAAAACACGATGGGAATGTGAAACGTGTCGCACAGCTCGATGAAGTGTGCCTGCTTGCGCGCGGATTTGTGATCGATGCGCCCGCCGATCATCGGGTTGTTGGCGATAAAGCCCGCCGCGTAGCCGCCCATGCGCACCAGACTCGTGATGCACGAGCGTCCGTAGGTGGGCTGGATTTCCAGCACCGAGTCTTTATCGGCGATCAGTTCCAACACCTTGCGCATGTTGTAGGGCTTGCGCTTGTCGCGCGGCACGATGCGTATCAACTCGTCTTCCTGCCGCGTGATCGGGTCATCACAAGCGGACACCGGCGGCAACTCCCACACGTTCTGCGGCATGTACGATAAAAACTTGCGGATCATCGCGAAGCATTCCTGCTCGTTCGCCGCAACGTTGTCGATGGTGCCGGCGAGATCCACCGCGACCTTGGGGCCGCCGAGTTCTTCCTTGGTGAGTTTTTGTCCGAGGCCGCGCTCGACCACCGGTGGGCCGGATGCAAAAATCGATGCGTTCTTCACCATCACCGACCACGTCGACATCACCGCGCGCTGCGCGGGGCCGCCCGCCGCAGTGCCCATCACCGCACTCACCACCGGCACCACGCCGAGCAACTCGGCGACATTCACACCGGGGTCGGTCGAGCGCCCCGGCAGCAACGAGTAACCACGCTTGGCCGACGCCACGCCGCCGCCGTAGCCATCGATCAGGCGCACCAGCGGAATGCGATAGTAGTAGGCAAGATCATCGCAAAAGCCGCCCTGTCCGCCCTTGCGCCGCCGGTCGCCCCAACTGGTACCGCCGCGCACCGTGGTGTCTTCGCCGCCCACCGCCACACAACGCCCGTTGATTTCAGCAAGGCCCATCACATATGGCGCGGGTTGCACCTTCATCAACTTGCCATCGACGTACTCGCCCTTGCCCGCGAGCTTGCCGACCTCCTGAAACGATCCGCCATCCACCAGCCCCGCAATGCGCTCGCGCACGGTGAGATGGCCGCGCTCGTGTTGACGCATGACGGCCTCGGCGCCGCCAAGTTCGTCTGCCCACTGGCGGCGTTGTTTGATTTCTTCGGCTTCGGCTTCCCAAGTCATGTTCGATTCCTTCGTTCGTAGGATGAGTTTCACCCGTCCTGCAAATTAATTTGCTTTCTTCGCCAGCCCCAACTCGGTCAATATGTCTTCCAGCTCGCGATACTGCGCCGTCCAATACTTCGCCGCCTCGCGGCTGGGCAAATAATGATTTACCCAATAATTTTTCTCGACATCCTTGCGCCATTCGCCGCTGGCGGCGAGCGCGGCGAACGCCTGATCATAGTAGGCGATTTGCGCGCCGTTCATGCCCTTTGCGCCGACGATGCCGCGCCAACTGGCGAAGGCAGTATCCGCGCCTTGCTCCTTCCACGTCGGCACTTCCGACAACACGCCGGGCAGCCGTTGCGCGGCGCTGACCGCGATCACGCGCACGCGCCCCGCGGTTAGATGCGGTATCACCGTGCCGAAGGTGGACGCGGTGACGTCGATGTGCCCGCCCGCCAGCGCCACCAGAGAATCGGCCGACGATTTGAACGCGACGACTTTCATTTTGCGCACATCGATGCCGGCGGCTTTCATCGGCAGCGCGATGCCGACGTGTATGTGGTTGCCCAGCGCGCTCGCAACCGCGATGCTCAGCGAGGCGGGATCGCGGCGCAGCCGCTCGATCAGATCGCGCCCCGTCTTGATGGGTGAATCGGCTTTCACGCTGATGAAAATATTTTCGTTGAACAACAGCGCCAGCGGCGTGAAGTCGCCGATCAGCGCAGTGCCCGAACCGGTGATCCGATTGGTGAATGTCGTCGGCGCGAGCACCATCAGGTAATGCGCGTCGCGCTGATGCTGGCCGATGTAAACGCTGGCGATGTTGCCGCCGCCGCCGGGCTTGTTGATCACCAGCACGTTGGAGACGATGCGCCGCTCCTGCCAGATGCGCTGGATGGTGCGCGCGGTCAAATCCTGATTGCCGCCCGCCGCGGTGCTGACAATCAACTCTACATTTTTATCGGGCTTCCAGTCAGCCGCCGAGGCGGCGCCAGCGCTCAACAAAAACCATAATAAAAACAAATACTTATGCATTGTCCGGCATTTGCGCACAATGGATCACTTTGGCCTGTTGCAAGCGCGTGATTTCATCATCGCCAAGCCCCGCGAGTTCGCGCAGCACCGCGCGCGTGCTCTCGCCAATCTTGCCGCCGCTTTTGAGAATGCGCCCAGGTGTTTTCGATAAACGCGGCACCGGCGCGGGCACGGTGATGGTGCCGAAATCATCATCCGGGATTTTCGCCAGCATGCCGCGCGCGGCGTAATGCGGATCCTTGAAAATGTCCGCCATCGAATAAATGCGCGTGAACACCACGTCGCCGGCCGACAGCGCTTTTTCGACCTCGGCATAATCACGCGCGGCGACCCACTCACCGACGATGGCCTCGATCTCTTGCGTGTGCTTCACGCGCTCGACGCGCGTGTTGAACCGCGCATCGGCAAAAACTTCGGGCATGCCCATGCCCTCGCACAAGCGGCGAAACGAATTGGTCTGCGAGCCCTGGATGTGCACGTAGATGCCATCCCTGGTGGTGAACAGGTTGTTGATCACGCTGTCGGAGTGGCCCGAGCCTTCGCGCTGCGCGACGTAGCCCAACTTTTCGTACGCCGGCACGTGTGTCTCCATGAAGCTGAAGGCGCATTCGTAGAGCGCGGCGTCGATCACCTGGCCCACGCCCGTGGCGTGACGATGATGCAGCGCCATCATCGCGCCGAACGCGGCATACAGGCCCGTGATGCAATCGGTAAGCGCGATGTTGGCGCGCGCCGGCGGCGTGCTGGGGTCGCCATTCACGAAGCGCAGCCCGCCCACCGCCTCGCACACCACGCCGTAGCCGGGGCGCTGGCTGTACGGCCCGGTTTGCCCGTAACCGGACACGCGCACCATGATGAGGCCGCGATTGAGTTTCGCCAGTTCATCGTAGCCAAAGCCCCATTTCTCCAGCGTGCCGGGGCGGAAATTTTCAACCAGGATGTCGCACTTGGGAATCAGCTTGCGAATGATGTCCTGCCCTTCGGGCGTGCGCAGATCGACCGCGATCAGCCGTTTGTTGCGCGACAGGCTCGCGGCATACAGCGGCTTGCCCTTGAAACGTTTGCCCGAGACACGGATCGGATCGCCGTCGAGCGCTTCGACCTTGATCACCTCGGCGCCGAAGTCGCCCATCAGCCGCGCGCAGAACGGCCCGGCGATGGTGGTGCCGAGTTCGAGCACGCGTATGCCCGCGAGCGGTAGCACGGTGGCGGGCGCCGTCATGCCGTGCGCCCGCGCGTGCAAGTGTAGCGCTCGTGCGCGGCGAGTGCCGCGAGCGCGTGGCCGGCGTTGGACATCTCGTCGTAAACCGGCACGCCCTGCGCCACTGCCTTGGCGCGAAATTCGCGCTTGCGTTCTTCGAGCGCGGGCTCGCCGTCGGAGCGCAGCACCAGCATGAAATGCGCCTGGCCCGGATACTTGTCGCGCACGCGCAGCGCGGCGGCCATCAGGTTATCCAGCACCTCGGGTTTGACGCGCCCGGCGAACGCGGACAGATTCAGGTGCATCACCAGCGCATCGGGCTTGCCGCTGGCGTAAATGATGTCGAGAATTTTTTCCGCCACGCGGCCCTCGTCCTGCGACAGCGTGCCGACCGGGCAATCGACCGGGTTGGTGATGCTGGTGCCCGGCGGCATTTTCAGCGCCGCGAGTTCGTCGATCGCCTTTTGCTCGAACGGCGTGACATCCAGCCCGAGGCGCGCAAAATAATCGGTGGCCAGAACGCTGGTGCCGCCGCCGTTGCCGAACAGCGCAACGCGTTTGGTGGGATGCGCCACATTGGGTTTGACCGACTGAAACAACAGCAGCGTATCGACAAACTGATCCAGCGTATCGACCATCACGCAGCCGGTCTGCCTTGAGAGCGCCACCCACACGCGATCATCCCCCGCCAGCGATCCGGTGTGCGAAGCCGCCGCCGCCAGACCCTGCTGCGTGCGCCCTCCCTTGAGGATCACCACGGGTTTCGACGCCTTTTGCGCGCGCAGCAGTTCAAACAAACGCCGCCCGTCTCTGGCGGTTTCGAGGTAGAGGCCGATGACGCGCGTTTGCGCGTCGGCGAAGTAATATTCGACGAACTCCGCCGGTGTGACATCCGCGCAGTTGCCCGCCGTCACCAGCGCGGAAAACTTCACGCCGCGGTTGCGCCCGCGGCGAATGATATCGGTGCCGAGGCCCCCGCTTTGCGACACCACGCCAACGTGGCCCAGCTCCCACGGGCCGACTTCGGCGAAGGTGATGCGCCCGCGCGGCGAATAAAGTCCCATGCAATTCGGCCCCACCAGACGCATGCCGCCCGCGCGCGCGGCGGCGACGAGTTCATCCTGCAGCGCGCGGCCTTCCTCCACTTCGCCAAAGCCGCTGGACACCACGTGCGCGAATTGCGTGCGCCCCTTCGCGGCTTCGAGCATGGCGGGAATTTGCGCGCCACTCACGCCGATGTAGGCGTAATCCACCGGCTTGGGCGTGTCGGCGAGCGACTTGTAGCAAGGCAAGCCCTCGATCTCATCGGCGGTGGGGTTGATCGGATAGATCTCGCCGGTAAAACCAAACGCCTTGATGCGTCGGATAAAAGTGTTGGGCAGCGCATGCGTGTTTTTGGCGGAGGCGCCGACCACCGCCACCGTGCGCGGCTCGAAGAAGCACGAGAAATCCTGTAAGTTATTGTTTTTATTCATCTTTTTAGCCAAGGATAAATCGCGCATCAACCGCCACCGCGGCGGTGTCGGAAACGATCAGAGGATTGATATCGGCCTCGCTGATGTCGTCCGCGTGTTGCATCAGCAAGCCGTTGTCGCCGCCGATTTTGAGCAGCGCGTCAATGATGGCCGCGCGCGACGCCGGCTTGCGCCCGCGCGCGCCGGCGAGTATCGCCGCGCCTTTCAACTCATCGAGCATTTCTTCGGCGTCGAGCCGGGTGATCGGGCAGATGCGAAACGACACGTCGCGCAGCACTTCGACGAAGATGCCGCCCAGCCCCACCATCACCAGCGGCCCGAAGTAGGGGTCGCGCAAGCCGCCGATGACGAGCTCTTGCCCGGCGGGCGCCATTTCCTCGATCAGATAACCGTCGATGCGCGCAACTTTTATTTGCGGCGAGGCGGCCATGGCGTTGATGGCGTCTTTGACCTCTGCCGCGGATTTGAGGCCGACCTTCACGCCGCCCGCGTCGCTCTTGTGCAGAATGTCGGGCGACATGATTTTGACAGCAACGGGCGCGTTCAGCGTGGTGAACGCGGCGTCAACTTCGCCTGCATTTTTTACCGAGAGCGATTTCGGAACGGCAACGCCGTACTGTGCGAGCAGCGATTTGCCTGCTTGTTCGTCGAGCGCGCTGCGTTTTTGTGCTCTCGCGTGCGCTATCAATTCTTGCGATGTCATCGATTCTTCCCATTGTTCTCCTTCCCCCTTGACGGGGAGGGGACTTTCATTGTTCGGCTTAAGCCTTTTTCTTCAACACTTCCGGTATCAACCCAGTATGCACCTGCCCCGCGCGGAATGGTTCCGATTTCAAAATCGCGAGTACCGCCGGGATATTGTGCTTCAAACCCTGAATCTCGAATGCTTCGAGTGCAGCGGTGAGTTTGTCGATGGCGGCGTCGCGCGTGTCCGCGTGCGCTATCACCTTGGCGATCATCGGGTCGTAATGCGGCGTCACGTCGCGGCCCTCGGCGAAACCGGTTTCCACGCGCACGGATTTATCCATCGGCGGGCGGAACACATTCAACTTGCCGGGCGAGGGGAAAAAATTCTTCGGGTCCTCGGCGTAGACACGTGCTTGTATGGCGTGGCCTTTGATCTCAATCTTTGCGGGCAAAATATCCGTCAGCTTTTCGCCAGCGGCGGAACGTATCTGCGCTTTAACCAGATCGACGCCGGTGATTTCCTCGGTAACGCCATGCTCCACTTGCAAGCGCGTGTTCATTTCCAGAAAGTTGAACGAGCCGTCCGCGCCCATCAGCATTTCCACCGTGCCGATGTTGTCGTAGCCGAGCTTCTTCATGATGCCGGTGATGTGCCCGGCGGTTTGTTGTGCAAGCGCGCGCGGAATCAGCGGCCCCGGCGCTTCCTCGATCACCTTCTGGTTGCGGCGCTGCGTCGAGCAATCGCGCTCGAACAGATGCGCCACGTTGCCGTGTTGATCGCCCAGAATCTGAAACTCCACATGGCGCGGCTTTTCAAACAGGCGCTCCAGATACACCTCGGCGTTACCGAAGCCGCGGCTCGCCATCGAGCGCGAGCGCTCCACGGTTTCGAGCAACCGCGCTTCGTCCTTCGCGGGCAACATGCCAATGCCGCCGCCGCCGCCGGCGGGTTTTACCAGCACCGGATAACCGATCTCGCGTGCGGCTTGGAGTATCAATTCATTGTCCATAGGCAACACCGCCGAGCCTTTGGACATCGGCATGCCATGTTGTGCCGCCAACTCACGCGCGCGGGTTTTGTGGCCCATGGCGTCGATCCACTTCGGCGACGGGCCGATAAAGCGTGCGCCGGCATCGATCACGCGCTGCGCGAAGCCCGCGTTCTCCGATAGAAATCCGTAACCAGGATGCAAACCATCGGCGTGCGATTGGCGGATGATGTCGAGGATCAAATCCTGATTAAGATAACTCTCGCGCGCGGGGGGCGGGCCGATGGCGTACGTCTCGCTCGCCATCGCCAGATACGGCGCACCGGCGTCGGCCTCGGAATAGAGCGCGACGGATTGGATGCCCATTTCGTTTAGGGCACGCAGAACTCTGCTGGCTACCGCGCCGCGGTTGGCTACTATTACTTTGCTGAACATTTGAATTCTTGTGAAGTTGTGAAGGAGTGAAGCGGTGAACAGGGTACCCCCTTTACCCCTTTACCCCTTCACCCCTTCACGGTAGTTAATAAGAAGTAGGCCATGTGCGCATCAAATGCTGCCCCACGCCCTTGGTCATGCGCAACTTATAAACATCGAGCATGCGTATCAGGTAGTCGCGCGTGTCGCGCGGGTTGATCACGGCCTGTGTTGCGTACACCGATGCGAGACCCCACACGTCGATGCCTTGTTCGATTTTTTTCAGAGCGTCTTCGTAGCCCGGCTCGCCGAAGCCCACGCCATGCACGATCTTGGTGGCGAACTCGGGGCTCATAAAACTGATCTCCGCGCTGGGCCATGCGGCGATGTCGTCGGAGTGGCGGCCGCCGCCCATGCACACATAGGCGCGCCCGTAGCTTTTGCGCACGATCACCGACAGGTGCGGCACGGTGAGCAGCGTCATCGCGTTCATGAAATTCATGATGCGCCCCGGCGCGCCGGCCTTCTCCGCTTCGGTGCCGATCTGGAAACCGGGTGTGTCGACCAGCAGCACGATGGGCACGTTGAACGAATCGCACATCACCAAAAAATCCACGATTTTTCGACACGCATCGGCATCGAGCGCGCCGCCGCGATGCAGCGGATTGTTGGCGACGATGCCCACACTCTTGCCGCCGAGGCGCGCGAGCGTGGTCACCGCGCTTTTGCCAAACCGCGGCTTCAATTCAAACATGGTGTCTTTATCCACCACGCAGCGGATGATGCGCTTCATGTCGTACACCTGCGTGCGTTTCTCCGGCAGCATGTCGAATACCTTATCCATGTCCGCGCCTGATCCCGAAGGGACGGGTACGTCTGGCGGCGCCTCTTTGTGATGGCTCGGCATATACGACAAAAACTTTTTGATCGCCGCGAATACTTCTTCCTCGGTATCGACGGCCTGATCGACCAGCCCCGTGATATCGGAGTGCAAACGCCAGCCGCCGAGATCCTCGGCGTTGACTTTTTCACCCAGCGCCATCGACACGAGGCCAGGGCTGGACACCGCCACGGTCGAGCCTTTTTGCATCACGGCGAAATCGGAGAGACACATCATCCAAGTCGATGAACCGAACGCCGGGCCGAATGCGGCGGCAGCCATCGGCGTCTCGCGCGTGCGGCGAAACTGCGTGTTGTCGTTGCCGAGCAACAAGCCCATGCCGCGCGCGCCCATCGCGTCGGGCAGCCGCGCACCGGTGGATTCGCCCAGCAGCACCAGCGGCATGCCGCGCTCGGTGGCGGTACGCTTCATGTGACCGACTTTTTTGCCGTTGGTGGATGAGGTGGACGCGCCCTTGACGGTGAAATCGTTCACGACGATGGCCACGTCGCGGCCATCGATCCTGGCGTAGCCCGCGATCTTGCCGTCGGTTTGCGTTTCGTCGGCTTGCTCGGGATACACGCCCGAGCTGCCGAACAAACCGGATTCGATGAACGAATCCGAATCCACTAACTGCGTGATGCGTTCGCGCGCGTTTAGGATGCCCTTCGCGGTGCGCTTCGCGTACTTGTCCGCGCCGCCGCCAGCCAGCGCCTTCGCGCGGCGCGCTTCGTATTCGGCGAGTAATGTTTCGAATGCCATGTTGGTCTCCAATTACAACTTCAAAAACGTTTTGACACAGATTTCGCAGATTAACGCAGATAACATCAACCCCGGCCGCAGAGGGTTAATCTGTGTAAATCCGCGAAATCTGTGTCAAATGTTTTGCTTTTAAACAATTACTTACATCGCTTTCGGCAGCGCGCGTATAGCCGCCGTCAGCGCCGGGATCACCTTCGCGAAATCACCCACCACGCCAAACTTCGCTTCGCGAAATATCGCCGCGTCTTTATCGGTATTGATGGCGACTATCGTCTTTGCATTGCCGCAGCCCGCCAGATGATGGCTGGCGCCCGAGATGCCCACCGCGATATACAACTCCGGTGTCACGGTCTTGCCGGTAAGTCCGATTTGCATCGCGTGCGAACACCAGCCCAGATCGCACGGCACGCGGCTCGCACCGACCACGCCGCCCAACACCTTGGCCAGCGGTTCCAGCACTGCAAAACCTTCAGGACCATTAAGCCCGCGTCCGCCTGCGATGATAACTTTTGCGTCTTCAAGTCGCACGCCTGCATCGGATTCGCGTTTGCGCTCGATCACACGCACCCGTGACGCCGGCGCGGCGCTTATGGTGACGATTTCGCCTTTACGTTCCGTGTCGGCGGGCAGCGCATCGTATATGCCGGCGCGCACCGTTGCCACCACGATGGGTGTTTTCATGCGCAGCGTTTCGCGCACGTTGCCGCCGTGGCTCGCGCGCGTGAAAAGCAGCGCGCCATTTTGTTGCTCCACGCTCACGCAGCCGGTGGCGCACGCGGCGTTGAGCCGAAACGCGAGGCGGGGCGCGAGATCGGCGCCGCGCGGCGTGTGCGCCGCGAGTATCAGCGTAGCCGCGTGTTCATGCGCGCTGGCGGCCGCGCAGGCTGTCCACGCATCGCTGTTGTAGCCGTCGAATGCCTCGCGCTTGCCGACCATCACTTTATCGGCGCCGCACGTGATCAGTGATTCGGCGGCGGCGGGTTGCGCGCCGGGCAACAACACAATCACGCGCCCTTTACCGGCAAGGCTGCGCGCAAGCGCCAGGTGTTCGAGGCTCGCCGCGGCGGGCCGATTCTGCGCCATCTCGGCAATGACGAGGATATTCACTGGAATACCCCGCCTTGTCGTTCCCGCGCAGGCGGGAACCCATAACACAGTGCCACTTGTGACGCCTTATGGGTTCCCGCGTGCGCGGGAACGACAGGTTTATTTCGCCGTGCTTTACGCGCCTGGGCCGGCATGCGTCGTGCGGGATTCATCACAATACCTTCGCCTCGCGCAAGCGCGCCGCCAACCGCGCGCCTTGTTCTTCGGGCGACGGCGCATCGATGAATTCACACTGCACAACTTTCGATGGCGCGAACACGCGCTCGCGCACACTGCGTGCGCCAGTCGTACCGACCTCTGCGACAGCCAGACCCAAATCGGCCGCCTTCCACACCACCACGGGTTTACGCGCCGCGCGCATGGTTTCGCGCAGGCTAGGCGCTCGCGGCGCGCCGAGTTCGTTGGACACCGTGACCACCGCAGGCATGTCGGCCTCGACGATTTCGCTGCCGTCATCCAGCACACGTTCCACACGCACTGCGTTGCCCTCGATTGCAATGTTCATTGCGAATGTCAGCACCGGCATATTCAGCAACTCGCCCAGCCCCGCGCCGACCACGCCCGCGTCACCATCTGCCGCTTGCCGCCCGGTGAGCATCAGATCAATCGCGCCGAGTTTTTTGAGTGCCGCGGCGAGGGTGATCGCCGTGGTGTAAGTGTCGCCATCCTCAAACACCGCATCGGTGAGCAACACGCCATCGTCGGCGCCCATCGCAAGGCCATGTTTGAGCGCGTTGCGTGAAAGTTCATTGCCCAGCGTGATTACGGTGATGCGCGTGTCTGCGTGTAGCTCGCGTATGCGCAAGGCCGCCTCGATGGCCTGCTCGTCAAACGGGCTGACCACGTGTTTCAATCCTGCCGCCGGCACGACCTTCTTCGCCTGTTCGTCGATGCTGAACATGCTGAAGGCGGCTTCAGGGTCGGGGATGTATTTGATGCAAACTACGATATGCACGACAAACAAACCTTAGCCGCGGATTTCACAGATGAACACAGATTAACTCCATTGCTGCTCTTAATCCGTGTTCATCTGTGAAATCCGCGGCAAAATAGTTCTTGATGTAATTCAAGCCACCACCACATCCGTCGGCACTATCCCATCAAAGTGCTTACGCTGATAATTCCACGGGATCTGCGGCTGTACGCGCCCGGTTTCATCGGTGGCGCGCGCCATGATTTGATACGCGCCGGGTTTGTCCACTTCCCATAGCAGCGACCAGCGCACCCACAGCCAACGCTCGACCGGTTCTTCGAGGTGCGCGTCTTGCCAACTCTTGCCGCTATCGGTGCTGACTTCGACACGCTTGATCATGCCCATACCGCTCCAGGCGCGGCCTTGTATCTTGTGCGAGCCGCGCTCCAGCGGCGAATCCTCATCCAGCGGATTCAGAATGATGCAGCGTACGCCCATGGACGTGATCATTTCTTTCTTCGGATCGTCGGGGCCGTCGCCGTAGGTGAAGTAATGATGCTGGTAGTAGCACTGCGGAATGTGATCGAGCAGTTCGATCTGCTCGACCCATTTCACCCACCAGTTGCCCGACCAGCCAGGCGTCACCACGCGCACCGGGCCGCCGTGGATGTGCGTGAGCCATTCGCCGTTCATCGACCATGCAAGCAGCGTGTCGGGGTGCATGGCTTTCGCCAGCGGCATGCCTTTTTCGTAGTTGATTACGCCGGGGTCCACCAGCTTGAAATCGGAGCGGCCCACCGAGCGGTACTGCACGGCGAGATCAGGCTGGCCGCGATCAAAGCCCTGAAAGCGTACCGACACCGCGTTGTTTTTGATGCCGGCTTTTTTCAGCACTTCCGCGAGTGGCACGCCGGTGAATTCGCCTGCGCTCACCGCGCAAGTCGTTGTTGATTCGTTGCTGATTTCTTCCGTCGACGGCACGGCGTTTTTTTCACGCATCGCCGCGCGCGCGTTCATGTCCTGCTGATTGATGCGCGAGGGTTTCTTGCCGCCTTTCTGAACATAATCAAAATATCCCGCGTCGTTGCCCGCGCATTCGGTCACCGCGCGCACGGTGCGTCCGGGGAATTTCTGCAAATCCTTCAGCGTCAGCTCGATGGGCTTGTCGACCAGACCGCCGATTTGCAAAACCCAATCGTCGGGATGCATAGGCTCGGGCACTTCGAGTTGATTCACCACATAGTATGCGTCGGTGGGCGTGAGCAAACCTTCGAGTTGCGTGACGGGCGAGCGGCCGTTGATCACGCGCCCCTGTGAATCCTTGCCCGCGGCAATCACCGAACGCTTGCGGTCCGGCCAGCCCATTACCCAATCACCTTCGATCTCTGGTCTTGGCATAGGTTACTCCAAAAATATCAATAAAAACAATTGCTTACAATCACTCAATAACTTCGTAGGTTGGTGGTGAGCGTAGCGAACCCCAACGTTGGCGGTCATGCACCACTCTTGTTGGGGTTCGCTACGCTCACCGCCAACCTACGCACATCATGGTCGCGTTCCTGCTTTACGCTTCGGCCCCAACTGCGAGCGCAGCCGCCCCTGCAACGCGTCGATGAACTGACACAGATAGGGCCGAGTTTCGCGCGGATCGATCAGGTCTTCAACGCCGAATGCTTCAGCCGTGCGAAACGGCGACGCGAGTTGGCGGATTTCGGTTTCGATTTCCTTTTCGCGTGCGGTGGGGTCGGGCGCGGCTTCGATTTCACGTTTATACGCTGCTCGCACGCCGCCTTCGAGCGGCAGCGAGCCCCACTCAGCGGAAGGCCACGCGATTTTGAAATTGAGGCCGCGCCGGTCGATGGTGCTGCCGCCGGCCACGCCATAACATTTACGCACGATCACCGTGAACACCGGCACGCTGACCTGCAAGCCGATAAAGCGCGCGCGCATGCCTTCGCGCAGGATCGCGTTCGATTCGGATTCGACGCCGACCATCAGGCCGGGAATGTCGGAGAAAAATATCAGCGGTATGTTGAACTGATCGCACAGTTCGATGAAATGCGACTGCTTGCGCGCGGCTTTGACATCCATGATGCCGCCGTAAGTCGGATTGTTGCCGATCGCGCCGACAACCTTGCCGTTCATGCGCGCGAGCACCGTGATGACAGCGCGGCCGAAACCCGGTTGAATCTCGAATGAAGATTCACGATCCACGATCAGCGCGATCAGCTTGCGCATGTCGTACGGCTGACGCGTCGAGCGCGGGATGATGCTCGCCAGCGCGTCTTCGCAGCGATCAACCGGGTCGCCCACGTCAACCACCGGCGGCAGCTCCCACACGTTCTGCGGCATGAACGACATAAAACGTTTCATCTGTGCGAAACAATCCACTTCGCTTGTCGCCACGTTGTCGATAGTGCCGGCGGTATCCGCCGCGACTTTTGCGCCGCCGAGTTCTTCCTTGGTGATCTTGCCGTTGGCGGGAAAGGCGCGCTCCACCACCGGCGGCCCCGCCGCGAAAATCTGGCTGGTGCCGGCAACCATGATCGACCAGTGCGAAAGTATCGCGCGCGCGGACGGCCCGCCCGCCGTGGTGCCCAGCACCGCGCTCACCACCGGCACGATCTCCATCAGATCGACCGAGCGCTCAAAGCCATCCTGCCCGTGACCCGGCACCACCGCGTAGCCCTTGCGCCGCGTGGTGTTGACCGTGCCGCCGGTGCCGTCGCACAAGTTGATGAGCGGAATGCGGTACTCGTAGGCAAGGTCTTCGATGAAGCCGCCCTGGCCGCCCTTGCGCCGGTCACTGCCGAAGCTGGTGCCCGCGCGGATGGTGTAATCCTCGCCGCCGATGGCGATGGGCCGGCCATTGAGATTGCCGATGCCCATCACGTACGGCGCGGGTTCAAACGTTTTTAATGTGCCGTCCGCGTTGTAGCTCGCGCGGCCCGCGAGTTTGCCGACTTCGCGAAAGCTTCCCGCATCAAGCAAGCCCGCGATGCGTTCGCGCACCGTGAGCTTGCCGCCGGCGTGATGCTTCGCCACCGCATCGGCACCGCCGCACGCCTCGGCCAAGGCGCGGCGGCGGTGGATGTCGTCGATTTCGGGTTGCCAGGTCATTTGCGGTTGGAACGGGCCCGGTAGGATGGGTGAAGCGGAGCGTAACCCATCAAGAACACTGCAAAATGTTGATGGGTTCCACCCATCCTACGGATTACGACGGCAGCGGAGACTAACCTTCGAGTACGGCGACAACCTGCCCCTCGGCTACCGGGTCTTTTTCCTTGACGAGGATTTCTTTCACCACGCCGCCGTCTTCGGTGATGACGGGGATTTCCATCTTCATGGATTCGATCACCACCAGCGTATCGCCGGATTCAACAGTGTCGCCGGGTTTGGATTTGACTTGCCATACGGTGCCGGTGATTTCGGACTTTACTTCGATGCGCGCCATGATTTTCCTGTCAAATTTGCTGTGCAAGCGATTGTAATTTGATGAAAATTATAGCACCAGTGCGTTACCACCGTCCGATAATGACGCCGCCGCCAACGTCGGGGCTGCTGCGTCCGATCACTTGTGCGCCTGGCAGCGTAATGCGATTGCGGCGCTGTCTCATCCAGTTAAAAAGCCGGTCGTAGAGCTCGCGCCGCACGGCAGCCAGGCCCGCATCCGTGCCGCGGTCGCTGAGTTCTTGCGGATCGTTCACCAGGTCGAATAACTGCGGCGGAAATCCATCGTAGTGAATAAGCTTCCAGTCGCGCGTGCCTGCCATCACGGCACGTGCGTTGTCCGCGTCACGATTCAGCGTGCGCCGCGCGGCGTAGAACGCATAGTCGAGTTCGCAGAAAACGGCATCGCGCGCGGGCGCGGCGCCGCCATGCAGCAAGGGCAACAGCGATTGGCCTTCGATGATGTGATCGGAGATCGGTTGTGCCAGCGCGTCGAGAAACGTAGGCACGAGATCGATGGCTTCCACCAGCGCATCCGACACCGCACCACGCGCGGCCCCGGACGAGGGATCAACCACAATCAGCGGTACACGCACGCCCTGCTCGAACATCATTTCCTTTTCGCCGAGCCAGTGATCGCCGAGATAATCGCCGTGGTCGCTGGTGAATGCGATCATCGTGTCACTCATGCGCCCGGCTTGTTCAAGAAACGCAAGCAGCCGCCCGATGTGATCGTCGATCTGTTTAACCAACCCCATGTAGGCCGGAATCACCGTGCGCCGCACTTCATCCCGTGAAAATGCTTCGCCCTCCCGGTGCTGGCGAAACGCGCGATACACCGGATGCGCGTCCTCGCGTTCGTGTGCCGCACGCACCGGCGCCATGCAATCGTCCGCGCCAAACGCCGCGTGATACGGTGCCGGCGCAATATAAGGCCAGTGCGGCTTGATATACGACAGATGCAAACACCACGGCTGCTCACCCTGCTCGCGGATAAAATCCATTGCGCGGTGGGTGGTCCATGCGGTTTCCGAGTCGGCCTCGGCGACGCGGGCCGCCAGCTTCGCGTTGCGCATGTTCCAGCCGCTGGCGATGCCGCCATCGGGCGCGGCAGCAGAATTCGCGTAGTCGTGCCACGGATTACGTCCGGCATAACCCTTTGCTTTCAGATACGTGCTGTAAACACCGCCGTGCTTTTCAATGCGGTTGTCCGTAATGATGCCGTCGTGACGCGCATACGGCTCGAACCCCGCTTCAGCCAGCAACAAGCCCGCACCCGCTTCCGGGCTTAAGCTAAATCGCGTGATGCCTTCAACGTCAGACGCAGCGTGGGTTTTCCCTACCACGACCGTGCGCAACCCCGCCGCGCGCAGATAGTCCCCCAGCGTGCGTTCGCCCGCCGGCAGTGGCACGAAATTCCACGTAACACCGTGGCTCATCACATAGCGCCCGGTGTAGAACGACATGCGCGACGGCCCGCACACCGAACCCTGCACGTAGGCGCGCGTGAAGCGCGTGCCCATCGCCGCCAGCCGGTCGATGTGGGGTGTTGCAAGGCGCGGGTGCCCATAACACGACAAATAATCCGCGCGTAACTGATCGCACATAATGAACAGGATGTTGCGTACTGATGCCATGGCATTCACTCCGCGCGTATGCCGGCGTCGCGCGCCACTTTCGACCAGCGCGCGAATTCCGAGCGAAAGAATTTTCCAAACGCATCGCTCCCGCCTTCCGCCGCGGCCTCCATCCCCAGCGTCACGAATCGCGCCTTGATGTCGGGCGATTCCGTGATCCTTGCGATCTCGATTGCCATTCTCACAATGATGGCCTTCGGCGTTGCGCTCGGCGCGACCAGTCCGTGCCACCCGCGTATCTCGACACCCGCATAGCCGAGCTCGACCATGGTGGGCACATCGGGAAATGCCGGCACTCGGCGCGGCGCGGGTGTAGCCAGCGCGCGCAGCCTCCCGGATTGGATGTGCGGTCCGGCAGCTGGCGTCGCGGCAAACATCAAATCCACCTGCTCGCCGACGACTGCCGTCACGCCCGCCGGCGCACCCTTGAACGGCACATGCCGGATACTAATGCCGGCGTGCCGTTTGAAAAATTCACCCGTCAGGTGTGCAGGCGTGGCATTACCGCCGGAGGCGAATGTCATCCGATCCGGCTGTGATTTGGCGTGAGCAACAATATCCTTAACCGATTTCCACGGCGACGTCGCGCGCACGACCAGCAACTGAGACTCCCAATTGGTCTGGATCACCGGCGCCAGGTCGGCAACCATGTCAAAGGGAACATGGGGCAGCAGGGTGGGTGAGAGCAGGTAGCCCAATGAAATAATACCGAATGTATAGCCGTCAGGCGTGGCCTTGGCCACGGTGTTGAGACCTATCGATCCAATCGCTCCTGGGCGATTTTCAACCACCACTGGCTGTCCGAGGGCGGCAACTAACCGTTCGCCCAGGAGGCGCGCCACGACGTCCGGCGGCGAACCTGCCGTAGTACCCACAATGATACGTATCGGTTTGCCTGGCCAGGCGGAGGCAGCAACTGAGGGCGTGGCCGCATGCGCCATCGCATGCAATCCCAGCGTTACTACAATTGCAGCCCCAGCGGCCAACAAACACGAGCGATAGGTATTGGCATTCATGTTCCACCTCCGGTTGCGCCCATTGTCGCCGGGCATGAATCACAGTAGACCACGGCATCCGATCCCGATGTAAGATGGAAAAGTAATTACTACGATAACCCGGAGTTATCCCATGCGCCTGCGGCAAATTGAAGATTTTCTCGCGGTCATCGAAGAAGGCAGCATCCATGCCGCCGCGCGCAAAACCGGCTTGTCGCAGCCTGCCATCACGAAAAGCCTGCGCGGACTCGAAGCCGAATTACACACCCAACTGGTGCGGCGTACCAACCACGGCGTGGTGGCGACTCCGGCAGGACGCGCATTTTACGCGCGTGCGCGCGCCGCACAGACGGAGTTGCGCAAAGCAGAAGAAGAAATCGCGCAACTCGCGGGCCAAGGCGGCGGGTCGGTGGCATTCGGCGTCGGCCCGGCTGCCGCGTTGCTCATCGCGCCGGAGGCCGTCCTCCGCTTTCACCAACAATACCCGGCTGTATCCGCTCATATTACCGAAGGCCACCCCAGCTCACTGCTGCCGATGATGCGCGACGGGACGCTGGACTTTGTGATGGGGCCTAAACTCGACGCGAAACTCGATCCGGCGCTGAACTTCCGGCCCTTATTCCGTGAACATTTTATCGTCGTTGGGCGCAAGAATCACCCCATGCGCAACGCAGGGTCCATTAAGCAATTGGGGGCGACGACAGGGGTGGGAAGACTGCGGGATACCAGTACGCCGCTGGAGCCGGTGAGCCGCCTGTTTGCCGCGGCAGGCATGCCGCCACCGCACATGATCGCGCAATGCGACTCTTACAATCTCGCGCTGTCGATGATCGCAAAATCCGATGCGCTGGGTATTTATGGACGCCGCTTGCTTGCCGCGTCCAGGCCCGCGAGTGATTTACTGCAAGAAATCGCCATTGCAGAACCCATGCCGACAATGACCATAGGGATGCTCGTGCGCAAGGACCCGCCGCTTACACCCGTGGCGGCGGCAATGGCAAAAATAGTGACCGCAGTCGCGCGGCAGTTGGCCGCCGCACGATGACGGTAGCGATAGCGGTTGGGACTGCGGTTGTATCGAACACCCGCTGCGCTTAACATACGCGCCTCGTTCGATACTCGGCACAAATGACTCGCTCCATACTCATTGCAATTGCATGCACGCTGCTGCCCGCGGCAGGGGCGGTGCGCGCGTTCGCGCAGGACGCCGCCGCGCCGCCGGCGGTGCAAGCCCCACAACCAACCGAGCCGGTTGATAAGCCCGCAACGCCGCCCGCGCGCGCGGCCAAGCCCCCCGTTGAACGCAAGATGCCGTTCGTGGACGAGGGCAGTTACGACCCGTCGTGGGTGGTGTTTCGCGACCGCTTGCTCGCGGCGTTAAAACGCGGCGACCGGCGCGCGTTGTTGGCGGTGGTTGACCGCGATATCGTCAACGCGCTCGATTCGCCGCGCGGCATCGTGGAGTTTCGCAAGCATTGGGAACTTGATACCAAAAGCGACCGGCTGCTGCGCGATCTTACAGCGGCGTTGTCGCTCGGCAGCACCTGGTATTTGCCGGCGAAGGGGCCGAAGCTCTTGTGCGCACCGTATGTGCCGATCAAGTGGCCGCTGGATGATGTTGATCCGTACGACAGCGGCGCCATCGTGGCGAAAGATGTTTCGGTAAAAGGCGCGCCCACGCATGCCTCGCAGACGTTGGGTTCGTTGTCCTACGACATCATCGAGGTGCGCGACTGGGATGTGGCGGATGTGGAATCACGCCTCACGCAACGCTGGGTGAAGGTGCGCTACCGCGAGCGCGATGGTTTCGTGCCCGAAGAAACCATCCGCAGCGCGATAGAGCCACGCGCGTGTTTTGCGAAAGACGGCGCCGCGTGGCGCATGGTTGAATACGTGATCGGGATTGAATATCTGGGCGGCGGTAAGTAATTGTTTTTATTGACGTTTTTCTGCCCTCCCATATATAGCTGCCGTAGGATGGGTGAAACCCATCGCAATGGCCGCTGCGTTTGTGATGGGTTTCACCCATCCTACGCCTGCTTCAAGCTGCATCCGCATGCTGCATGGCCCGCAGCCCCAAAGTCCCCGTCGCCATGCCGTTCATCGGCAGCACACAGCAAATAGCTTCCAGCACATTGCGTTTGGTCATGCCGTAATCGTAGGCGCGGCGCATGTGTTCGGCGGCAAGCCCGACTTCGCCGCGCGTGCATAACGCGGCGATCACAATGAGTTCGCGCGGGCCTGCGCCGAGGATGTTGTCTTGGTCGCCATCGGCCGCCATGCAGTGATCGGCAAATGCTGCCGCGCGGCGCACGAGCTCGGCATCGATGCCTGCGGCGTATTGCCACTCGGGCGTGGCGGCCATGCTTTCGGGCGCGCTGGATTTTCGCGTGCGGCCGAGTTGCATCTCGGCAAAGGGCGTGAGTTCTTTCGGCTCGCCGCCGGGCGGCAACTGGCCGAACGGATATTCCTTGCTATTCGCCTCCAGGATCGCCAGCGACACGAATGTCATGCTCGACCAGCCGGACACGGTTGCAAACGCCGCCGCGCCCTCGAACAACGCGCGATTGGTCAGCCCCATGCGATACGCGCGGCGGATGTGATTGGGCGCGTGGCGCATGTCACCGCGCGCGCACAGTGCGGGTATCGCGATCAGCTCGCGCATCTGCCCCGAGAGCTGCCCGGCCGATGCGCCGTGGCCGTGATACTGATGCAAGTATCCGCCGGCTTCATTGATCAGGTGATAGGTTCTCGGCGAGGAATAAGCGATCGGTTTCCACTCGGGAAAAATATCGCCGCGCGCGGCGGTGGCGCGCGCAAGTATCGCTTCGGGGCTGAGATCGTGATCGCTGGATTGAGGTGCTGACACGGCTGCTCTCCTGAAATTTAGTCGGTGGCTTACGCCTGCCAGTATAATCCGGGCTTTTTTGGCGCGCGCCCCCATCGATATGTGGTTCAAGAATCTTCTGCTGTTCCGGCTCGACCCCAAACACGGCCTCACGCTCGACGCGCTTGAAGAAAAACTGTCGCGCGACGCCTTGCAGCCCTGCGGCAGTTTTCAGATGGAAAGCCGCGGCTGGGTACACCCGCATGGCAACGAGCGTTACGTGCATGCGCTCGAACGCCACTGGCTGATCGCGTTCGGCGTCAATCAACGGCTGCTGCCCTCATCGATCATCAATCAAGAGACCAAGGAGCGCGCCGAGGCGATGGCCGACAAGCAGGGCCACCCGGTCGGGCGCAAACAGTTGCGCGAAATCAAGGAACGCGTGATCGAGGAGTTGATGCCCAAGGCGCTCACCCGCCGCCGGGTGCTGCGCGCGTGGATCGATCCGGTGAATCACTGGCTGGTAATCGACACCGCCGCCGAGAAAAAAGCCGACGAACTGCTCGACACGCTGCGCAAGGCGGCGGGCAACATTACCATCAAGCGTCTGGACACCGCGGTGTCGCCTTCTTCGGCGATGACCAAGTGGCTATCCGCGAGCAAGGCGCCCGCGCCCTTCGGCATCGATCAGGATCTGGAGTTACGCGCCGCGAGCGAAGGCCGCGCCACCGTGCGTTACGTCAATCACCCGCTCGACGGGCGCGAAATCCGCGACCACATCAGTTCGGGCAAGGCGGCAACGCGGCTGGGCATCACCTGGAAAGAGCGCGTGTCGTTCGCGCTCACCGAATTGCTGCAAGTCAAACGCGTGACGTTTCTTGAAGTGCTGAAGGACGAAACGCAGGGCCAGGCCGAGGACGCCGATGAACAATTCGACATCGACTTTGCGCTGATGACGGGCGAGCTTTCGGGCTTGATCACCGACCTTGTCAAGGCGCTGGGCGGGGAGAAAAAGCGCGAGGATTGAATTCGGCGTTGTTTGAGAAATCTAAAGTGGCGCTTCAGGTTTCTCAAAGACGCGAAGGCGCGTTATTGCCGGACATTTATCCGCCGTTGTAACTATTCGGGGTATTCGCGGAACCGGCCATGGGCCTCGATTACTCGCCGGCTTGTCTATTGTCCACTTAGCGCTCGCGCAAGCCTGTTAACAGACCCGCAATATCCACGGCAGCGACGCCTGGACTCAACGCCATCTGCGCGGGCCCCGACGGTGATGTGCGATGCACAACCCATTTGGTCGTGCGGTAGTTTTTCATCGCCACTGCCAGCCGATGAATCGGCTCGGCCATGCGCGGCAACACGGTGCGCGTGGCCTTGGCCTCGATCAGCGCGAGTTTCGCCGCGCCAGCGGGCACGATAAAATCGACCTCCAAACCCTGCTGGTCGCGAAAATAGTACAACTCGCGGCGGCGGCCGGCGCCCGCCTGCATTTTGGCGATTTCCGAGGCAACGAAAGCCTCGAACACCGGGCCGAGAAACGGTGAGCGCTCCAGCGCCTGAACGGAATCTATACCGAGCAAATGACAGACCATGCCGGTGTCGGCGAAATAGACCTTGGGCGAACGAATCAGCCGTTTGCCGAAGTTTTCAAAGTACGGCGGAATCAGCAAAATTTGCCCGGTGATTTCGAGCACGCTCAACCATTGCGCAACGGTGGGCACGGATACGCCAAGCGGGCCGGCGATATCGGTTTTGTTAAGTATCTGCCCGCAGCGGCTCGCGACCAGCGCCAGAAAACGGCGAAACGTCGAGAGGTCGCGTATGCCGGTGACCGCGCGCACGTCGCGTTCGAGATAGGTTTGCACATAGGAGCGAAACCACGTATCGGCCGAGCGCGGCGCGGCCAACACCTCCGGAAAACCGCCGCGCAATAGCGACACCTTCGGCGTCTCCAGCACCGACATCGGCAACAGTTGAAATATGGCGGCGCGCCCCGCCAGCGATTCGCTAACACCCTGCATCAGGGGCGCCT
This sequence comes from Bordetella parapertussis, assembly GCA_945901405.1. Classification (GTDB taxonomy): domain Bacteria; phylum Pseudomonadota; class Gammaproteobacteria; order Burkholderiales; family SG8-41; genus CAMDLH01. Next base: position 31,120 of record CAMDLH010000020.1, on the reverse strand, counting down.
CTTGCGAACTGGTCAAAAACCACTGGCCATGCCGCCGGGGCGCGGCATCGATACGAGTTCGCACGTAGTTCAACAACTCCGGCGCATTCTGGATTTCATCGAGAATCGCCGGCGGTTTGAGTTCATCGAGAAAGCCACGCGGATCGGCGCGCACGCGCGAGACGATGTCCGGGTCTTCGAGCAGTACGTACGCGGCCTTCGGAAAAAGCTTGCGCAGCACCGTGGTCTTACCCGCGCGGCGCGGCCCGGTGAGCACCAGCGCGGGAAACTGGCGCGCGGCGCGCGCGAGCTCGTCTTCAAGCAGCCGGGGGATGGAAGGCATTTGAGAAATATAAAGTAAAACTTTACATTTCTCAAGTCTGAATTTATCTGAGATCGTGCCGCGCTTGCGTCCCGGGCGAATGATTTGTAGTCTGCGAGGAATTCACTGCGGTGCGGATGCGAATCCCGCCAGAAAGAAAAAAGGAGACACTACCCATGCACTGGCTCATCAAATGCCGCGCCAAACCCGCAATCGACGAATTGCGCGTGGCGACACTGCCGGCCCATACCAAATTTCTCGACGGCTACCCCGAAGTCACCTGGTATTCAGGGCCGATCTTCACCAACGACAACAAAAACGCCATCGGCAGCCTGCGGCTGATCGAGTTCCCCGATCGCGCGGCGGCGCAGGCCTACATCAATGCCGACCCCTACACCACGGCCGGTATCTTTGAATCCATCAGCATCGAACGCTGGCGGCCAAGCCTCACCGTGCGGCAGCGCGACTACAAGCGCAAGCCCGACACCATGCAGTTCGTGATTCACGCGCACGACAAGCCCGACGGCGCCGCGCGCCGCGTACCGCTGCGCGAGGCGCAGCACAAATACCTGGATCGCCACCCGCAAATCTACATTGCGCGGGGGCCGCTGCTCGACGACACCGGCACGCAAATGATCGGCAGCCTCATCATGATCGACGTGGCAAACAAGGCCGAGGCGGATGCGTTCTGGGCGGGGCTGCCGTTTAATCCCGGCGGCGTTTACGAGCGCGCGACGGTGGAACGGTGGCGTTTTGGGCATGTGTAGCCCTTGTAGGTTGGTGGTGAGCGCAGCGAACCCCAACGCTTGCGGCGCATAATCACCGGCGTTGGGGTTCCTGCGTCACCCCAACCTGCCGGGCTCGGTAGCACCTTGGTCACGCGCGAGCGCAAAGTACGCGCCTGCCCTGCACTTGCTGTCCGAAAAGGCTGCCGCGTTTTTCTTCGCTTAACCCTTGGGGATCTTCATCGAATACATGATCGCGGTGAACGTGTCGCGTTGTTTATCGAAGTTCGATCCCTTTGTCGAAACCATTACATTCAACTGCTGATTCTGACCCTGGTAGCTGCGAAAGGCGATCCATTGGTGGCGGCGGGCGCCGTCCTTGTCCTCCGGCATCGCCTCGATCCATTCCACGCCCTTAACGCCGTCGATCTCGAGCCAACGGACTGCCTCGTATTTGCCCTGCTTTAACTGTTCCAGAGCGCTCGTGTAGGTTGCATCCAGGCTTATTTTGGCAGGGAAGTCCGCCGGCATTACCGAGATCGATGCGATCAGAAACCCGTTTGCGGGCGAACCGTAATTGAGCGACTCCTTCATGACCTGCATTTTGGGCCAGCCCTCGGGCAACTTCCACGATATGCCCTGAGCGTCCCATTTCGTCTCGCTGCCGCCGTCGATGATGGCCTGCTGCGCAGCGGTGGGCTTCGCCTGCTCGGCTGCCGGCTTTGTTTTATCTGCTGTTGGTTTAGCTTTCTCCGTTGGCGCCGAAGAACTCGATGACGGAGCCGATCCCGTGGCGGCGGCCTTGTCATCCTTCGCGCCACACCCCGTCAAAGCCAGCGGCGCGGCTACTACCAGTGATACCAGCATTCTGTTCATTTTGTGTTTCCTGTTTTGCGTTAAAAGTAATGCTTCAAGTTTAGGGTAATCCGGCCGGTGAAGGCCCGCTCACGGGTGCGCCGGTGGAGCGTAATGTTAGCAGGCGGCGCCATAAGCCAATGCCAGCCGGTAAAGTTTCCGCATGTTTCGCCTCCAACCCGCGGTCGGCGCCGGGATCGGCGGCATGCAACTTTCGCATACGGCGCAATACGGATTGCGCCCTACGAGTTATGGGCAGATGGTCGCGATGCCAACACGGTTGTGCAAGGCGGGCGGTTCATTCAATTACCACAACCGAGGCCGCGAAGTTGTGCTCGGCTGCCATGCGCTGAATATCCTTGGTTGGTTACCGAGCGGAGCGCTCGACGCCGCATCTCGCGCACGTGAAAGTGCGTGGCCGATGCATCTATTTCAGCAAGACTCACTTTGTATGATTCTCGAAACGTACGGTAGATGACTTCACCAAAGTTGCGGAAGCGATGCACGATATCGCCTGTTGGCGCGTCGGGTATCTCTATTCGGAGATCAGGCATTGCGGAACCCAATTTAAAGTAGGCATCGTAAACGATGCGCAGCACTACGCAGGAGCTCGCCTCACCACATCTATTCGCTAAACTGCCATCTTATCGCGACAACAAGTGTAGGGCGCAATCGAAGCGAAGCGCATTGCGCCGTTTGCCCTATCCGCACCGGAACGGCGCAATGCCTACGGCGACGCCGCCCTACGATCTCTACAGATGATGCGATTTAATTAATTTGGCGTTTACGGGCGCGCGACGATAGAGCTGTGGCGGTTTAGCTCTTGTAGGTTGGTGGTGAGCGAAGCGAACCCCAACGATAGTGATGCATCACCGCCATCGTTGGGGTTCCTTCGTCACCCCAACCTACCGGGCTCACGATGTCCGGCATGATGGTTCCACGCTTAAGTATGCCCGGGAGATGCCACTGGATTCGTCCGTTACGTCAAACTCGATGACCTCACACCTTCCTGTAGTGGTCTTTCGTTCGCATGTATAGTGATATCGATGTTGCGAACTTCTCCCAGTATTGATATGAATAAGTGCACAGCGATATCCATGCGACTCGTACACAGCCTCGACCTCCTTCCTTGCTTTTCCGAAGAACGACCATGGATCGGGCGAAGTGGACACGCAACCCGCCAGTACAAGGAGCGCCGCAATCAGCACATAGCGTTTCATGGCAACCTTAAAGAAGGCGTCGAGCACGGCGCATAGCATTCCGCAACAACGGGGCGCATTTGCATTCTCAAAACAAAATTAAATTTAAAAATCAACACGTTAATGAATTTTAGTGCGTCCGAACAGAAAATCGCAAACATCATCAGTTTTTGCAAGGCGTTGAATGCGCATGTTATCTGCAAGATGCCTCGCCACCCGCTGTACCTACCTACCGCGCCAGCCTAACCGTCTCCCCCGATTCCACCGCCTCCTCAATCGCCAGCGTCACCTCCAGATTACTCCGCGCCTCCTGCGGCGTAGTCAGCGCACAAGGTTTCCCAGTGGCCGCGTAGTCAAGCCAGTTGCGCGTTTCACTCGCCAGCGGCCCCCAGAATTCGCCGCCGGCCCAGTCGCCGGGGGCGCTGCTGCCGAGGAAGGCCATGTTCACACTTACCTCCGGCAGGTAGATGTGCGGGATGCTTTTTTCGGTGTAGAGCAGTTGCTCCATGTGATCGTCGTCGATGATGAGCACGCCATCCTTGCCGATGATTTCAATGCGGCCGCAGTAGCCGAGTGACGGGTATTTTTCGGGCAGCGCGAAGCTCACGTTGCAGTTGACCAGCGCGCCGTCGGCGAGTGTGAGTACGGCGAAGGTGACATCATCGCAGTCGTAACCCGCGTCGCGGATCACGCCGGCCTGGCCGCGTGCCCACACTTCGGCGACCGGGTTTTGCGGCAGCCACCAGTTCACGAAGTCAATGTAGTAGGTAAGCGAATCCACCACTGGTGTTGCGCCGGGGTCGCGCTTTAACATGGCGAACACTTGCGCGCGCGAGTTGTAGAGCCGCGCGGAGATGCCGGTGATGGTGCCGAGCCTGCCTTGCACGATTTGTTCTTTCGCCAGCATGTAGCGGCGCTTGAAGCGGCGGCTGTAGCCTACGTGCAGACTGCCGGAGGATTTTTCCAGTGCGCGCAAGATTTTATCGGCGTCTTCGAGCTTCAATGCAATGGGTTTTTCCACCAGCACTTTTTTGCCGAGTGCGAGGGCAATCAGTATCGCCTCGGTGTGTTCATGTTCGCTGGTGGAAACGATCACCGTGTTGACCGATGGATGCTCTATCGCCTCGCGGTTGCTGTTGGCCACGAACTGCGCGCCGGCCTTGTCGGCGAGTGCTTGTGCGGCGTCGCGCTTCAGATCGGACACGGCGATGAAGTTCACCGCCGGATGCTGCGCCGCGAGCCGCGCGCGCATGGTGCCGATGCGGCCCGCGCCGATGACGGCGATGCCGAGTTGTTGGCGTTTTTGGATCGTGGTCATTTTTATTCTCGCATTCTGTAATTCATAAAGTTCGCACTATTTACACTCACCACCACCGTCATTCCAGCGAAAGCTGGAATCCAGTGCGTAACCTAAGCCGCAGGCGCTGAATTCAGATGCTTCGCATCAGGTTACAACCTGGATTCCGGCCTGCGCCGGAATGACGAAGGTGGTGTGTCTATCGTGGCGGTAATAGCGGCTGCGCCACAAACTGCGAATCATTGTATTCCCGCCGTGGCAAAATGTAATGCTGATGAAAACACTCGATATCCAAGGTCACCGCGGCGCGCGCGGTTTGCTGCCGGAAAACACCTTGCCCGCCTTCGCGCGTGCGTTGTCGATCGGCGTCACGACACTGGAGCTCGATTGCGCGATCACGCGCGATGGCGTGGTGGTGGTGAGCCACGACTCGACGCTGAACCCGGAGATCACTCGCGACGCGGACGGCAGGTGGATCACGCGCGCCGATCTGCCGATAGAGCAATTCACGTTTGAGGAATTACAACGCTTCGACGTGGGGCGCATCGACCCTGCATCGGAATACGCAAAGCGCTTCGCGCATCAACAGCCCATTGACGGCACCCGCATGCCGAAGCTCGAAGACGTGTTCGCGCTGGCGCGCCGCGCCGGCAACGAGAGCGTGCGCTTTAACATCGAAACCAAGATTTCACCGCTGCATCCCGAGCGCACGGTGGCGCCCGAGGCTTTCGCGACCGCATTAAAAAATGTGATTAAAAACAATGAGTTACAGAGTCGTGCCGTAGTGCAGTCATTCGACTGGCGCACGCTGGCGGTGGTGCAGCGGGAGGTGCCCGAAATCAAAACGGTCTATCTCAGCGCGCAGCAACCGTTCATGGACAACATACTCGCGCATGAAAAATATTCGCCGTGGAACGCCGATGTGCACGTCAGCCAATTTAACGGCTCTATTCCGCGGATGGTCAAAACCGCGGGTGGAGCGATCTGGTCACCGTGTTCGAACGACGTGGATGCCGCGAGCGTGCGTGAAGCACAGGCGCTAGGGTTGCAAGTCGTGGTCTGGACTGTGAACAACGAATCCGACATGCAAAAGATGATCGCGCTCGGCGTTGATGGCATCATCGGCGATTACCCCGATGTGCTGCGCCGTGTCGCGGGCGCGAATGGATTTGCCTTGCCCGCGCCCACGCCGGTAACCGTCTGAACACAAAACAAAAGGAACGCTGTTGAGCCACGCTGCATTCAAGGATGTATTGCCATTGATCGGGCGCGCCGCCGCAGGGCTGCGCTTTGCCGATCTGCCTGCTGAAGTTGTGATGCGCGCGAAGCAGCGCGTGCTCGATACCATCGGCTGTCTCGTCGCCGGATACGACGCGGGCATCGCCAACGAGATACGCAACTATGTGCTGGCGCAAGGCGGCACGCCCGAGGCCACGCTGTTGCCGAGCGGACAAAAAACCACGGTGTCGCACGTGTGCATGGCGCACGCCACTTATATGCACGGGCTGGAACTCACCGACGCCGCGCCGCGCGGCACTTGCCATCCGGGCAACGAAGTGGTGCCGCCCGCATTGGCGTATGCGGAGAAATTGAATCGCAATGGCGCGGAAGTGCTCGCCGCCGTGGTGGCCGGTTATGAGATTGAAATTCGTTTCGGCAGATCGGTTTTCCCCAGCGCGTTTTATCGCGGCTGGTGGACGCCGGGGCTGTGGGGCGGCATCGGCTCGGCGGTGGCGGCGGCGCACCTGATGAAGCTTGATGCGGTTGCGATGGACAACACGCTGGGCATCGCGGTCAATCTGCTGCCCACGACGATGATACGCGCCAACGAGGAAGGTGAAACCGTCAAGTGGCTGCTCGGCGGACAGGCGTGTACCGCGGGGCTTGTGGCGGCGGAAATGGCGTCGCGCGGCGTGAAGGGCATGCGCGATGTGATCGGCGGATTTTTGCCGGTGATCGCCGATAAAACATTGCCGGAGAATCTCACCGATGGAATAACGGACGACGCCAAATTCACGCAATGGGAAATCGCCATCGGCATCGTCACCAAACATTACGCCACGGTGGGGCCGCTGTTTGCGTCACTCGACGCGACGTTCGATCTCATCACCGAGCACGGCATTCAAGCCGACGACATCGTTGAAATCCACGCCGATGTGATGAAGCGCACCGCGGTGTTCAACACCGTGCACCCGGAGACCGATGTCGCCGCGCGCGGCAGCCTGCCGTATTGCCTCGCGCTCGCGGTGTGCAAGCGCGACCCGGCATTGCTGCTCGGCCCCGGCTTTCGCCCGGAGTTGTTGCGCGACCCGGCAATACGCGCCAATGCCAGCAAGGTTAAAATCACCGAGAACGAGGATTACGAGCGGCAATATCCGGCACGCAGCCTCGCACGCATCACGCTCAAACTGCGCGACGGCAAGACGCACACCGCCGTGGTGGATCGCAGCGAACGCGGACGTTACCTCACGCCAACTGACGCGGATATCGAAGGGAAATTTCGCTTGCTGGTCGCGCCGGTGCTGGGGCAGGCGAAGACGGACAAGGTGGTTGAATTGTGCCGGCGCTTTGAGACGCTGACGGATATGCGGGAATTGATTAATGCGCTTTGCAAGTAAAAGCCGCAATATCACAACCGTCATTCCGCGCAGGCTGGCTTCCAGCCTGCGCTGGAATGACGGTGTCTGGTTGTTGCCGTTCAACATACTTGTGAGCTTCTCGAAATCATGAACCCCAAGTACGCTCAATTCATAAGTGGCCAATTCGCCCAATACGCTGCCACCCTGCGCTACGACGATCTGCCGGATGACGTGCGCAAGCTCGCGCATCTGGTGCTGCTTGACACCCTCGGCTGCGCGATGGCAGGTGCGGGCACGGATGAGGTCGTGCAGATGCGCCGTGCAATGCTGCAAGCCTATGGCTGCAATGAGGGGAGTGGTGGAGATTCTCTTTACTGGGGCACGACGGAAAAAGCGCCGTTACCTCTCGCGGCACTCGCCAACGGCGCGGCTGTGCACGCGCGCGAGATCGACGACTTCGGCGGCTGCGCGCACTCCGGCTCTGTGGTGATCCCGGCGGCGCTCGGCATCGCCGCGCGCACGGGTGCGACGGGACACGTGAGTTGCTGACCGCCATTGTGATTGGCTACGACATTGCACGCGGTGCGATGGATGGCGGTGGCGGCTATTTCGTACGGCGGTCGCCGCCACGCTCGATGCAGCGCACATTTCAAGGCTGGAAAATACGATAATGAACACCGAGGCGCTAGCGGACTGCCGCGAACCCGCGGCGCTGCTGACGCCAAGCGCCGACGACGACGAGCAACGGCCCGCTCGCGTGGCTTAGACAACTTACCCAACCTACCAACACATATTCACCGCAGGAAAAGGAAAACACATGAAACTACTCGGTTCACTCAGCAGCCCCTACGCGCGCAAGGCGCGCATCGCCATGATAGAAAAAAACGTTACGTGTGATTTTGTGTCCGACCGCCCGTCGGCGCCCGGCTCGCAGGTGCCCGTGCACAACCCGTTGTCCAAGGTGCCGGTGCTGGTGCTCGACAACGGCAAGGCGGTTTACGATTCGGTGGTGATCGTCGAATACTTCGATCACGTCGGCTCGGGACCCAAGCTGGTTCCAGACAAATTCGAGGATCGAATCGATGTGAAGCGCGGCGAAGCGCTGGGCGACGGCATCACCGACGCCATCGTCACGCTCACGCATGATTCGCGTTACACCGAAACCTGCGACGCCAATGCCGATTGGTACCAAAAACAACAAAAAAAAATCGAGAATGGTTTGACGGTGTTACAGAACGACATCGGCACGCGCGATTTTTGTTTCGGCAATTCTTTTACGGTCGCCGATATTTCAGGCGGCATGGCGCTGGGGTATCTGGATCGCGCGTTTTCAAGCTACGACTGGCGCGGCAAATATCCGGGCCTGAAACGTTACGCGGACAAATTGTTCGCACGCCCATCGTTTGCTGGCACACTGCCGGATAAACGCTAAGTTATTGTTGTTAATCACTATTTGGTAATGAATGGCGAGGAACTCGATCTCGCGCCGCCGGTGAAAAGCCTCAACACGTTTATCGAGGCCGAATTGCAACGGCTTGAAGCCTCGCCGCCCGCCAGTGACCCGCGCGGCGAAAGCATTGAGTCGCTCAATGCGCTGTTCCGTGAGTTGGTGCATGAAACCTGGCGGGAGGCAGCCGTATGACCGCCTTGCGAGTATTTTTCGCAGCAGTGTTGATCTGCGTGACCAGTAGCGCGCTCGCGCAACCCGCGGCCTACCCCAATCGCCCGCTGCGCTTCATCGTGCCGTACGCGGCTGGCGGCAACGGCGATATCGTCGCGCGCATCATCGGGCAACAGCTCTCGACGCAACTGGGGCAGCAGGTGGTCATCGACAATCGCGCCGGCGCGGGCGGCAACGTCGGCGCGGAGCTTGCGGCACGCGCCGCGCCCGACGGCCACACGCTGATGCTCGGCACCAACACGCACGCCATCAATATGAGCCTGTATGCGAAGCCGGGCTATGATCTGCAAAAAGACTTTACGCCGGTTGCGCTCGCCACATCGGCGCCGATGGTGTTGCTGGTGCCGGCCTCGCTGCCGGCGAAAACGCTCAAGGATTTCATCGCGCTCGCCAGGGCGCAGCCCAACAAGCTGAACTACGGCTCGGGCGGCAGCGGCAGTTCGCCGCATGTGCTGAGCGAGATGTTCAAATCGATGGCGGGTATCCAGTTGACGCACGTGGCCTACAAGGGCGTGGCGCAGGCCACAACGGACCTCATCGCCGGGCAAATCCAGATGCTTTTTAATTCGACCTCGACTGCGCTCGCGCACATCCAGGCGGGCCGCCTGCGCGGGCTGGCGATTTCCACCGCCAAGCGTTCAACGCACGCGCCAGGCATGCCGACCATCGCCGAATCGGGCGTGCCAGGGTTTGATGCCAGCATCTGGCAGGGTGTATTCACCATGACGCGCACGCCGCCGGAGATCGTGGCACGGCTTAACCGTGAAATCACCGGCGCGCTCGGCGGCAGCGGCGTCAAGGAGCAAATGACCGCCGCCGGCGTCGATACCCAGCCCTCCACGCCCGAACAATTCGCGGCCTATGTGCGCGAAGAAATCGCCAGGTGGGCGCTGGTGATCAAAACCTCCGGCGCGAAAGTGGATTGAGCCTGTCGACTTAACCATGTAGTAGCGAAGCCATGCCAACCATCTCCGAAACCCTCGCGCGGTTCGTGTATCAACTGCGTTACAACGACATACCCGAAGCCGTGGTCGAACGTGCCAAGGATTTGATGCTCGACGCCGTCGGCATAGCCTTCGCCTCGACAAAGTTTGAATTCGCGGATAAGGCGCTGGCGGGACTGTCGTTCTTCGGCAACGGCGCGCGTGCGGTGATCGGCATGCCGGCAAAACTCGCGCTGCGCGACGCGGCGGTGATGAACGGCGTGCTGATACACGGACTGGATTACGACGACACGCATCTCGAGGGCGTGGTGCATGCGAGTGCCAGTTGTTTTTCGTGTGCATTCGGCGTGGCGGCCGAGGTCAACGCCTCGGGCCGCGATTTGATCACCGCATACATCGCCGGCCTCGAAGCCATCGCGCGCATCGGCATGGTGGCCAAGGGCGGCTTGCATCTGAATGGCTTGCATCCGACGGGCACGATAGCCGCATTCGCCAGCGCGCTGATCGCCGGCAAGCTGATGGGGCTGAATGAAGAGCAATTGGTGATGGCGCAGGGTAACGCGCTCAGCACCTCGGCGGCGAGCAGCCGTCAATACAGCCAGGAGGGCGCATGGACCAAGCGCCTGCATCCGGGCTGGGGTGCGGCGGCGGGCATTACGGCGGCTGCAATGGCGCGCGGCGGTTTTGTCGGGCCGCGCCAGGTTTACGAGGGTGATTACAGCCTTTACCGCACGCTCACCGGCAGCCGCTTTGACGAGTGCGATTTATCGCTGGCGACAAAAGACTTGGGCGTGGTGTGGGAGTCCGCGCGCGTGGCGGTGAAACCGATCCCGGCGTGCCATCTGGTGCATGCGTGCTCGGATGCGGCGGTGGCGCTGGCGCGCGCGCACGCGATCAAGGCCGATAGAGTCGCCTCGATACGCGCGTTGATACCGCCGCAGGCCGTACCCATCGTGTGCGAACCCGCGGCAAAACGGCGGCGCCCGGTTTCAAGCTACGCCGCGCAGTTCAGCATTTATCATGCGGTGGCGGCGAGTCTTGCGCGCGGCAAATTCGGTCTGGCGGAAATGGAGCCAGAGATTTATAACGATCCCGAAATTTGTGCGCTGGGCGACAAGGTGACTTACGAAGTCGATCCCAAATCAGAATATCCGAAATATTTTTCCGGCGAAGTCGTGATTACTATGAATGATGGCCGCGAATTGCACCACCGCGAGCACATCAACCGGGGTGCTGCCGACCGGCCGATCGTGAGGGAGGACGTGTTGGTCAAGTACATGGACAATGCGCAATTGGCGATCTCGCGCGAGCGGGCAGAGAAGATCAGGGATGTAGTTTTAAATGCCGATAGCAATACCGCACAGTCGCTCGAATCAGCGCTCGCGAGCTAACCAATGGGGCGCGTCGATATCTATATGAAAAAATTCTGCACGGCGTGGATACTCGGAATATCGAGCGCTTTAATTTCCGTAACCGGCGCGGCGCAAACGCCCACTCGGCCAAGCGCGGTGCCCGCGAAATCCGCAGAATCGACGACCTCGCCCTACGCACCGGTACGGTTGGCGCAAAATTGTGAGGTCTCGCCCCCGGTCGACATGTTTTACAACGGCAGGAAAATGGAGGCCTCGACCTCTGGCCCCGTGAACACGCAAAGAGCCGACGCCGCTTACTTTGCGGATCCGCGATTCAATGAAAAGAACAACACGGGGCGCCTTTTTTATCGTCAATTCATACTCCACAATCCCCATGATCCGCATATCCAGGAACGGCGATACTGGTTCATCTGCTGGAGTCCACTCAATGACGGCGAGAGGGCGCAACGGCTGTACATACTCGACGGCTTTTATATTGAGGAGGTAACCACGGACGGCAAGAGCCTGCAGGTTCACCACGCCGCCTATTCCGGACCGGCAAAAAGAGTTCAAGTCTACAAGTGGGATGGCAATCCCCTCGGAAAAGGCCGCTTCGTGCTGGAGGGCGCGCCGCCACCGAACGCCATGCCCGCGGAGCCGGCGCCTTTCGAGATCGAACGCGATCGGGGATACGCGCTTCTTTCGGCGAAAAAGTATGACCAAGCGCAAGACGCATTCGAAAAAGCGCTCAAGCTAAAACCGCGCGATGCGGCCACGCTGTTTGCCCTCGGTCTTTCTTACGCGAGAATGGCTTCGGGCGCCTCATCGCCTTCGAGCGAAAAAGCGATTGCCGCCTATGGCCAGGCGATCGCCGCGGATCCAAAGCGTACCGCGGCCTACGAGCGTCGGGCGTATCAATACTTGTCGGCTAAAAAGTATGATCTGGCAATTGCGGATGCCTCGGCGGTCATTGCGCAAAGGCCGGGTTCGTGGGAGGCCTATATGGCGCGCGCAAACGTTCACGCTCGCAAAGGCGACTACAAGACAGCGATTAGCGATACCCAGCAGGCGGCACGTTTGGAGCCGAGGGAAACGCCGCCTTTGGAAGCAAGGGCGCTTTATCAGTATCGGGCGGGGCAGTTCGAGGCCGCGATCGACAGTGGGCGCAAAGCCCTGTCGATATCCGACTCAAAAACGCGCGTGCGCGTGATCATGGCCTGCGCCTACGCGCGTCTGGGCATGACAGATAGGGCGCTCAAGGAATATGCCGACGCAAAAGCAAACGGCGTGACTTACCCGGAGCGACGTGCCGGCATCGGCGAGTTGCAAAACATCCTGAAAACCGAAAAACCCGCTGCGCCGATTGAGGCCTCGATCAAAAAATTGCTCGAGCAAATTGTGGGACCCGACAAGTTGGAGGCGTCAGGCGATCTTGACGAGCCGAGATAGTTCGCCAGGATTTCTACAGAAGAAGCGCGTAGATGCTGGCTGCAGCCAGCATTTCAAAACGTCGTCGGCCAGTTGCTGATGAGATGTTCACCCACCCCGCCCGTCAACCGCATGCGATGCACCTCAAGCGTGCGTATCAGGTAATCGCGCGTGTCGCGCGGGTCGATCACCGACTGCGTTTCGTATAACGCGGCCAGCCCCCACACCGAGTTGTCCTGCTCGATCTCGGCGGCGAGTTGCTTGAAGCGTTCGGGATCGTCTTCTTTTTTGAGACCGTGCAGGATGTTGACCCCCACCGCCGGATCGACGAAGCCCAAGTCCGCCGTGGGCCAGCACGCGACTTCGTCGGAATTTTTGCCCCCACCCATGTTCAGATACGCCTTGCCGTAGCTCTTGCGCAGGATGATGGAAATTTTCGGCACAGTCACGAGCGAGAGCGCGTTGACCCAGTTAATGATGCGGCCTGGTGCGCCACGCTGCTCGCCTTCGAGACCGATCAGGAAGCCCGGCACGTCGACCAGAAACACGATGGGGATGTTGAACGAATCGCACAGCACCAGAAAACTCGTCACCTTGGCGCACGCGTCTACATCAAGCGCGCCGCCCTTGAATAGTGGATTGTTGGCGATGATGCCGGTGGTGTGGCCGTCGATGCGCGTCAATGCCGTCACCACTGATTTGCCGAAGTCGGGTTTCAGATCGAAGCGCGAACCTTTGTCGGCGATGGCGTCGATGATCTTGCGCACGTCGTACACCTGCGAGCGCGCCTCGGGCATGACGTCGAGCACATACTTGATTGCTTCATCCGAGCCGTCGGGCACGGGCGCTAACGGCGGCGCTTCGTTGCAATGGCTGGGCAGATAAGACAAAAACTTTTTGATCGCGTCGAGCGCTTGCTCATCGGTATCGGTTGCAATATCCACCAGGCCAGACATGCGCGTATGCACGCGCCAGCCGCCGAGTTCCTCGGCGGTGATCGGGCGGCCTATGGCTTTCTCGGCGACACGGTGGCTTGCCACCGCCATCACCGCGCCTTTGCGCATCACGGTGAAATCCGACAGGCTTGCGTACCACGCCGAGTGGCCGAAACAATTGCCGAGCAAGGCGGACACCCACGGCGATTTGCGCAGGCGCTGATACTCGGCGCCGTCCTGGCCGACGATCGAGCGCCCAGTGGCGCCCATGCGATCAGGCATGCGCGCGCCGCTGGTCTCGCCCAGAAACACCATGGGAAAGCCGCGCTTGGTGGCGACGTTTTTGACGTGTTTGACCTTCTTTTGATTGATCACGGCGCTGGATGCACCGAGCACGGTGAAGTCGTTGGAGATGACGCCGACCTCGCGCCCGGCGATGCGGCCAAAGCCCACCACCTTGCCGTCGGCTGGTGTCTTGTGGCGCACCTCAACGCGCGCGGATGTCGCGTAGCGTCCGGATTCGATGAAGCTTTGCGGATCAAGCAGATGGTCAACGCGTTCGCGCGCGTTTAACACGCCACGGGCTTTGCGCGCGGCGGTTTTTTCCGCGCCGCCCATGGCGAGCGCGCGTTGCGTGCGCTCGGCGTATTCGCGGATGAGTGCTTCAAAGGGCATTACAAACTCCTGCGCTGGGTGATTGCGGCAGGGTCACGATAACCCAGCGCGAATCACCGCGCCAGTTTCGCAGTCGCTTCGGCAACGAAACTACTTTTTAGCAGGAGGCGGCGGAGGTGATGGAAACTGCGCGAATGGCGGCTTGGGTTCCTTGTTCGGCGGGACGTAGGCTGGCGCCGGGTTGCCGGCCGGCCCCAGCGATTTGATGTAGGCGTGCATCGCGCGCAAATCCTGCTCGGCCATTTCACGCACGGTGAACCACGGCATCGGCGGCCGCGTTTGCATGGCGCGCGCGATTTTCACCCACTGGTCTTCGCTGATCTTGTCGAAATATTGCCGCAGATTCGCCGCGTAAGTCGTGCCCCACGGCCCGCGCCAGCCGAGTATGTCGCCGGTGAGCCAAAGCTTCTCGTCAACCTTGCCGGCTTTTTCCATGTAGCCCGGCGTGTGGCAATCATTGCAGCCGGCGATCTTGACGAGGTACTTTCCGCGTTCGAGTTTTTCAGTGGCGCCGCCCTTCGCGGTTGCCGCGGCCTTGGAGACAGGCGCGCTGTCGGCGGCCAGTGTTGCGCCGGGCGCGAACATCGCGGCTGATAACATCACATTGACCAGTATTACTTTTGCGTGCGGCATGTAATCTCCCATTGCATTGTTCGGAAATATTATTTTCGCGCAAAGCTTGGGCGGCATCAAGGGCACGCCCAGAAAGAAAAACCGCGCCGGGAGGGGATCCGGGCGCGGCAAATATCATAGGAGGATTAATACGCAGAACATACGCAGAACAAAGGACAATGATGCGAGTGGAAGTATCCCCGAACCCTGTCAAGAAGTCTGTGAACTATGTCACGGATGGCCTGTTTTTCTTTCGCAACCGCTTTAACCGTGCGCTTTCCGGCTGTCATCAGGCACTTCATCGCGTGCTTTCATGCCGTAGTCGCGGATTATCGAGGCCACGCGGATGCGGTAATCGGCGAATATTCCGGCGCGGCCTTGCGCTTGCGCGTCGCGGTGGTTTTCGAGATTGCGCCACGTGCGCACCGCGGCTTCGTCGCGCCAGAATGAAAGCGACACGAACTTGCCGCGGTTGGTGATGCTCTCGAAGCGTTCGATGGAGATGAATCCGTCGAGTTGCTCAAGGTCAGACTTGAGCGACGCCGCCAGCGCAAAATACTCCTCGGCCCGGCCAGGCGCGGGCCACACCTCGAAAATGACCGCGATCATGCATGGCCTCGCGTACGCTATTCGCGTATGTTCGCGATCTTGGCGATTTTGCGGTAGGTCTCGATGTCGTGCCGCATGAACGCGAGAAACTCCTGTGGTGTCTCGGCATTCGCGGTGACGCCTTGCGAAGCCAGCCGCTGGCGCACCTCGGCGGAATCGACCATGCGTTTTAGCTCGGTGAGCCAGCGCGCCACGATGGGCTTGGGCACATTGATGGGCGTCACCAGGCCATACCATTGCGTCATTTCCAGCCCCGGCAAACCGGCCTCGGCGGCAGTCGGCAGATCGGGTTGCAGCGGATGGCGCGTCTTGGCGGCCATCGCCAGCCCGCGCAGGCGGCCCGCCTTGATGTGCGGATCGGCGTTGATCATGTTGAGCACCATCATCTGCACCTCGTTGCCGACCAGCGCCACGGTGGCGGGCCCGCCGCTCTTGTAGGGCACGTGGGTAACCTTGGTGCCGGCCAGCGAATTAAACAGCTCGCCCGCGAAATGCGTGGTGCCCGCGGCGCCGCCGGAGCCGAAATTGTATTTGCCAGGCGCGGCCTTGAATAAAGCGATTGCTTCCTTCAGCGTTTTCGCCGGGATCGACGGGTGTATCACCACCGCGTTATCGACCAGGCCCACGCGCATCAGCGGCTCGAAATCCTTCAACACATCAAACGGCATTTTCGCGCGCAGCGCGGCGGTGATGGTGTGATTGTTGCCGAGTATGCCCAGCGTGTAGCCGTCTGGACTAGCCTTGGCGATGATCTCCGCGCCAAGCTGGCCGCTGGCGCCGCCGCGATTGTCGGTGACGATCTGCTGCTTCATGTAGTCGCCGACATAATGCGCGACCACGCGCGCCACCGGATCGTACGAGCCGCCGGCCGCGAACGGCACCACCAATCGTATCGGGCGCTCGGGATAATTCTGTTGTGCGCTTGCCGGTGCCGTAGTTAACGCGGCCAGCATGGCCGAAACCAGCACCCTTGAACTAAACTGCATGAATATCCTCCGATGATTTTGCTTGGGCGCGCATATGCGCACGGGCGCTATTGTGCCTGAAATAAAGCAATGCGCTCCTTACAAAATACTGTTTAAAAACAAATACTTAATGTTTTGTAATCGCGGAGGCGTAACGAGTGCGCCGCGTATAGCCGCTACGTGTACTCGTTAAGGCAAGGCCGTTCGCCCGGCTCGACATACCACGGCGCGCGTGATCCCCAGAAAATGCTGTTCTCGGGGCGCTGCTCCGGCGGCTGATCGAGCAACCCCGCGGGGATCAGGAAGTCGTTGCGTTCGCGCGCCTTGTGCGGCGTGCGCGATCCGCACTGCGTGCAAAACCATACCGAAAAGCGCTTCGCCGCCGGATGATCGTAGCGCTTGACCAGTGCTTCGCCGGCCAGCCACTTGAATTGCGCCTCGGGCACGAACGCATTTGCCGCGTGCGCGCTGCCGGAGGCTTTCTGGCAGCGCGAGCAATGGCAGTAGCGAAATGCCGTGAACGGTTGCGTGACTTCAAAGCGCACCGCGCCGCAGAGGCAACTGCCTTTCAGTACTTGGGTAGACACGACCGATCTCCAGCCGGGCTAACTGCCGTCGCTGCCGCGCCGGCGCGGTTGCTGCTGCTCGTCTGCTCCTGGAACGCCGGGCGCAGATCCCATGTTGCAGGGCCCGTACAGCGGCTGCCCCAATGCCTGATACGAGGCGCTATTGCCGTATAGGGTCAGGATTTGCACGCGATTGGTATAGCGCTCGCCTGAAGACAATGTCGCATCGCGCGACAACTGTATGGTTCTGCCATCGACCGTCAACAACGCCGAGGTGTTGCCCTGAACCCGTGTGACATCCAGCGTGCGGCCATTGGGGCAGGTATAAATAAGCCGCGCGGCCTGGTCTTGCGGCGTTACGATCACCGGGGCTGTTTGTAAACAACCACCGAGGGCAATCGCCGACAGCGCGGCTGCCCCGGACATTCTTGCGAATGACGCGCCCCGTGCCACGAATGAACGTACAGTACGTAAAGAGCCTTTCATGGTAATGCCTCCTTTGAAACGATAACGCTTGTCATGACAAAGTGTGCACGAGTTGTTGTGTACTGTGTGCAAATTTAGTCCCGGTGCCTATCGAATCGGCGGCAGAGCGCCGTAAATGGTTAGTTTTGGACGTTGTTTCCGGGCGTCTCGGGCACGTTTGCATGGCTGTTATTGTCCAAAGCTGGCAAAATCAGCCGTTTTCGCCACGCTTACGCATTAAATAATCCTCAACGTCGAATGACATCCGGCACCATAACACCGCGCATTCCCGATATCGATTGGTCCAAGGGCTTCGACCGCCATTGGTGCGGCGGCAATCCCGCGCTGACGCATCAATATAACGCCATATCGTTATTGCTGCCGGCGGGCGAGCAGTTTTTCAGGGATGTCGCGCGCGAAGTGGCGCGCTCGCTCGACTTGTCAAACAATCCGCGGCTTGAACAAGAAGTACGCGAATTCGCGGTGCAGGAATCGCAGCATGCGGCACAACATCGGCGTTACAACGAAGTGCTGGCCGCCCAAGGCTTCCAGAACATAGTCGAACCGTCGATCATGTGGTGGAAATCTTTTTTGCATCGCCATACCTCGCCGCTGACCAGCCTTGCCGCGGTATGCGCGTATGAGCATTACACCGCGATCATAGCGGAAAATCTGCTGCGCTCGCGGAAAAAGTGGATGGATGGTTCGCCGGACATGGCGTTGTTTTGGGGCTGGCATGCGGCGGAAGAGACCGAACACAAAGCCGTGTGCTTCGATTTATACACGGCAGCCGGCGGCGGCTGGCTGCGGCGCGTCTTTGTATTTCTTGTCATTTCCATCAGCTTTAATTTGTATTTTTTCGCGCGCGCGTATTTCTATCTGATGCGCGCCGATCGCGGACTGAAATCGAAAGCATCGTCCACGACTGTATCGGCACGGCCTCCCGCGCGCGCCTACTTGGGGCCAATCGGGTTTGCGTTCGGTTCCGCGCTGCATTATCTGAGTCCCCGCTTTCATCCCTGGCACCGGGACAACCGTGCGCATATGGAGGCGTGGTTACACAACAATGCAGCCCGTTTGCGGGTCCTCGGCAGGTCTGCCGAATCCACGACAAAGGCGACAACGCGATGAGCGTCAACCTGCCGTACTTCGATCTGGTGCTGCGCCGCCTCGATCAGCGTCACCCCGCGTTTGAACTCGCGTTCGGGCGTCATGTGCACTGGGGCTATTGGGCCGACCCTTCGAAGGCCGATCTCACAGCCGAAAGCTACGCCGTGGCGGCGGAAGCGTTAAGCCAGCAGGTCTACGGCGCCGCGCAGGTGGCCGACGGGCAGCACATCCTCGATGTCGGCTGCGGCTTCGGCGGTACGGTGGCGAGTCTGAACGAGAACTTCTCCAATTTGAATCTCGTTGGCGTCAACATCGACGAACGCCAGCTCGAACGCGCGCGGCAAAAGGTCATCGCGCTGCCGGGTAACAAAGTCGAATTCAAGCAGGGTGATGCGTGCCAGTTGCCCATCGCCGATCAGGCATTTGATCGTGTGCTGGCGGTGGAGTGCGTCTTTCACTTCCCCGATCGCGCGCGCTTTTTCGCCGAGGCTTTCCGTGTGTTAAAGCCGGGCGGCTATCTGGCGTTATCCGATTTTCCGCCGCCCGCGTGGTTCGCGCCGATTGCGCGTCTCGGTGCACGCTCCAAGGAATTGTCGCAATTATTCGGCCACTGTTCGGTTTGCACGCTCGGCGGTTATCGCAAGCTCGCGCGCGAGACCGGCTTTGAATTCACCTTCGAAAAAGACATCACCAAAAACACCTTGCCGACCTATGCGTTCCTGCTTGATCTGCGCCGGCAGATAACCGGCGAGATTTCCGGCGGCGACGTGCTCGCAACGCGCGGCCTGCAGTTTGTCAGCCGCGTGGGCGCGCTGCGTTATCAGGTGTTGGCGTTTCGCAAACCCGGCTGAGGCCGCGGCCCGCGCGCGTCTATTTTTGCGCGGACGCCGCCTGCAGCGTCTGGAACAGCGCGCCCTGATTCCACGAGTCCCAGCCCTTGATCACGCGACTATCGGCGAATGTCATCCACGTCATGCCGCGAAAATTCACCGGCAGTTGCGAGGCGCGAAACCCCAGTTGATCACCGCCATGCGTGCCGATCGCACGCCAGCGCACCACGACATGATCGCCATCCGCGACGGTGTCTTCCACCACCAGCCGTATATCCGGAAACGCGCCGAGCAGCGCCGCCCGCATCGCCTTGAAGTCCTCGGGCCCGTGAATTTCCTTGCCCTCCATATAGCCCGTGGCGTTGGGGGCCATCAGTTCATCCAGCGTTTCGGTGCGGCGTTGATTCCAAATCTCTTCAAACCAGCGAATTGCCAATGCGCGATTGCGGTCAGACATAAGCTCCTCCGGTTATGAAACATTGCATTTCAAGCGTGCCGCGCGCGCTCAGCGGCTCATCGAGCCACTGACGTGAAACAAGGATCGCAACTTCGCTTGCGCCTGTGCCTGCGTAAGTAATTCCCAGCGAAATTCATCGACATAATTCCCGGCGCCGAGCACCATGTAATTCACTTGCTCGTGCACCGCCGCGTCCTTGGTTTGCCAGAAAAGATATTGCACGTCGCCTGCTGCCGCGTCGATTTCGATTTCACGGCGCGGCCAGCCCAGCACACCACTCTCGCCGCGGATGCGTATCTTGCCGGGCTTCACGTGGTAATAAGCGTAACTTTGATTCGGCAGGCGGCTGATCAACTTGTCGTTCACCGACAGCGCCAGCGCGTGATTGTGATCGACAAAATGCCACGGTCGCGCCACCACCAGTGTTGCCATGCCCTCGGGCGTGGTCACCGCCGGCGGCGCCTCGTCGCGCGTGGTGGGCCGCACGGATGCACAGGCGGTTACCAGCAACGACAAGGCAAATGCAATAAGTAAACTATTGATACGCAACATATTCCCGAATTCCTGATTTTTAGGCGGGCAGCGGGGCTGCGGGCTGCCACAGGCCGCGATTGTAGCGTGTGCGGCCCGCCTGTAACCCGTCAATACCGGTATTCGGCCATCCCTACTGAAAATACATCCCGCCATTGATGAGATAACACTGCCCGTTGATGTAGGCCGCGTTCTCGCTCGCCAGGTGCACCATCATCGACACCGCCTCAATTGGTTTGCCCTTGCGGCCCATCGGATGATTGGGCGCATCCATGTTGTCGGGGTCTTTGCTAATGTGGCCGGGGCCGATGCAGTTCGCGGTGATGCCTTGTTTTGCGAACTCGCGCGCGAGGCCGCGCGTGAACCCAACAATGCCCAGTTTCACCGCCGCCTTGGTGGCGCCGCCACCGAGATAGGGCGCCACGCCCGAAAGATTGATGATGCGCCCCCAGCGCTTCTCGAGCATCAGCGGAATCACGTTGCGGCACACGTGATACGGCCCGGTCAGATTCACCGCGAGGGTCTTCTGCCATTCGTCAAAACGTTCTTCGAGGAACCTGCCCTCGGCGCGGTAGCCCGCGTTGTTGATGGCGACATCCACCGAGCCGAATTTCGCGTGCGCTGATTTGACGAACACCGCCACCGACGCCGCATCGGTCACGTCGCATTGTTCGGCGATGCAGCCCGCGCCCAGCGCGCGCACTTCGTCGGCGACCTGGTTCAACTCCTTCATGATGCGGCTGGTGCAGATGGCGACGTTCGCACCCTCCTTCGCGAACATCAGCGCGGCGAGCCGCCCCAGTCTGCGCCCCGCGCCAGTGATGAGTACGGTTTTGCCCTTGAGTCCGGTTTCCATGGTTATCCCCCCCTTACGCCTGCAACAATGAACGTAGCGTGCGCACGTTGTTCACGCGTTCGATATTCCACACGCTATCGCACAGCTTGCGCGCGCGCGCCTTGCCCAGCACTGGCGCGCACAGGTTGTAGCACTTCGCGTCCACCTCGGAGCGCGGCATCGGGTTTTTCGGCGTGCCGCGCACCGCGGGCGTGTGATGGCGCAACTTGCGGCCATCCTTCAGCTTGAGTTCGACGATGCCTTGGCGGCTGGGCAGCAGCTTTTGCAGTTCCGGATCGCCGATCAGCTCGACCTTGCGGCGCATCGCCATCACCTTGGGGTCGCGCATGCGCTTGATGTCGTGCGCGGCTTCGAGCGTGGCAGTGCCGTCGAGCAGCATGATCGAAACCATGTATTGCATGTTGATGTCGGGCATTTCACGGTTGTTGACGGTGCGTGCGCCCTGCTGTGACACGCGCACGACAATTTTTTCGACATCCGCGGCCTTGATGTTGTGCTCGGCGATCAAAATCGCCAGCGAATCCAGCGGCGCCTGGATCGGGCTGCCCACCGTCCAGCGCTTGATATTGGTGTTGAGGATTTCGTAGGTCTTGCCCAGATCACGCGCGAATTCATCGGGCTTCGCGCTGTCGCCAAACGGCAAGAACAAATTGCGCTCGCCGGAAAACATGTCGTCTATGCCGGTGAGGCCACACGCCACCATGGTCGCGGCGGTAGCGCCGTTGCGCGCGGGCATGCCGCCGAACAGAAACGCTTTTTCGACATGCTCGGTGTCACGCGCGTAGTTCGATTGGCCGGAGAGTTGCTGCGTGGTATACGAAATCAGATACCGCGCCTGATCAGCGGTAAGCCCCGCCAGTGAACCCGCGGCGGCAGCCGCGCCGAACATGGTGCCCATCGCGTGCGAGTCGCGGCCCGAGGGGCCGAGCGCATAGCTGCCCATGGCGAACGAGGCGCGTGTGCCGATGTCGTAGCCCAGCGCCACCGCGCGCAGCAGTGCCGTGCCGCTGGATTTTTGCTTCTCCGCCATCGCCAGCGCGGCGGGCACGATGCCGCAGCCCGGATGCGTGAGCGAGGGCGCGTGCGAGTCATCGGTCTCGTCCGCATGCGCCAGCATGCCGCCGGCAAGCGCGGCATTGACCACCGTGGTAACGATTTTCGAGCCGGGGATACACGCCTCCGGCGTGCCGCCCAGCGTTTTGATATAGCGCAGCGCATGCTGGCCAGGGTGCAGGCGCGAGCCTGAAACCATCGACGAAATGGTGTCGAGCAGATGATGCTTGGTTTTCTCGGTGACGGCGGCGGGCAGCGGCTTCTTTGCCGCGCTGGCAATATACGTCGAGACCTTCCTCATCAATGGCGAGATTGCCGTGGCGGGTTTCTTTTTGAGTTTGGCGGGCAGACTCATTTATAGCGCCTCCTTCATGGGTTGACGTTTGTGCGTTTATATATTGCGCGATTCTGGCACAACACAAATAAATTGGAGCGATAGAATAGTAAGAGGCCAAATAAGCGACTGGCCTCAATTCACACAACACGCCCATGGAGACGCCGTGCACATTCGCGTATTGATCAGCGGTCTGATTTTCGCTCTGCCCGCGATGGCGGCGCACGCCCAGCAATATCCAGTGAAGCCGATTCGCATGGTGGTGCCTATCGTGGCGGGCGGCTCCAATGACATCCTCGGGCGCCTGATCGCCGACCGGCTGCGCGAGCGCTGGGGGCAGCCGGTGGTGGTAGAAAACCGCGCGGGCGCGGGACAGATGATAGGCGCAGACAATGTCGCGAAATCCGCGCCGGACGGCTATACCATGCTGGTGCCGACGGGCACGTATACCTCGAGCGCCGCGATGCAGCCCAAGCTCACGTTCGATCCGGTGAACGATCTCACCGGCGTGTCGATGGTCGGCGAGGGGCCGTTCATGGTCACTGTGCATCCGTCGCTGCCGGTGAAAAACGTGAAGGAACTCATCGCGCTCGCCAAGGCGAGACCGGGCGAGATCAACTACGGCACCGCGGGCACCGGCAGCATCGTGCATTTCGCCACCGAGGTATTCGCCGACATGGCAAAGATCAACGTCGTGCACGTGCCCTATAAGAGCGGCATACCCGCGGTGACCGATGCCGTGGGCGGACATGTGCAATTGCTGATCATCAGCATGCCGGCGGTGTGGCCGCAGGTGAAGGCCGGCCGCATGCGTGCGCTCGCCGTCACCTCCGCCAAACGCTGGCCGTTTGTGCCCGAGCTGCCCGCGATGTCGGAGTACTTGCCTGGTTACGCCGCCGGGCAGTGGTGGGGCGTGCTCGCGCCATCGAAAACGCCGCCGGATATCATCCTGAAACTCAACGCCGAGATCAATCGCATCCTTAGCTCCGAGGAAATGAAGCCGCGTCTCGCCGAGCAGGGCGCGGCAGCGGTACTGATGACGCCGGATGCATTCAGCAAATATGTGCGCGATGAAATCGCGAAATGGCGCAAGGTGGTCAAGGAACGAAAGCTATCTCCGTAAGTTGTTGTTTTTATTGATAAATTTAAGCATCCGCCACCAGATACCTTTTTAGCAGTCTCACAAGGACCAACTGTGTTTGCGCGTCGTCTTCCCGATCATGATTAGACGCTTCGCGTAACCACACGCACTGGATTCCGGCCTTCGCCGGAATGACGGGTATGGGAATGCTACTGCACAGTGCTCGATCCATTCAGCAAATACGTATGCGTCGAATTCACGAAGTGGCGAGGCCATCAAGGAACGTGTGCTGTCGCCCTGAGCGGCATGAACGAGACCGCTAATGCACAACCCCATTCAGCGCAAACTCAAATAACTGGTAACTATTAAGCGGTTGCGAAGCGGCTTTCGCACGATAGGCATCTGTCACCGGCGCGCTGATCACGAAGGGCACGCGTGCTTCGCTGATGCCGCCGTGGGTGCGCAGCCGGTGGCCCGCCAAGCCCGACAGGTCGTGCGCCTTTGCAGAGCCGCCTACGCAGTAGTTGGCGCCGGATATCACGGCCACGTCGCC
This sequence comes from Bordetella parapertussis, assembly GCA_945901405.1. GTDB lineage: Bacteria > Pseudomonadota > Gammaproteobacteria > Burkholderiales > SG8-41 > CAMDLH01. Next base: position 7,127 of record CAMDLH010000020.1, on the reverse strand, counting down.
CTCGCGGTCGGGCGGCAGATCGAATTGCTTGCACACGGATTGGCGGTCGAGCACGGTTTGTATGCCCGCGATCGGCTCCACCAGTTTCATCACTTGCTGCGGTTTTGCGTTGCCGCCGCGGCAATAAACGCGCACAAAGCCGCCGAGCGCGCCGTGATGCGCGACGAATGCGTCGGTGATGGGGCAGATCACCGTGCTGTCGCCCTTGCCGAATTCGGCGTCGAGTATGTCTTGCAGCCAGATCACGTTAGGTGTGCCGTCGGCCCTGGATTTGTCGTTCATGCCGTGATCAGCTGTCAGCGCAACCGTGGCGCCCAGCGCTTCGAGGCGGCCGAAGTACTCGTCGAGTTTTTTGTAGAACGTCACCGCGTCGGGCTCGTCCGGCGCGTACTTGTGCTGCACGTAGTCAGTGAGCGACAGGTACATGATGTTGGGGCGGTCGCGTTCGAGTATGCGCACGCCTGCCTCCAGCACAAACAGCGAGAGATCCATCGAGTACATATTCGGCAGCGGCATGCCGGTGAATTTCAGCACGTCGTCGATGCCGTGCTCCGCTATCGTGCAACGGTCGGCGCGCTCGGATGAAAAGCAGATATTGCCGCGCGCAATGTCGAGCCCCTTGCCCAACTGTTGACGCAGTTTGTCTTTTGCCGTAACCGCGCAAACGCGCGCGCCGGCCCGCGCAAAATGCGCGAACAGAGTATCCGCCCGCAGCAATTCGGGGCCGGTCATCACCACTGCTTCGCCGGTCGCGGTGTCGAGGTAGAAATTGCCCGATATGCCGTGCCGCGACGCGGGCGTGCCGGTGACGATCGACATGTTATTGGTGCAGGTGACGCTGGGCACGGTGCCGTCGGCGACGGCGTTAAAGCCGTTCTTCATGAAGCGCGCGACGTTGGGTATGTAGCCATGCGTAAGCCCGTGATCGAAATACGCCGGGTCGCCGCCGTCGATGCACACAACCACCAGCGGCTTTGCCGGCCATTGGTAGCTGACGCCGTTTACGCTGACCGCTGGGTTTGCTGTGTTTGAGGCCATGATGGGTTCCTGTTCTGCCTGCAATGCGTCGTAATAGGTTGTAATGCGTTGTGGATCAATCGAGCTGCGTGCCGGCCTGTTTTACCGCTTTCGCCCACATCGCAAGCTCGGCCTTGATGAACATCGAGAACTGATCAGGCGTATTGCCCACCGGGTTTGCGCCTTCGGCGGACAGACGCCCGCGCATGTCGGGACTGTTCAACACCTTGACGATCTCGCCATGCATGCGTTGCACCACGTCATTGGGCGTGCGCGCCGGCATGACGATCCCTGCCCACGAGCTCACGTCGAAGCCCTTGAGGCCGCCGGACTCGGCGACCGTCGGCACATCGGGCAGCGCGGGCGAACGCGCGGCGGTGGTCACGCCCAGCGCGATGGCCCGCCCCGATTTCAGGTGCGGCATCATGCCGGGCAGCGTAGCGAAAATAATCTGCGCCTCGTTGGCAAGCACCGCGATGGTGGACGGCGCGCCGCCCTTGTACGGCACGTGCAACAAATCCACGCCGGCCATCGACTTGAATATTTCCGCCGAAAGGTGCCCCGGTGATCCGTTGCCCGACGATGACACACGAATCTGACCGGGCTTGCCTTTCGCAAGATCAATAAGTTGCCGGGTGGTCTTGGCGCCGGCACCAGGATTGGCCGCGAGCACCAGCGGATAAGTCGCAACCAGTGTCACCGGCTGGAAATCCTTGACCGGATCGTACGGCACCCTCTTGAACAGCGACGGGTTGATGCCATGACTCGCCACCGTGGCCATCAGCATGGTGTACCCGTCGGGGTTTGCCTTTGCCACTGTCTCCGACGCTACGTTACCGGTCGCGCCCGCGCGATTGTCGATAACCACCTGCTGCCCCAGCGCCTCGCCCAGCTTCGCGCCCACCTGGCGCGCCAGCACATCGGTGCTGCCTCCCGGCGGAAACCCTACCAGCATGCGCAGTGGTTTGTTTGGGTAGGGCGCGGCCGCCTGCGCCGGCGCGATGCCGGCCATACATACCATGCAGGCAAACAAACCTTGGAATGCACGTGTGTTTTTGATTGGAATCATATTCACCTCCTCGAATAGCCAAAGTTTACATTATTGGCCGTGACGGTATTGTGACGGCAATCAACGTGACCTCGGTCATTCATTGGTCTTGCGAGGCGTTTTGACAACCTCGATACCTTTCTCCAAACACCACTCGCGCAGCGCTTCGGCCCGCGCATCCTCTTCGAAGCGGTACCATTGCTCAAGCTTTCCCCTGGAATCCAAAAATTCCTTGTAGCGCCCGTAGGCGCCCCTGCGCCGGAAAATGGCATCGACTTCCTTCTCGCAATCCGGCAGCGCCTGCCGCACAAAGCGCGTCACGAGAAAACGGCCCAAGTCGAGTTCGTTCTTGTGCGGCACGGAGACATAGCGGTCCGAAGTCTCGACATCGGCCGGCACTTCCTCCTCCTCGGCGTCAATCAAGTCGGAGACCCAATGGATTTTGCCTATGTCGAGCGAGATGTACGCGTTGCCCGCCGAAGGCCCATTTGAGCTAACAAAATAAAAAGCCAATTCTAGATCGTCGTAATCGACTTTAACCATGGAGGTCTCCTGTCAAGCGGCGCAGCCGGATCGCTGATCGTAACTGATCATGGCTCGCACGATTTACGAAACAATGATCAAGCATCGTCGCCTGCGCCTCGACTCCTCAAAATCTCTCTGCAGGTCTCGGCGGAAGCTGGTTCAAAAACGTGCAGCCGATGCTGGCGGTCATCAACAAATAATCGGCCACAATTCTTGCACTGGTAAATGTGGCGTGCGGCAGCCCCGAGAATGGTGCGCACCTTCATGCACGCCGCCTCCGCGTCTAAACGACCGGCCGACAAGTCATCAATCACCACGCCGATACCGTCGTAAACAGGAAACCACTCCTGGTCGGGGATGAGGTGTCCCTTGTGCGGAATGGCGTCTGTCTGGTCTCTGATAAGCGCGCCACAATCGCAAGTGATCTTCATGCGTGCGGATGCCTAGCGTAAAAGTGAGGGGTTGCGCGCTTTTGCGCAGCCCCTCTCGACTGCCGGGTTGGGCGTCATTTTGCAAGACGCAATTCAAAAGAGGAGCGATAGTAGAACTCAAAGGCGCTCTTCAACCTTTCTCTTGCCTCGACACTCGGCGAAGGAAGTTTATTCAGCAACGGATCGTACTTGCGAATGGCATGTTTTTCCGCTTCCTTGTGGCTGTTGGTTGCTGAAAAGTAGAGATCAAGTGCGGCATCGGGCGCTAGCTCCGCCAAGAATGCTGCGAATGCGCGCATTTTGAAATCATTTGTCGAGTGAGCTTGAAACTCGCTAACATAGTTGACGAGGCGGTTCGCCAATGAGTTTGTTTGCCCGATGTAAATCTTGTATTCCTTGGCCTCGTGCCTAGCGATCCAAAAGTAGATTCCCGAAACCCTCTTGTGAGTCGTAAGCAGCCCCCGCAGTGATTCGTCTCTTGTGAACGTCGCGCCAGTTAGCACGAGCGCGAACTCGGAACGTATTGCATCGGCATCGCTTTTGCTGAGGAGAAAGTGGTCAAAGCGTGCGAGTGGATTCATGATGCCCAACGCCGCCCATAGCTCCCGCGTCTGTCTCCCTGACTCGGCGTGGCGTGTCGGCAGAAACGGGAATTGACACAAGAACTTAGGCTTCATATACCGTATGTTTAAACAGCCTTAACTAAAACGTGAAAAGCGGCACGCCTATTTTTTCACCGTTGAAGTCGGTCAAGTTGCTCGACCAATTCCGTGAGCGCATCCGTTACCTGCACTACAGCATACGAACGGAGGAGAGTTATGTCTACTGGGTACGTGCTTTTATCCGGTTTCATGGCGTGCGTCACCCGGCCACGATGGGCGGTCCCGAAGTCGAAGCGTTTTTATCGTGGCTGGCCGGCCCGCGTAAGGTATCTGCGTCAACGCACAAGCAGGCGCTCTCCGCTTGGCTGTATCTGGCTGCCGCGACGTTTGGCGCCTGCTCTGCGCGATCAGTTGGCGTGCCCGAGTGTTATGGCGCTGGACAAAAACCGTGATGCCGCAGAATCGGTTGCAATGAGATTCCGTCACGCGTGGAGGTTGTCCCGGAATACGCTGCGCTACTTCCGGGCTACAGTTTCTTTCCCCGATTCGTCCAACGGCAGGGCGATTGTGCTTTCGTAAAAGTTATTCGCCGATGATACCGCCACCAACACATTCGGCTAAACTGCGCGCTGCACCGTTTGTACCCACATGCCACGCCAAGCCAAAAATAATCCGCCTTCGCCCGTACTCACCGAATTGCGCCCTGGCCAATCCGTCGAGCTGTTAAAGGCGCTGCACATCCTTACGCGCGACGGGCGCATGAATCAGGACAGCCGGCGCAAGCTGAAACAGGTGTATCACCTGTGCCAGTTTATTGAGCCGCTGCTGCACGAGGCACTGGTTGATAGTGCCGCGATACAACTGGTGGATGTGGGCGCGGGCAAGTCGTATCTTGGGTTTATTTTGTACGATCTGTTTTTCAAGTCGCTCGATGGCGGCGGTCACGTACACGGCATCGAGGCACGTACCGAGTTGGTGGAGAAAGCCGTGGCACTCGCGGCACAATTGCAATTCACCCGCATGTCGTTTTTGAGCATGCCTGTTTTACAGGCGATCGAGTCGAAGGATTTGCCCGATAAGGTGGACATGGTGACCGCGCTGCATGCCTGCGACACTGCCACCGACGATGCTATCCGCTTCGCTCTGAAAAAACACGCGCGCTATATCGTGGCCGCACCGTGCTGCCAGGCCGAGGTCGCGGCGGCGTTGAATCAGAATAAGTCGACGGCGCTGGCCAATCCGCTGTCGGAAATCTGGCGCAGGCCGCTGCACACGCGCGAATTTGGCAGCCACATCACCAACGTGCTGCGCTGCCTGCAACTCGAGGCGCATGGCTATCAAGTCAGCGTCACCGAACTGGTGGGCTGGGAACATTCGTTGAAAAACGAGCTTATCATTGCGCAATACAAGGATTTGCCGCGCGAGCGCGCTGCAAGGCGCTTGCGCGAGACGCTCACCGCGCTGGGGCTGGACGCGCTGAGCGAACGCTTTATTACCAACGCAATTGAATAATCACCCAAGGAAAACACTCATGATGATCGCAGACGCACAAGTACACATCTGGACCAGCGGCACGCCGGTGCACATACACCGCCAGGTTTCGCATTACACCAAGGACGAATTGCTGCGCGACATGGACGAAGCCGGTGTTAACCGCGTGCTGCTGCACCCGCCAAGCTGGGACGTGATCGCGAACGAGGTTTCGATCGAGGCCGCGAAGTTGCATCCGGATCGCCTGGCGATTTTGGGTTTCTTCGATGTCAGCAAAGCCGAAAATCGCAAGCTGATCGACACCTGGAAATCTCAGCCCGGCATGCTCGGCTTGCGCTTCGCGTTTTTGCGCTTCGGCGAAGAAAACTGGATGGTCGATGGCACGCTCGATTGGCTGTGGCCCGCCGCCGAGAAGGCCGGCTTGCCCATCGGCCTGCTGGCGCCCAAACGTTGCGCCGCCGTGGCGAAGATTGCCGAGAAACACCCCGGCCTGCGCCTGCTGGTGGATCACATGGCGCGCCCGCGCGGCAGTCTGGACGACGCGGGGTTTGCCGACTTGCCCGAACTGTTGGCGCTGGCGAAATATCCGAACGTCGCGGTCAAGGCCACCGGCGCGCCGAGTTACACCACCGACGCGTACCCGTATCGCAACATTCACAAATACCTGAAGCAGCTGTTCGACGCCTTCGGCCCCGCGCGCATGTTTTGGGGCACCGACATCACGCGCATGCCGTGCACGTGGAAGCAGTGCGTGACGATGTTCACCGAGGAGCTGCCGTGGCTTAAAGGCCGCGATCTTGAACTGGTGATGGGGCGCGGGCTGTGCGACTTTATCGGCTGGAAGTGAGCGCAGGCTAACTATAGAAATATTGTTTAAAAACAAATATTTATAATAATTTTTGTACGGCGGGAGAAGCGTAGCGTATCGCGCCTTTTGTGCGGCCCTCCGAAGGCGGGATGGCTCCCGCCCTACGATTTTTACTCCAACCGCAAACCCGTCGCCTTCACCACTTTCGCCCATTTCGCGATCTCCAGTTTGAGGTAATCGGCGAACGCTTCCGGCGAGCTGGTCTCGGCTTCCATGCCGATGTTCAGCAGCTTCGCGCGCACGTCGGCCAGCGACATGATGCGCGTGACTTCGGCGTTGAGTTTGGCCACCACCGCGCGAGGCGTGCCCGCGGGCGCGGCGATGCCGTACCAGTTGGTGGCTTCAAAACCGGGCACGCCGGATTCGGCGATGGTGGGGATGTCGGGCGCCGCGGGCGAGCGCTTGGCGCCGCTCACGCCCAGCGCGCGCACGCGGCCGGCCTGCGCATACGGCAAGCCGCCGGGGATGGTCGGCAGGCTCACCTGAATCTGCGCGCCGATGAGATCGTTCAACGCCGGCGCCATGCCTTTGTACGGCACGTGCGCAAAGCGCGTGTCGGTCATGGCGCCGAACAGCTCCACCGACAAGTGACTGGGCGCGCCATTGCCCGCCGAGCCGTAATGCAACTGGCCGGGCCGCGTGCGCGCATAGGCGATGAAGTCCTTCACCGATTTCACAGGCAGCGCATTGTTGACGATGAGGATGCCCGGCCCCGAAGTCAGCGGCGCAACCGGAATGAAATCACGCAACGTGTCGTAAGGCAGCTTCGCATACAGGCTGGGCGCCGACGCAAAGCCCGACGAAATCATCACCAGCGTGTGGCCGTCGGCAGGCGACTTCGCGGCAAGCTCAATGCCGATGATGCCGTTGGCCCCCGCACGGTTGTCGATCACCACCGGCTGGCCCCACGCCTCGTTCAGCTTCGGGCCGAGCAAGCGCGCCTGCACGTCACGCGGGCCGCCTGGAGGGAAGGGGATGATGAAACGGATGGGTTTGGTGGGGTACGCCTGCGCTAAGACATCCGCAGCCACGAAGAAAATCGAAACCGATAAACAAATCACTGTCGTTCCCGCGCAGGCGGGAACCCATAACACTGTCGCTTTTGTCATCACCGTATGGGTTCCCGCCTGCGCGGGAACGACAGT
>CAMDLH010000019.1 GCA_945901405.1 Bordetella parapertussis | reverse complement strand
TAATTGAGGGTCTTAACAACAAAGCAAAAGTCACTATGAGAAAATCTTACGGATTCCGAACGTTCAGAGTGGCAGAACTCTCGCTATATCATGTACTTGGCAAACTACCCGAACCAAAGCTCGCCCACAGATTCTACTGACGAACCTTTATTTCCAACGTCAACGCGGCATTTTGATCGACTTGCTGTTCGTGTTGCAGATGCCACGCCGGCACGCCGCGGCCTTGCGCCACGCCCAACGCTTGGCCCGCGGTTCCCATCAATTTTCCGAAGCTCGCACCTTCGTGATAGCGGTAATAGGCGAAACCCGCGTGCGCCATGACGCTTTGTTCGGTGCGCGGGAACTCTTCGATTTCCGCCAGCCCCTTGATCACGTCGTCGCCCAGTTTCGGCACATCCGTGTCGGGGATCTCCGGCACCACGATCGCGAATTCCGGGCCGTCGAGCTTGGCGACAAACGCATTCGGATGGGTTTTGCACACTTCCTGCAATAATTGCGCGGTGCGCTTGAGCAGCGTATCGCCCGCCTGGCGGCCATTGCGCTCGTTAAAGATCGCAAATCCGCGGATGCGTATCACCGCGATGGCGCCGGTGGCGAACTTCGTCGGCGCACCGATAAGGTGAGTCAGTTGCTCGTTGAAATCGTTGCGGTTCATCAATCCGGTTACCGCGTCGACATAGGCTTTCTTGCGCATCTTGTCGGCGAGGTCGGTTTGCTCTGTCAACATGCGCTCCACCGAATGGCACATCGAGTTCAACGCAATGGAGATGCGATGCAATTCGCGCGCCCACGGCAGCTTGTCGAGTATGGTGAATTTGCGCTTGGCGATGTCTTCGGCCTGGCGCTCCATGTCGTCGAGCGGACGCAACGCCATGCGCAGCACGATCACCACCACCAGCAGCGAAAGAATCGCCACCAGCCCCAGCACCGACGCCGAATTCTTGGAGATGCGCCACAATTCGGCATAGGCGTGCCCCGGATGGCTTTCGACCTCGACGATGGCCGCCTTGCGCCAGCCATCCATCACCACCGCATTCATGCGCGGCGTGGGCAGGACAAACATGCCCATGAACCACGCGGGCACGCCTTCAACGGCTTTCTCGACACGCTTCTTGTAGATGGCGTCACCAGAGGCTTTCTTGACCAGAATCTCGCTGTAGTAGCCGCGGTCGAAAATCGCGCTGGTCATCAACTCTATGGTGACCGGATCGTTGAAACTCTTGCTTTGCGTGATCGACAGGCCGAGCGAGGTCGCCGTGTCTTGCGCATGTGACTCCATCGAACGGCGCAAATAATCCTTGGTGCTGTTGACCACCGTCGCCAGCGTGGCAAAAAACACCAGCACCCACAGCGCCGAAATCAAGCCCACTAGCAGTCGTGACAGTTTCATGGTACGCCTCGCCTTGTTTCGATCAATTCAAAATTATCAAATAAAATCAATTAGTTATATAGCAGACCGCATACGGCCCTGCAAGTCCTTCCAGTGCCCGATACGATCAGCGCTGCCCACCGACTGGCCACGTCCGGCCTGCTCTTTCGCCAGCCACAGCCCCGAGCCATTAAAGCTGTAGACCGGTACCAGGTCAGTGCGTAAAGAAGCCTGCTGTATCGTCTTGTTGATGTTGTCGAGAATCACCGGCTCGGCGTCCGGATCAGTGAAATACGCGAGCACCATGTGCGCTTCGTTGTAAACCTTGATTTCCTTGACGTAGGTGATCTGCAGCTTGTCGTCGGCGACGCCCAGCGCACGCAGGGTAAAGTACTTGGCGATGGAATAATCCTCGCAATCGCCGCCGTTGGTCGAGAGAAACTCAATCGGCGTCGCCCAGTAGTCTTCTTTGCCCCAGTGTTCGCGGTCGCTCTTGAACGGCGTGTGGTTCATGAAATCATTAACCAGTTCGAGCTTCTGCCGGTCTGACAGCGTGCGATTCCTGGGGTTGCTCATGATGCCGCGCCAACCGGTCAGCCGCTCCCTGGCGATGGGGCCAAAGCTTTGCGCCAATCTGGCGATTTGCGCGTCGGTAATCGTCACCACTTCCTGCGCGAAGGCAAGCGCAATCACCAGCGCCGGCACGAGCCAGGCAAGCCAGGGAATACGGGCGCGCGATGAATGGGTCACGGGTTTATTCCTTGTTTTGCGAAACTTTACCGTACTGCGCGTATTCAGTCGCGTTCCGCGCGAAACCCTTGCATATTTCGCGCAAAAAGGCTCGCGAGTGCAACCAGCAGTTTTGATCTTGGCGCGCCCGACACGATTCGAACGTGCGACCCCTGCCTTCGGAGGGCAGTACTCTATCCAACTGAGCTACGGGCGCGTGACCGTGCGGATTCTATCATGCGGCTGACTTGGCGGACTTCCGTCCGCCCTGCGGCCCGCGCTATAATTCACTGTTTATACAAGCGAAATTCCAACATGAGTGATCCGCACGCCGATTCTTTCATCAAGACGCCCACGCAACTGATAGTGATCATTGTCCTGGCCTTTGTTGTCCCCCTCGCGATCATCTACATGATCATTCAACTGGTGATGGGCACGGGCAAACGCGACGACCCCGCCATGCGCGACAAGGCGGTTGCCGAACGTATTCAACCCGTGGGCAGCGTCGAAGTCGGAAAGGAACCATCGCCGCTATTGGCCGCGCCGGCTCCCGCGGCAGCGCCTGCCGCGCCAGTGGCTGCGCCAACCGGCGCGGTAGCCGCGGTGCCCGCTGGCGACACGGCAAAGGGCAAATCTGTTTATGACGCCAGTTGCACGGCGTGCCATGGCGCGGGCGTGGCGGGAGCACCCAAACTGGGCGACACCACCGCTTGGGCGCCGCGACTTAAGGCTGGCGCCGACGCGATGGTGGCAAGCGCCATCAAGGGCAAAAACGCCATGCCGCCCAAAGGCGGCAATCTCGCGCTGTCCGACGCCGACGTCAAAGCCGCCGTCGATTACATGGTGTCGCAGTCGAAGTAATCGTGTATTCGTCACGACATAAAGGCGCGGGTTTCCGCGCCTTTTTTCATTGCAACCGCCGATGAGCGTCTACGCCATTGGCGACGTTCAGGGCTGCCTTGAGCCGCTGCAACGCCTGCTCGACATCGTGCGTTTTGATCCGGCGCGTGACGAACTGTGGTTTGTCGGCGATATCGTCAATCGCGGCCCCGACTCGCTTGCCACACTGCGCTTCGTAAAAAACCTCGGCGCCTCGGCCGTCACCATCCTCGGCAATCACGACATCCATTTGCTGGTGGTCGCCGCGGGCGCCGCCAGACAAATGCGCGGCGACACCATCGAGGAAATCCTGCAAGCGCCCGACCGCGACGAACTGCTCGACTGGCTGCGCCGCCAAAAACTCATGCACACGGGGCACGGTTACGCCATGGTGCACGCCGGCCTGCTGCCGCAGTGGTCCATCGAGAAATCACTCGCGCTTGCGCACGAAGTCGAACTAGCGCTGGCGCGCAACGATCACACGGAATTTCTGCAAGTGATGTACGGCAACAAGCCGGACACGTGGGACGAAAATCTGCGCGGCCACGACCGGCTGCGCGTGATCGTCAACGCCATGACACGCATGCGCCTATGCACCGCCGGCGGCATAATGGAATTCAGCCACAAGGTTGCGCCGGTGAACATGCCCAAGGGTTTTGCGCCGTGGTACGACGCGCCCAATCGCGCCAACGCCGATACGCCTATAGTGTTCGGCCACTGGGCCTCACTCGGCGTGCTGCCGCGCGCGGACGTGATCGCGCTCGATTCGGGCTGTGTGTGGGGCCGCAAACTATCGGCGATGCGGCTCGATGACCGCCGCACGTTTCAGTGCGGTTGTGCGGGGATAAACGGTCTGGGACCGTAATCGTTGTGGATTAGTGCGTGACGCGCGCCGTGCGTCCGTCGGACAGGATGCGCACACGTTCACCGGGCCGGAACGCTTGGTCGGCCGCCTGTGTAATCGCGATCAAACTACCGTTGTCGAGCTTGATCGTGATTTCAAGACCAGTCTGCCGCGTGACTGCTTGTTCGGCCGCCTGACCCGCGACGCCGCCAACCACGGAACCCAGCACCGAGCCGACAATCGCGCCGCGGCCCTGGCCGACGTTGCTGCCGGCAACGCCGCCGATGATCGCGCCCGCCGCCGGGCCGACGCTGCTGCGCGTGCCTTCGATCTGCACTTCACGCACGCTCTCGACCACACCCATGCGCACGCTTTGCTCGCGGCGCGCCTGCTCGCGGTTGTACGAGCCGCCCGACAGGCTGGACGCGCAACCGCCCGCGACCGACATCAGCACCAGCAATCCGGCGATCAAAACTTTGTGTTGCATGCTCGCGCCCCCCTCGGATAATCAAAAATCTACCACGGCCGGCCGCCGAAACTTTCCTTGTAGCGTTCGGCAATCTCGCCGCGCGTGAAGTTGTGATTCTGTCCACCGCGGCTTGCAATCTTGATCGATCCGATCAGCGACGCCAAGCGCCCCGTCACTGGCCAGTCGTAGCCGTTGGCCAGGCCGAACAACAAACCCGCGCGGAACGCGTCACCGCAGCCGGTGGGATCGACAATCTCCTTGGGTTTAACGCACGGAATTTCAAACTGTTGACCACCGGCGTGTATCAGCGAGCCTTGCGCTCCCAATGTGACAATCAGCGCCTTGACGAGTTTCGCCAGCTCATCCAGTTTCTTGCCGGTGCGTTCTTGCAGCATCTGCGCTTCATAATCGTTGACGGTTACGTAATCCGCCAATTTAATGAAATTTAGCAGCTCATCACCATTGAACATCGGCAGTCCCTGGCCGGGATCAAAGATGAACGGCACGCCGGCTTCGTTGAATTCGCGCGCATGTTGCAGCATGCCATCGCGGCCATCAGGTGACACGATGCCAAGTTTCGCGCCCGTCGCGTCACGCACCTTGTTCAGATGCGAATGATTCATCGCGCCCGGATGAAACGCGGTGATCTGGTTGTCGTCAAGATCGGTGGTGATAAACGCCTGCGCGGTAAACGAACCCGGCACCTCGCGCACATGCGTGCGCGCGAATCCCAGCGTGTCGAGCCGCGCGGTGTACGGCGCATGATCGTCGCCCACCGTCGCCATGATCAGCGGTTCGCCGCCGAGCATCTTGAGCGAATACGCGATATTGCCCGCACAGCCGCCGAACTCGCGCCGCATGTCGGGCACCAGGAACGCCACGTTCAGTATATGTAATTTATCGGGAAGAATATGATTTTTGAAGCGGTCGTGAAACACCATGATGGTGTCGTACGCAATCGAGCCGCAGATCAGCGTTTGCATTGATTTTCCCTATGAGATGACCGGCGGATTATAGCAGCGCGCCCCAAGTCACTTGGCTTGATGGGCCACCAATGTAAAGGATTCGTTAAATGTCTCGGCGGCGGTTTGATGTATCGATTGATTGACGCATAATAGCCGCCGCAGGCTCATCACGATTCGACTCGTCATTGTCGAAACTTTTAAAATCTCGCAAGGAGAACGATATGTTGAAGGAGTTCAAGGATTTTGCAATGAAGGGCAATGTGCTGGACATGGCGGTGGGTGTCATCATCGGCGCCGCGTTCGGCAAGATCGTCGATTCACTGGTAAAAGATGTCGTCATGCCGCCGATCGGCCTCATGATGGGCGGGGTGGATTTCGCGAACATGTTCGCGGTGCTCAAACAGGGCGCGACGGCCGGCCCGTACGCCACCGTTGAAATCGCGCAGAAAGCGGGCGCGGTCACATGGAACTACGGTGTGTTCATCAACACCATCATCTCGTTCCTGATCGTCGCCTTCGCGATCTTCATGCTGCTCAAGGCCTACAACAAAACCAAATCCGAAGCGCCGCCCGCCGCCCCGGCCGCTCCACCCGAAGACGTGCTGTTGCTACGCGAGATTCGCGATTCGCTGAAGAAGTAGCCGCACGCATTTGAGACGAAAAAGGGCGCGAACAACGCGCCCTTTTTTATTGCGATTGACGAATTCAGCCGAATAATACCAGCGCCCAAACCGCCACGACGTTAATTAACGCCAGCATCACGGCAGCGCTGCCCACGTCCTTGGCCTTTTTAATAAGTATATGTTTTTCTTGGGATATTCGATCCGCCAGCGCCTCGATTCCGGAATTGATGAGTTCCACCATCAGCACCAGCAACACCGAGCCGATCATCAGCGCCTTGCCAATGCCGCTGGCCGGCAGGAAAAACACCAGCGGTATTAAAACCAGCGCCGCCCACACTTCCTGACGAAACGCGGCCTCATCCGCATACGCGGCGCGCAGCCCAGCCGCCGAGTAAAGCGCTGCGTTGCGCAGACGCGTCAATCCGGTCTTGCCCTTGAGCGAACTGGCGTCTTCCGGCTGATCGCTCAAACTACCCTCCACGCCAGATCAAGTTCACGTGCCGCCTTGACATCATCGAGGCGCCGCACCGGGGTCGTATGCGGCGCGCTCTTCACCACGTCCGGCGTGCTGTGCGCCTCATCGAGAATTTCCTTCATCGCCGCGACGAACGCATCCAGCGTTTGTTTTGATTCGGTCTCGGTAGGCTCAATCAGCAGGCACTCCGGCACCAGCATCGGAAAATACGTCGTCGGCGCATGAAACCCCTTGTCGAGCAGGCGCTTGGCGAAATCCATCGCGGTCACACCCGTTTCGTCCTTGAGTTTCTTCAACGTGACAATAAACTCGTGGCTCGCGCGGCGGCGTGAAAACGCGATATCGAATCCGGCCTTCGCGAGTTCAGTCATCAGGTAGTTGGCATTCAGCGTGGAAAACTCCGCCACGCGCCGCATGCCCTCGGCGCCGAGCATGCGCATGTAAACCCACGCGCGCAGCAGCACGCCGGCGTTACCCAGATGCGCGCCCAACCTTCCGATGGATAGCGGCAACTCTTTTTCGCCGAGCAAACGAAACGCGTCTTTCAATTTACCAACCACCGGCAGCGGCAAGAACGGCGCCAGCCTCTCCGACACGCCCACCGGCCCCGCGCCCGGCCCGCCGCCGCCGTGCGGCGTGGCAAACGTCTTGTGCAGGTTGATGTGTATCGCATCGAACCCCATCGCGCCGGGTTTCGCCTTGCCGAGTATCGCGTTGAGATTCGCGCCGTCGTAATACAACAACCCGCCGGCGTCGTTAACGATATTGCGCATGTCGAGTATGCTTTTCTCGAACACGCCGAGCGTCGATGGGTTGGTCAGCATCAAGCCGGCGGTGCGCGGCCCCACGGCCGCCTTCAACGCGGCGAGTTCAACATTGCCATCTGCATCAGTGGCAATTTCGCGCACGGTGTAACCGCACATCACCGCAGTCGCCGGATTGGTGCCGTGCGCGGCGTCGGGCACGAGTATCTCAGTGCGCGCGGAGTCACCGCGCGAGTCGTGATACGCGCGGATCATTGCCACGCCGGCGAATTCGCCCTGCGCACCGGCCATCGGCGCGAGACTCACCGCCGCCATTCCGGTCACGTCACGCAACATGTCCTGCAATTCATGCATGCAGGCGAGAAAACCCTGCCCGGTGTCATCCGGCGCATCCGGGTGACGCCCGGCAAATTGCGGCATCTGCGCCACTGCGTTGCAGGCGCGCGGGTTGTACTTCATGGTGCACGAGCCGAGCGGATAAAAATGCGTGTCGATGGAAAAAATTTTCTGCGACAGCGCGGTGTAGTGGCGCACTGCGTCGAGTTCGGAGACTTCAGGCAGCAAGGGTGGTGCCGCGCGCCGCAGATGCGCGGGGATTTCCAGCGCCGTGCTCGCCTCTGCGTGCGCCACGGCATTGCGGCCAGGTTGCGATTTCGCGAAGATCAGCATTGTAGTGTTGAACGTAACCTATTGTTTTTATTAACTATTTTAGCGCAACAAGCGCCGCATCGTAATTGGGCTCCTGCTGGATCTCGGGCACCAGCTCCGCGTGCAGCACTTTATTGTTTGTGTCGAGCACCACCACACCGCGCGCGGTGAGGCCCTTTAGCGGACCATCCGCGATATCGACGCCGTACTTCACGTGAAAATCACGCGCACGAAATGTCGATAACGTCGTAACGCGCGCAATGTTTTCCGCCGCACAAAAGCGCCCCATCGCAAACGGCAGATCGGCCGAAATCACCAGCACCACGGTGTCCGCCATGCCCGCGGCCTTCTCGTTAAAAATGCGCGTTGATTTCGCGCACACCGGCGTGTCGAGACTGGGCACGATGTTGAGCACTTTTTTCTTGCCGGCAAAATCCCCGAGGCTCAATTCCTTGAGATCCTTGCCGGTCAGGCTGAAATCCGGCGCGGCATCCCCCTTCACCGGGAACTTGCCGTTGACCGAGATTGTTTTGCCGCCGAGGGTTACGCCCGCCATGATGCCCTCCTCAATTGGGTTTGATCGCGTTTGATCGATCAAGGCGCGGTTTGAAAGCGCTTGCCTATGATACTCGCCACGTTATCGGCGTAGCGCGAGAGATCGGATGCGGTCTTGGTTTCGGTCGCGCACACCAGCAGGCTCTCGCCCAGCTCGGGGTAGTGCGCCCCAAGCGCAGTGCCGCCGAGTATGCCCTGCGCCATCAGCGCCCGCAAAACGGGCGCCACCGGCGTCTTAAGCTTGAGCACGAATTCATGAAACGTGGCGCCCGTGAATGCGCGTTCCACGCCGGGTATCGCCAGTAACTTTTCGCGCAGCTCGTTGGCGCTGGCGTGACTCGCGCGCGCGGTTGCGGCCAGCCCCGCCGGGCCAACCAGCGCCATGTATATCGCTGCCGCGGTCACCATCAATCCCTGATTGGTGCAAATGTTTGAGGTCGCTTTCGAGCGCCGGATATGCTGCTCGCGCGCCTGCAAGGTCAGCGTGTAACCGCGCTTGCCTTCGACATCCACCGTGGCGCCGACGATGCGCCCCGGCATCTGCCGCACGTGCGCCTTGCGGCAACCCATGAAACCAAAGTACGGCCCACCGCTCGACAATGGAATGCCCAGCGGCTGCCCATCACCCACAGCGATATCCACGCCGGCACGGCCCCACTGGCCGGGCGGTTTCAACAGCGCCAGCGACGTGGGATTGACCACGCCGATCGCGAGCATGCCATGCGCGTGCGCCCAGTCAGTGAGTTCATCCACGGGTTCCAGCACGCCAAAATAATTCGGCTGTGGGATCACCAGCGCCGCGCAATCGCCTTCCAAATCTTCGAGCGAGGTGTACCCGCTTGCCGTATCGAACGGTACCTCAATCAGTTCAATTATCTGATTGTGCACGATGCCGCGCACCACGCGCCGCCAGATGGGATGCACCGTGCGCGGCATCAGCACGCGCCGTGAATTTTTGTGCAACCGCACCGCCATCAGCACCGCTTCGGCCAGCGCGGAGGCGCCGTCATAAAGGCTCGCGTTGGTGACATCCACACCCAGCAGCGAGGCCATCATGGTCTGGTATTCGTAGAGCAGTTGCAGCGTACCCTGGCTCGCCTCGGCCTGATATGGCGTATACGACGAATAAAACTCGCCGCGCGTGGCGATCTGCCACACCGCCGCCGGAATGTGATGCTCGTAGGCCCCGCCGCCGATGAAATTCAGATACGCGCCGTCCTGTTGCGCGCGTTCATACGCGAGCCGCAGCACCGCCATTTCGCTCAGTCCCGGCGGCACGCCAGCGAGATTCGCGTCGCGCAGCGTGGCTGGTATTTCGTCGAACAGATCATCAATCGACGCCACGCCGATGCTCGCGAGCATCGCGCGGATGTCATTATCGGTGTGGGGGATGAAGGGCATTTCTAAATCCCGTGAAGGGTGACGGGTGAAGGGTGAAGGGTGATGCATCCATTCCTCTCGGTGTTGCCCTTCACCCTTCACGCATTCACCCTTCACTGCGCTTGGGCCACCTTCTCGTACCCCGCCGCATCGAGCAGCCCAGCGAGCTCCGCAGGATTCGCCGGCTTGATGCGAAACATCCAGTTGGCGTAGGGATCTTTGTTGATGAGCTCCGGCGCGTCGCCGAGTGCGTCGTTCACCGCGACGATTTCGCCGCTGATAGGGGCGTAAATGTCCGCCGCGGTTTTCACCGATTCGACCACGCCGCATTCATCACCCTGCCTGAAGCTTTTGCCGGGTTCGGGGTTTTGCACATAGACCACGTCGCCCAGTTGTTCTTGCGCGTGAAAGGTGATGCCCACGGTGTATGTGCCGTCGGCCTCCAGCTTCAGCCATTCGTGGGTATCGGTGTATTTCAGATTGCCGGGAGTGCTCATGTTGGCCTCAAATCAGGATTTTGCCGTTGCGCACGAACGGCGGTTTGACAATTTTCGCATGCAACCACTTGTCGCGCACTTGCACTTCGACTTCTTCGCCGACGCTTGCCTGCACCGGCAAGCGCGCGAGGGCAATTGAGCGGTTTAACGTGGGGGCAAAGCCGCCGCTGGTGATTTCGCCCTCGCCCGCCGCGCAACGCACTTTCTGGTGCGCGCGCAGCACGCCTTTGTCGAGCAAGAGCAGGCCCGCCTGCTTGCGTGCGAAGGCTTGGGCGAGCGCCGCTTTGCCGATGAAGTCGCGCTCTGGCGTCAAGGCAACCGTCCACGCGAGACCGCATTCGAGCGGTGTGACAGTTTCGTCCATGTCCTGCCCGTGGAGATTCATCCCCGCTTCAAGCCGCAGCGTGTCGCGCGCGCCAAGGCCGCACGGCTTGACATCCTCGTGCCCGAGCGCGCGCCACAGGTCTTGCGCTTCGCCCGCGCGCAACACGATCTCGAAGCCGTCTTCGCCGGTGTAGCCGGTGCGCGCGATCATGGCATCGCCGATGAGCGCGGCGTGAAAAGATGCGAGCGCTTCGCTCGTTGCGCGCCATTGCGGGCGGGCGCGCCACACGCGTTCGCGTGCCACTGGCCCCTGCACGGCAATGATCGCAAGGTCACGGCGCGGAACGATTTGCGCATCGACACCAAGCCGGGCGCGCTGCGCCTGCATCCACATCACATCCTTGTCCGCAGTGCCGGCGTTGACCACCGCGCGATAGGTATTTTCGGCAAAACGATAGACGATCAAATCATCAAGCACGCCGCCTGCTTCGT
This sequence comes from Bordetella parapertussis, assembly GCA_945901405.1. Classification (GTDB taxonomy): domain Bacteria; phylum Pseudomonadota; class Gammaproteobacteria; order Burkholderiales; family SG8-41; genus CAMDLH01. Next base: position 44,760 of record CAMDLH010000019.1, on the reverse strand, counting down.
TCAGCATGCACGAATACAGCGCCTTGCCTGGCAAGGTGAGCTTGTCTACATCGTTGGCAAGGAGCGCGCGCAGGAATTCGCGCGCGCCGACGCCGTTGATGTCCACCGCCAGCATGTGCGATACATCGAACATGCCTGCGCCGCGCCGCACATGGTGATGCTCCTCGATTTGCGAGCCCGTGGCGTACACCAGCGGCATTTCCCAGCCGGCGAAATCAACCAGCTTCGCCCCCAGCTCGCGATGCACCACGTTAAGCGGGGTGGTGCGTAGAGGCGGCATAAAATAGTGAATTAAATCAATTATTTACAATGGGCGCGAGATTCAACCGAAAGCCCGCGGCACCTAGCGTGCCGACATCGATATCGACGCGCACGGTAACCTCGGCGTTGGCGGCGATACCCGCCGCCGATGCATCCGCGCGCGGCAGATAATCTGCGGGCGCGAACATGCGGCGCACCAGCGTGTGCTCGCGATTGTCGGTGAGCACCAGATCGAGCATCGGATAGCCGACTTCCATGCTCGAATGGTTGCGCAGAGTCGCGGTCAATTGAATGACCGTGGGCTTGGAAGGATCGGCCACCTGCAAATCGGATGCTTCGATCTTGAGCGCATCGGGGCGCTGCATCGGCGAAATCTTGCACGACGCGTAATCGCAGAATTGCAGCAGGGTGGGCTTCAAACCCGGAAATTTCGACGCGAGTTCGTTGCGATAAACATGGACGGCCTGACCCGCCAGCACAAGCAGCGCTAGCAGCGCCGCGAATGCCCACAGTCCGCCGCGGCGCTTCGGCGCTTCTTCAACGTAGTCTGGATAATCGTGCTCCACCGGCTTGGCCAGCGGCACCGGCACCCTGGCGGGTGTGGCCGGTGCAATCGGCGTGAGCCGCTCATGGATGTCTTGCGCCGGCGTGGCGGTTGCCGCGGTCTTCGCCGTCCGTGGTATCTCCGGCTGTATCGGCGCTGGTATATCCGGGGCCGCCGGCGGCGATTGAATCACCATGTCCTGCGTTTTGAGCAGTTCGATATCCACCGGCGTCTCGGCGCCCGCGTGCAGGGGCACGTCGGGTTCCGGAGCAACTGGCGCCGGAGTAGGCTCGGACACTGATGCAACAGGGGCCGACTCGGCGGCTGCTTCAGGCTGGGGGGCTTGCGGCTGTGGTGCTTCCGGCGCCACGGCCTGCATCGGCGGCACTGGTGATTCACTTGCAGCCGGTGCACCGGGTGCGAATTCTTCCGGCGCTGGCTGCGGGGCGGTTGCCGGCTGCGGCGCGGTGGGTGCGGGTTCGCTGGGCTTGATAGCCTCGCGCATCGTGAGCGCCTTGAATCCATCGAAAACTTTGGTGCAGCGGCCGCAACGCACCTGCCCGGCGCGCGCGCGCAGATGATCCGGCGTTACGCGAAACGATGTCGCACAGTGCGGGCAGGTGGTGATCATTTCCATGGTCAGACTCGGCTCACGCGGCCCGGCGAGTTGTTGTCATCGTTTTACACCCGACAGCAACACCCATTCCGCGTCGCGCTCCACTGGATTCATGTCGAACCATGCGCGGTAAACCGCGTGCACTTCGTCCGCTTGCCCGGCAAGTATGCCCGACAGAACCACGCGCCCGCCGGGCAAGGTCAGGCGCGCAAGCAAGGGTGCTAGTACCGTAAGCGGATTGGCGAGTATGTTGGCAACCACGATTTGCACGGGCGCATGCAGTTGATCGGCGGCGGTGACAAATATCGCATGCGCCTGATTCTGCAACGCATTGTCGCGCGCGGCAAGCACCGCCTGTTCGTCGATATCGACACCCCATGCGGCGTGCGCGCCGAGCTTGAGCGCGGCGATCGCCAGGATGCCCGAACCGCAACCGAAATCGATCACCGTGTCGCCGCGCCTGAGATTCGCGTCAAGCCAGCGCAGACATAAACGCGTGGTCGGATGCGTGCCGGTGCCGAACGCCAGGCCGGGATCGAGAATGATATTGATCGCGTCCGGCGCGGGCGGCGTGTGCCACGTCGGCACCACCCACAAGCGCTGTGTGATTTGCTGCGGCGTGAATTGATCGCGCGTGGCGCGCACCCAATCCTGATCGTCGAGCGTGGTCACGTTCCACGGCGTTACGTTGGGCAACCTGGCTGCCAGCAGCGCGCGTGGCATCACCGCCGCCACCTCGATATCCTGCGTAAATAACGCGGTCACTTTGTTAAGCGGCCACGAATCCGCGGGTGCTGAGCCCGGTTCGGCGAACAACGGTTTCTCGGCGGCGCTGCCCGCATCGGCATCGGCCACATCCACCGAAATCGCGCCAGCTTCGAGCAAGGCATCGCTCAGCGCTTCGACGTGGCGTTCGTCGATGGTTAACGTGATGGAGTGCCAGGACATTATGTGGGTAAACGGTGAACCATTAACAGTGAATAGTAACAACCATCTTTGATATTCGACGGTTCACTGTTTACGGTTTACGGTTCACGGGGTCATACCGCCTTCACCAGCTTCGCCAGCTTTTCTTCAAGGTAGTGAATGCTTGTACCGCCGCGCAGGAACGCGGCATCACGCAGCAACTCCTGGTGCAGCGGGATATTGGTCTTGATGCCTTCGATCACCACTTCGGACAGCGCGATCGCCAGCCGCGCGATGGCTTGTTCGCGCGTGGCGCCGTAGGCGATGATCTTGCCGATCATCGAATCGTAATTCGGCGGCACGGTGTAGCCCGCATAGGCGTGCGAATCGACGCGGATGCCGGGGCCGCCGGGCATGTGCAGGCTGGTGATACGTCCGGGCGAGGGCGTGAAGGTGTAGGGATCCTCGGCGTTGATGCGGCACTCGATGGCATGGCCCTCGATCTCCACGTCGCGCTGCTTGATGGTGAGCTTTTCGCCGGCGGCGGCGCGGATTTGCATCTGCACGATGTCGTAGCCGGTTATGAGCTCGGTCACCGGATGCTCCACCTGCAAACGCGTGTTCATCTCGATGAAATAAAACTCGTTGTCCTGATACAAGAACTCGAACGTGCCAGCACCCTCGTAGCCCATGCGCCGGCAGGCGTCGGCGCAGCGCTCGGCGACGCGCACGCGCGCACGCTGATTGACCAGCGGCGCCGGCGCTTCCTCGATGATTTTTTGATGGCGGCGCTGCATCGAGCAATCGCGGTCGCCGAGGTAGAGCGCGTTCTTGTGCTTGTCGGCGATGATCTGGATTTCGACGTGGCGTGGCCGTTCGAGGAATTTTTCGATGTAGACCATGGGATTGCCGAACGCCGCCTGCGCCTCGGTGCGCGTGGTGTTGACCGCATTCACCAGCGCCGCCTCGGTGTGCACCACGCGCATGCCGCGCCCGCCGCCGCCGCCCGACGCCTTGACGATAACCGGGTAACCTATTTCGCGCGCGAGGCGGATGATCTCCTTGGGCTCTTCAGGCAACGCGCCCTCCATGCCCGGCACCACCGGCACGCCGGCTTTTTTCATGGCGTTTTTCGCACTCACCTTGTCGCCCATCAGGCGGATGGTGTCGGGGCGCGGGCCGATGAACACGAAGCCGCTTTGGCCCACGCGCTCGGCAAAATCAGCGTTTTCCGCAAGAAAGCCGTAGCCCGGATGAATCGCCTGGGCATCGGTGACCTCGGCGGCACTGATGATTGCGGGTATGTTCAGGTAACTGGCGGCCGAAGGTGCCGGGCCGATGCACACCGACTCGTCGGCGAGCTTCACATACTTGGCCTCGGCGTCGGCTTCGGAGTGCACAACCACGGTCTTGATGCCCATTTCGCGGCACGCGCGCTGGATGCGCAAGGCGATTTCGCCGCGGTTGGCGATGAGGATTTTTTCAAACATGGGTAGTAAGTGGGATCGAATCTGCGCGCGCGATTATTCGATGCGCATCAAGGGCTGCCCATACTCAACTGGTTGGCCGTTTTCGACGAGGATTTCCTTGATCACGCCGTCGTGGTCGCACTCGATTTCGTTGAGCAGTTTCATCGCCTCAATGATGCACACGGTGTCGCCCGCCTTCACCGTTTGGCCGATTTCCACAAAGGGGTTCGCCCCTGGGGCGGAGGAACGATAGAAGGTGCCAACCATCGGCGACTTCAATATATGGCCGGCGGGTTCGGCGGGAAGGTCGGCAGCAGCGGCCGGCGCGGCACTTGGCGCTGCTGCTGGAGCGGCTGGAACCATCATCGAGGGTTGCACGGTGGCGGGGGCCGCCCCCGCCACCGCATGGCCGCGGCTGATGCGCACACGCTCCTCGCCTTCGGTGATTTCAAGCTCGGTGATATCGGACTGCTGAACCAGATCGATCAGCGTTTTGACTTTACGTAAGTCCATGTTTTTACTCCTGTTTTTCTAGTGGCGCAAAACGTAAGCAAGTGCTAACTCATAGCCCTTGGCGCCCAGCCCGCAGATCACGCCAAGCGCGATATCCGAGAAGTACGAGTGTTGGCGAAACGCCTCGCGCGCGTGCACATTCGACAGATGCAATTCGATGAACGGGATGCGCACCGCTGACAACGCATCGCGCATGGCAACACTGGTGTGGGTAAACGCCGCCGGGTTGATGATGATGAAATTCACCCCTTCGGCGGCGGCGCGCTGGATACGATCAACGATGTCCGCTTCGGAGTTGCTTTGGAATGTGGTCAGCCTGGCGCCTGCCGCAACGGCTTGCTCGGCGAGGCGTTTTTCTATGGCGGGCAAGGTGTCGCTGCCATAAATACCCGGCTCGCGCATGCCCAACAAATTCAGATTCGGCCCGTTGATCAGCAAGATGTTCTTGGCGCTGGCCATGATTAGTGCATGCTCCATTGCTGCCGGGAAAGCGACATTGTAGCAGTCCATGCACGCAATTGTCGATCCCATCCAGGCCTTAGACTTTATTTCCTTCTTTTTACATGATTTTGCTGAAACTTAGAGCCAGAAACGTGAGGAATAGACATTTTTGGCAAATGGCACGAATTGGCCCCACTACGCTGCACAGAGGACGACTGCACCTGTCGCAGCAACCCGGTGCCCGCTAAACCAGTCAGCTGAAATTAATAACAATTTAACGTCAATTAGAGAACATTGCCGTTAAATACCATTACTTTGAGGAGGTTTTCAGAATAGACAACAGCAGCGGTTCAAGCTTTTCCTGTTTTAATCCGCCCAATTCGGTACTTTTGATTGCTCCGCCCCGATCAAATATCAAGGTAAACGGCAACCCGCGCTTAGAATTGCCCGCATCCCGCGATTTATCCACCACGCCAAAGTCGCCAATCAGCAGCGGGTAGTTGATAGCAAATTCTTTTGCAAATTGCGCGGTTTTATCGGGCTGATCGATGGCAATACCGACAAATTGCACGCCTTGCGCGCGGTATTTATCCTGCAATTTGACGAACATCGGAATTTCTTCGCGGCATGGCGCACACCAGGTCGCCCAGAAATTCACCACCAGCACCTTGCCGCGCCATTGGCTGACCGCTTCAAGTTTGCCTTGCGGGTCGGCAAGCCGCAGCGCCAGAATCGCCTCGGCCGGGCTTGCCGCTGCTGGTGCGGGCGGCGGCACCTTGCCCGAGCTGCGCCAGATCTGCACGCCAACGCCAGCGGCGGCGGCGGCCAGCGCAACCGCCCCGTACAGCATCAACCGCCGCGTACGGCTCATCAAAACTTCAACACCTCACCGAGCACGCCGGTGAACTTGTCGGCGCTCTGAAAGCCGATCACGCGCAGGCCCTGAATTTCGCGCCCGCCGCGGTCAAAGAAAATAATGCCGGGCGGCCCGAACAGCCGGTATTGCTTGAGCAGCGCCTGATGCTCGGCGCTGTTTGCCGTGACATCCACTTGCAGCATCGCCATTTGCGCCGTCTGCTTTTGCACGCGCGGATCAGTGAAGGTGAAACGTTCCATCTCCTTGCACGACACGCACCAATCGGCGTAGAAGTCGAGCAGCACGGGTTTGCCCGCCGCCGCCTTGATCGCGGCGTCAAGCTCCGTGCGGCTGCCCACGCGCTTGAAAAGGTCATGCGCAGGTGCCGCGGATGTGGATTCGCCCGCCACCAGCCCGGACAACGGTCTGAAAATATCCTTCGCGCCCGAAAACGCGCCCACCAGAAACGCCGCACCGGCCAGCAACGCGATTACGCCGATACCCTTGGAGAAACGCTGAAACCCGTGCGCATGTTGCGGCAGCGGATCGATCACGCGCAGAAACACCGCGCTGACGATAAGCAGCGCCGCCCACAGCAGCATCTGCACTTGCAACGGGATCAATGGCGAAATCAGATAAATCGCCACCGCCAGCAGCAGCACGCCAAAGAACCGTTTCACCGTATCCATCCACGGCCCGGCCTTGGGCATTAGCGCGCCCGCCGACGCGCCCACCAACAGCAGCGGCACGCCCATGCCCAGCGCCATCGCGAACAGCGCCGTGCCGCCGAGCACCACGTCGCGGCTCTGGCTGATATACAACAGCGCGCCCGCCAATGGCGCCGCGACGCACGGCCCGACAATGACCGCTGACAGCGCGCCCATCGAGAACACGCCGGCAAGATGCCCGCCGTGCAACTTGTTGGCCGTGGTGGAAACCTTTGTCTGCCACGCCGCCGGCATTTGCAACTCATACGCGCCGAACATTGACAGCGACAAAAGCACAAACACCGCCGCGAACGTGCCCAGCACCCAAGGGTTTTGCAACGCGGCGGCAAGCATCGCACCCGAAAGCCCCGCCGCGACACCGGCGATGGCGTAGGTGATCGCCATGCCCAGCACGTAGGCGGCGGAGAGCACGAAGCCGTGCATGTGCGTGACCTTGTGGCCGCCGTTGACGATGATGCCGGAGAGGATCGGAATCATCGGCAGCACACAGGGTGTGAACGACAGCAACAGGCCGAAGCCGAAAAAGCTCACGATCAGCAGCCAGAAATTGCCTTTGAAGAGATCCGCGATGGCCGAGTCTTCGGCTTTTGCCGCCGCCGAGGCCGCGGGCGGTTTGCCACCGCCCAGCAAGCGGCCCATCACATCGCCGCCGCCCGCCGCGGACAGCACTCCGCCCGCGCCGCCCGCCGTCACCGCGCCGGTTGCCATCGCGATTTGAACCCGGCTCTCCATCGGCACATAACACACGCCCACATCGGCGCAACCCTGCGATGTGACCGTGAGCGCGACATTGCCGCCGCCCGCATCCACCACCGGCACGTTGATTTTTATTTCGTTGCGATGCGTTTGCACCTCGCCGAAAAATTCATCCTTGTGGCGCTTGCCTTCGGGGATTTGCGCGGCGCCTAGCTTAACGTTGCCAGGGGCTGCCGCAAACGCGAAGCGCTCGCGATACAGGTAATAACCCTCCGCGATCTGGTAGCGCACTTCGATATTCGAAGCATCGATCACACGCGCGGAAAAACGAAACGCCTGCTCGGGTTCGAGCAAATCTTTCTCCGCTGCGTGCGCCATTTGTAGCATCAGCGAGCAGAACAAAATAGTCAATAAAAACAAATACTTACGAAACATCGTCATCCTTTGGTTTCAACGGCAACCCATTGCAAATAGGCGGGCAAACCGCGCGCCAGTGGGACTGCGATGATCTCCGGAAGTTCGTACGGATGCAGCCTCTGGATCGCGGCCTCAAGCGCTGGATAACGCGACGCCGTGGTCTTGATCAGCAGCGGAATCTCGGCGGCATTCTCCACCGCACCCTGCCAGCGGTAGACCGAGGTGCATTCGCCAAGCACGTTCACGCACGCGGCAAATTTTTCCTCGATCAAGGTGTTTGCAATCTTTAACGCCGTGTCGCGGTCCGGCAGGTTGGTCAACACCAGCAACACGTCTTCAGGCGCGTTCATGGCCTTGTCACGGCCGATACGCCCGCCCCCAGCGGAACGCCTTCGCGCACGCTCGCTTGCAACAAACCCTCACGCACGCTCGGGTAACGCAGCTTCACGCGCAGCTCTTCCTTGATGCGGCGATTGGACAGCCGCCGTGATTCGCTCATGAACGACAGCAGACTTTCCGGAATCTCGCTTGTCGCCTGCTCGCGTGTCACGCGGCGCGGGCGCGCGTAACCAAACCGATCCGCCACCAGATCAAAATACGCGCCCATTTTCTGAGGCATGTCGTCGGTGGCGTTGTACGCGCGCCCCGCCTGCCCGTGATGCAACGCCGCCACCACCATTTGCGCGAGGTCATCCGCGTGCACATGATTCACATAGCCGTCGTCTTCGTCGCGCAGCGCCGGGGTGCCGCGCGCCAGCCGCGCCGTTGGCAAACGGTCCGCGGCATAAATGCCCGGCACGCGCAAAATCGAAACACGCACGCCATTTCTGCCGCCCCACGCGCGCAGGCGCTGTTCGGCATCGACACGGCGGCGTGCACGCGGCGTGGCCGGACGCAGCGTGCGGGTCTCCGCCACGATGGCGCCGCCGCAGTCGCCGTAAACGCCGCTGGTGCTGATGTAGATAAAGTGCTGTGGTAGACTGCCTCGCGAATTTTTGCCAAGCGCCGCGATCAGATGCGCGGTACGTGTGTCAGCGCTGCCGTGCGCCGGCGGGGGCGCCAGATGAACAATGTCCTGCGCGATGCCCGCGAGCGCTTCCAGAGTATGCGGCTTGTCCAGATCACCCATGACCGGCGTGACACCCAGCGCGCGCAGCGGCGCGCAGTGCGCCGCATCGCGCGTCAACGCATACAAGCGGTAGCGCTCGCGCACCAGCGGAATCAGGCGCATGCCGACATCGCCACAACCGATAATCAGTAACCTTCTCATAAGAGTCATTTTACTCCATGCCCCATAGAGTCACGATCAAACCCAGCGGTCACGAGTTCATCGCCAGCGACAGCGAAACCATCCTCGAGGGCGCGCTGCGCGAAGGCTTTACCATCGCCTATGGCTGCCGCAACGGCGCCTGCGGCTCGTGCAAGGGACGCGTACTATCCGGCGAAGTCGATTACGGCACATACGACGATACCGCGCTGCTGGATGCCGACAGGAAAAACGGCTACGCGCTGTTTTGCCAGGCCAAGCCCATCAGCGACATCACCATCGAATGCCGCGAGATCAGCGCCATCAAGGACATCCAGGTGCGCACGTTGCCGTGCCGGGTGCAAAAGCTGCAACGCCTCGCGCCCGACGTGACGATGATCCATCTGCGCTTGCCCGCCAATGAGCGCCTGCAATTTCTCGCTGGCCAGTACGTCGACATCCTGATGAAAACTGGCCTGCGCCGCAGCCTGTCGCTCGCCAACGCGCCGCACGACGACACCGTGCTACAACTGCATTTGCGCAACTACGGCGGACCGTTCAGCCAATTCGTATTCAACACGCTGAAGGAAAAAGATATCCTGCGTTTTGAAGGCCCGCTCGGCACGTTTTTTCTGCGCGAAGAAAGCGAAAAACCCGTCATCCTGCTCGCCAGCGGCACCGGCTTCGCGCCGATCAAGGCCATCATCGAACACGCCATCCACAAAGGCATCGACCGCCCGATGACACTCTACTGGGGCTGCCGCGTGCGCGCCGACTTATACATGAACGAACTCGCCGAAAAATGGATGCGCTTTAACGGCGTGCGCTACATCCCCGTGTTGTCCGAAGCGCTTGCCGAAGACAAGTGGCAAGGCCGCGGCGGCTTCGTGCATCAGGCAGTGATGCAGGATTTCCCCGACATGTCAGGCCATCAGGTCTACGCCTGCGGCGCGCCCATCGTCGTCGAATCCGCACGACGTGATTTTGTTGCGCAGTGCGGGTTACCGGAGGAGGAGTTCTTCTGTGATTCGTTTACGCCGGCGGGGACGAGTTAGTACGGATATCTGGATCGCCTTGGCTTGTTGTGTTGGTTTCGAGCTTATTCTCTACGCGGCATTTGCTGAACTCCCGATTTCATTGCGTTACATCCGGGCTTGCCGGTTCAGAGTCTTGCAGTGGTAGATAAAAATATTATTTAAAATCATATACTTACAATACATCCAGCCTTCGATGCTCTAGCCTCCAGTTACCCCATATGGTGACAAATTGTCACCGCCATGCTAGTTTGCGTCTGTTGTCCGTTCAAACCGCCCATGCAAAATCCGAATAGGTATCTCAAACCAAATACTCAAAACGACCATGACAACCAAAACATCAGATGAACGGGGTCGCATCACGGCCCGTCTTCCGCAAGCGCTGGTGACAGAGCTTGAAGAAGCGGCGGCATTGGTGGGAGTTACGGTCAATCAATTCATCGTGCAAGCCGCTTCGGAAAAGGCGCGCACGATCATCGAGACCTGCACGCGGATCGACGTGTCACGCCGGGATGCGGCCTTTATTGCCAGCTTGCTGGATGCGCCACCCGCGCCAAACGCGGCGCTGCTCAAGGCCGTCCAGCTCTACGACAAGGCTGTAACCCATGCAGATTCAGTTCCAGGCGCTTCAGGACAAGCACGATACTGAGGGTTTTACCTGCGGCGTCGATGCGCTCGATCAATGGTTAAAGCGCATCGCGCGGCAACACATCAGCAAAGGTGTGTCACGCACGTTTGTCGCTGTTGATCCCGCCAGTCCTGAAAAAATACTCGGCTACTACAGTTTGACGGTGGCCGAGATCGACACCGACAAGCTACCCAAGGATGTCGCGAAGAAGCTGCCTCGCCGCGTGCCGCTGGTGTTGTTGGGCCGGCTCGCAACCACCATCACCGCGCGCGGGCAAGGCATCGGCGCGCTGTTGCTGATGGATGCGCTGCGGCGGATTGTCGAAGTCTCCCACAACGTTGGCGTCACGCTGATCATGGTTGATGCGAAGGACGAAACGGCGGCAAACTTCTACCGGCATTTTGGTTTCGCGCCGTTGCCGGACACAGCGCTTAGGCTTGCGCTAACTGTCGCTACCGCGACGCAAGCTTTCGCCTTGCGTTGAGCGCGCGGTTACTGCGCCAGCACCCTCCCCAGCGCCAGCAATTCCTGATCAACGCCTTTAGTCTTACCCGCAATATCGCCCAGCGGCGTGGTAACAATCTCATTGCCACGCACCCCCACCAGCACACCCGACGCGCCACGCGAAAGCTGATCCACAGCCGCCGCACCCAAGCGTGTTGCGAGTATGCGATCCCCGGCGGTGGGCGCGCCGCCGCGCACCACGTGGCCCAGCGTGGTGACGCGCAGGCCGAAGCCCACTTCGGCGCGGTGCTCGGTGACATGCTGCACGATCGCCTTCGCGCCGTGTTTTGCGCCTTCGGCTACCACCACCAGTGCGTGGGTCTTGCCGCGCTGGTATGCCGCGCGCAGGCGTTCGACGACTTCGCCGGGTTCGACTTCGCATTCGGGTATGGCGATCACTTCCGCGCCGCCGGCGATGCCCGCCATCAGCGCGATGTAGCCGCAGTTGCGGCCCATGGTTTCGACGAGAAACGCGCGCTGGTGTGACGAGCCGGTGGTGCGCAGCCGGTCGATCGCTTCGACGGTAATGTTCACCGCGGTATCGACGCCGATGGTGACATCGGTGCCGGTGAGATCGTTGTCCACGGTGGAGGCCACGCCCACCACCGCGAAGCCCGCGTTGTTCAACACACTTGCGCCGGTTTGCGAGCCGTTGCCGCCGATCACCACCAGTGCGTCTATGCCGCGGCGCTGCAAGTTGGCCAATGCTTTCGCGCGCCCGGCCTCGGTGGCAAACTCCGGCGAACGCGCGCTGCCGAGCACGGTGCCGCCGCGCTGTATGATGCCGCCGACGTCGCGCGCGTGCAGCGGCTCGATGGTGTCGCTCATCAATCCGGCGTAGCCGTTGCGCACGCCGAACATTTCCCAACCGCGCGCCAGCGCCGCGCGAGTCGCCGCGCGCACCGCCGCGTTCATGCCCGGTGCGTCGCCACCGCTGGTGAGTATGGCCATGCGTTTCATGGTGTCAGTTTAAGTCAAATCACAGAATCGCGGTTGTGCGCGGCAGTCGGTAAATCTACAATGCGCGCTCCCGCAAATTGAGCACATCAAATGCAAAGCACGACATTCACACCACACCAATCGTCATTCCGGCGCAGGCCGGAATCCAGATCGTATACCCGATCCACAGGATCGCAAATCAGATGCTTCGCATGGCGTTACGCACTGGATTCCAGCCTGCGCTGGAATGACGTTGCGGGTGTTGCCGCCTTTTTGACCGTGGCCATTTTCTTCAGCGTGGCAAACGCACACGCCCAAACCTATCCCGCCAAACCCATCCGCTACATCATCCCGTTTCCGCCCGGCGGCGGGCAGGATCTGGTCGCGCGCGCGCTGGCGCCGCGGCTCATGGAAAGCATGGGCCAGCAGATACTGATCGACAATCGCCCGGGCGGCGGCACCATCCTCGGCGCGGAGATGGCCGCGCGTTCCGCGCCCGACGGCTACACCATATTCATGGCATCAAACACGTCGCTCACCATCAACCCGAATCTGCATGCGAAGCTGCCCTACGATACCCTGCGTGATTTCGCGCCGATCACGCGCATCGCCATCGCCGCCAACATGCTGGTGGTGCATCCTTCGCTGCCGGTGCGCACGGTAAAGGAGTTCGCCGCGTTCGCCAAGGCGCGGCCTGGTCAACTCAATTACGGTTCGTCGGGCACGGGCACGCCGGCGCATCTGGCGGGCGTGATGTTCAACGATGCCGCCGGCGTCACACTCGTGCATGTGCCGTACAAAGGCAGCGCCGCCGCGCTCACCGCCATTGTCAGCGGCGAGATGCAACTGATGTTCGGCACACTCACCTCGAGCCTGCCGTTCGTGCGCAGCGGCCGCTTACGCGCGCTTGCGGTGACCAGCGCGAAACGCTCGCCGGTATTGCCAGATTTACCCGCGGTCGCCGAGTCCGGCTTTGCTGGCTACGAAGCGGTCACATGGTACGGCGTGGTCGCGCCCGCCGGCACGCCCGCGCCCGTGCTCAATCGTTTGCACGGTGAATTCACCAAAATACTCAACAACGCCGAATTCAAAAACTGGCTCCTCAATCAAGGCGCCGAAGCAGCGCCGTCCACGCCCGAGGAGCTGACCGCGCAGCTCAAGCGCGAGCTTGCGCTGTACGGGCCGATCATCAAGAAATCAGGCATGAAAGCGGATTGAGGCAGATGAAAATGTCAATCAAAACAATTGCTTACGGTATGGCCTTGGTGGCGCTATGTAGCGCGCAGGCGGCAGCGCAATCGTATCCCGCGCGTTCGATACGACTGGTCGTGCCCTCCGCGCCCGGCGGCGGCACCGACATCCTCGCGCGCGTGCTGGCCAGCAAATTGACCGAGTATCTCGGCCAGCAAGTGGTGGTCGATAACCGCGCGGGCGCGGGCACCACCATCGGCATCGACAACGTGGCGAAGAGTGCGCCCGACGGACACACGCTGCTGGTGAGTCCTTCAACTCTCGCGCTGAATGTGTGGATGTACGCGAAACTGCCGTACGACGCGATGCGCGATCTGGCGCCACTAACGCAAATCGCCGCCGTGCCCAACGCGCTGGTGGTGCATCCCTCGGTGCCCGCGCGCAGCGTGGCGGATTTGATCGCGCTGGCGAAAAAACAACCCGGTGCGATCAACGTCGGCTCGGCGGGCATCGGCACCAGTCCGCACCTGTCGCTGGAGTTGTTCAAGCATCTGGCCAAGGTCGATCTCGCGCACGTGCCGTATAAAGGTTCGGGTGCGGCCACCATCGCCCATCTATCGGGAGAAATCTCCGCGCAGATTCCGTCGCTGCCCACGGCGATGAGCTACATTCGCGGCAACCGCCTGCGTGCGCTGGGCGTGACCACGGCGACGCGCTCTCCCTATCTGCCCGAAGTACCCGCCATCGGTGAAACCGTGCCGGGCTACGAAGCAACACAGTGGTTCGGGTTCCTCGCGCCCGCCAACACGCCGCAAGCCATCGTCGATCGTCTGTCGCAGGAAGCAGTTCGTGCGCTGCGCACGCCCGAAGTCGCCAAACACATGGCGAACGAAGGCGCCGAGATCGTCGCAAGTACGCCGGCGCAATTCGCCGCCTACATCAAGTCAGAAACCGAGAAGTGGGGCCGCGTGATCAAGGCTGCGGGGATCAAGGCGCAGTAAGGTCAAGGGCTTTTTAGCCACAGATGAACACAGATTAAACCCAGCCTCGGAAGCTCTTGAGCTTAATCTGTGTTCATCTGTGTTCATCCGTGGCTAAAGATTTTTGTTGGGGTTGCGTTCATTCAGCCGTGCCAGCGCCAGATCAAGACTCTTGCGATAGTGCCGCTGCGCCGCATCCGCATTACCGAGTTGTTCCAGCAACTGCGCGGCGGCCAGATGTGATTGATACGTCGCCTCGACCGCGATGCTGGCGTCGATGTAGTTTTGCGCCTTGCCCCATAACTCTTGCCGCGCGCACAGGCGGCCCAGTGTGAGCAGCAGCGCCGCATCGGACGCATGCGCGGGCAGCCAGCGTTCGGCGCGTTCGATCTGGCGCACGGTGTCCGTGCCCGTGCAGTCGGCGTAGAGTGCGGCGAGTTCACTGTCCCATTCGGCATCAAGGCCGCGCTCGATGATGTCGCGCGCGGCATCCGCGGCGCCGAGCGCGATGTAGCCGCGCGCGGCGGCGCGCGCCACCAGCGCATCTTTCTTCAGCGCATCGGGGATTTTTTTCCACGCCTGATCGAGTTCGTCGCGATCGGCGGCGCGGCGTTCGAGTTGCGCCGCATATGCGTGGCGGCGCAGATCGGCCGCGCGCGGCGCATCGAACACGCCGCGTTTTTCAAGCTGCTCGATGATGGGCAGGGTCTTATCCCACTCGCGCGCCTGCTGCAACGCGCGCAGCTCAATGCGCAGCCCGGCGGTGTGCTTTTGCGGCAGCGCCGCCAGCGCCGCCAGCGCATCCGGCGCGCGGCGTTCATTCAACAGTAAATCCGCGCGCGTGATCACCGCCATGATGTCATCGTCCGGCGACGCCGCCGAACACTGCGCCAGGTATTGATCGCGCCGCTCGAAGGCGCGCAACTCGTGCGCGGCGCGCGCCGCGAGCACGGCGGCCACACCCGACTGCGCGCCAAGTTCTATCGCGCTCGCCGCGGCTTTTTCGGCGCGCGCATAACGCCCGGCAAAAAATTCATGCAGCGCATCGGCAAACACGGCGTGCGCCTTGTCGCGCTTGCGCGACGCGCGGTACTCGCGCACCTTCTCCGGCATGCTCACCATCGCCGACACCAGCCGCATCAGCAAATACATAGATGCGAATGCCGCCGCCAGCACCACCAGCACCAGCACCATCGACAACTCGACGCGATACGGCGGCCACACGATCTGCACATAACCCGCGCCCGAGTGAATGGCCGCGGCAACCACGCCCACCGCTGCCGCGATCAATACGATGACCCACAGCAGCGTTTTCATCGGCGCTGCGCGTTGTAAGAAATACTATTTAAAAACATATACTTACGGCTTCGCCCGCTCGCGCACCTGACGCGTATTTTTCAGCGCGTCGAGTGTCGCCGACACATCCGGCAGCTCGATGCTGATGTCGCTCGCGTCCAGGCTGGCGAGCGTGGCCATCATCGCGACCACGGTTTTGTCGCGCGTGTCGAAATAACGTGCAAGCCACTCGCGCGCGGCCTTGAGGTCATTCTTGTAGCTGGACTGATCGCGCGACAGCAGGCCGAGGCGCGCCGACAACATGCGCAGTTTCAGATTCTCGCGCAGAAAAAACGCCTGCGAGGGCGCCAGCAGCGGCACGTCGAGCCGGTCCATGCGTTGCACGCGCACCAGTTGGCGCAGGTCGTTCGCGAGTTCGCTCCAGTAGCGGCGCCACGCCGACGCGTCTTCGGCACGCGGCACGGACGCGGCAGGCTCCGGCTGCGAGCGGCCTTCGGCGGCCAGCGGCAATTTATCCACCGCGTTGACGATGTTGTCCAGCCGCAGGCTGATGCCCACGGTGTCGATGAACGGCAGCGCCTTCAAGCGCGTCACATCCTGATTGATCGCCTTGCGCAGCGCCAGCAACTGCGGCCGGTTCATATGCTGCAGGCGCGCATCGGCCGCCTGCAATGCGATCAGCGCCGCCTTCACGTTGCCCGCGAGTTGCAACTGTTGGCTGGCGACCAGCAGTGTTTGTTCGATCTCGGCGTACGCCCACTCGTCGCGATTGCGCGAGAGTTCCTGATACAGTGCTTCGAGTGCGATCTGATGGCTTTGCGATTCGGCGAGCTTCGCTTCAAGCGTGGCGATCTTCGCGCCCGCCTCGCGCGTGGTCTCGCGCAGTTGCTCCGCGAACTGCTTGCCGGCCTTGGCTTGCGCGTCGGCGTCCGAAAGTTTCTTCGCAAGCTCCTGGCGCAAGGCATCGGTCTCGCGGCGCGAGTCGTAGCCCTGCCATACCGCCACACCCAGCGCGATCAACGCCAACAGCGCCGCCACGCCCACGTACGCGGCAAGCGAGTTTTGCGTCGTGGCCTTGGCCGCGACGGTGTGCGATGTCGCGGGCTTGGCTACGGGCACGTCAGGATCGGCGCTCATGATTCGCAAGAAGTAAAAAGAGTGCGTAGTATGCGGATAAGCATGACGGCTCGCAATGTCATTGCGCCGCGCCGAAATACCGCACCAGCGCCTCAACAATGGCGTCGTCGCCCGGCCCGGTTTCGATCACATTGGCAAGTCCCAACTCGCGCGCGGTCGCGGCGATGCGCGGGTGCGGCACGAAAACCGGCGTCTTGCGCAGCAATGCCTGGCCCGCCTCGCCGATGATTTCAAAAACGTTGCGCAATCCCTCGCTGCTGGTGAAGACCGATGCAGCGACGTCGCCGCGCGCCCAATCGGCCAACAGCGTGGCGGGCGCCGCACGCGGCCGTGCGCGGCGATAACACTCGGCATATTCGATGTGCGCGCCGCGTGCAGCCAAGGTGTCACCCAGTAATTCACGCCCGCCCTCGCCACGAAAAATCACCACGCGCTTGCCGGCGGCATCCTGAAACAGCGGCAGCGCCAACAGCGCCTCACTGTCATATCGTCCCTGCGGCGCAACGGCCCCGTGCACGCCGAAGCTTTCGAGCGTCCTGAGACTACCCTGGCCGATGGTCGCGCATTGGAGCCGCGCCGGCAGCGCGCCGCGCGCGGTGATCAATTGCATGGCCTTCCTCGCCGCGTTCGGACTGATAAAAATCGCGATGTCGAATTCGGCTAGCCGCGCGATGATGCCGTTGATCACCGTTGGATCAGCCACATCGAGAATGTCAATCGCCGCAAACAATAGCGGCTTGCCGCCGGCCGCGCGCACCAGATCAGCGAGCCGCTGCGCTTCGCTCGCCGGGCGTGTGACGAGTATGCCGCGGCCGGCGAGCATGACTACGAAGGGCAAGGGCCTTTTAGCCACGGATTAACACAGATGAACACAGATAAGATCAAGGTCAAAAGCATTGGCCACGGAGTGCACAGAGGAAAACCGGCTGTGTGGCTAATGCCTTTGAAGTCATCTGTGTTCATCTGTGTTAATCCGTGGCTAAAAAGCTTCTGCCCTTAACCCTCCAGCGCGGCCAATATCGCCGCCGCCCCACGCGCTCGCAGATCATCCGCCAGCGCCGCGCCCAGCGCCTCGGCTTCGCGCATCGCACCTTCACGCTCACCACGCACGTTTCGAGTGCCATCCGGCGCACCGACGTAGGCGCGCAGCCGCAGTTGATCGCCGGATGTTTCAGCGAAACCGGCAATGGGCACGTTGCAACTGCCCGCCAGCGCGCGTGACAGCGCGCGTTCGGCGCTCACGCACGCGAGTGTGGCCGCATCGACAAGCGGTGCGAGCATGGCGATGATGTCGGCGCGTGATGCAAGGCACTCGATGGCGAGCGCGCCCTGGCCCACAGCAGGTAGCAGTTCTTCGGGTGTGAGTATCGCGGCGATGCGTTCTTCGAGTCCGAGGCGCTTCAGCCCTGCGGCGGCGAGGATGATCGCGTCGTATTGCCCTTCGTCGAGTTTGCGCAAGCGGGTCTGCACGTTGCCGCGCAACGGTTCAATCACGAAATGCGGATACTTCGCGCGCAACTGACTCTCACGCCGCAGGCTCGAGGTGCCCACGCGCGCGCCGTGCGGCAGCGCCGCCAGCGATTGATAACGGTTCGACACCAGCGCGTCGCGCGGATCGGCGCGCGCGGTCACCGCCGCGAGTGCAAACTCATCCGGCAGATTCATCGGCACATCTTTTAGCGAATGAACGGCAATATCCGCGCGCCCGTCAAGCATGGCGTCTTCGAGTTCCTTCACGAACAAACCCTTGCCGCCGATTTTCGCCAGCGAGCTGCCGAGCTTGCGATCGCCCTCGGTGGTCATGCCCAGCAGCGTCACCGGCAAGCGCGGATATAATTCGTTAAGCTGCGCCTGTATGTGCTTCGCTTGCCATAAAGCGAGCAATGATTCGCGCGTGGCGATCACCACGCGCGGCGGCAACGCGGATTCGAGAGGCTTCTGTAACATTATGTTTTTAAAGCACTTTTCAAGTTCGTTTCAACGCCTTTTCAGCGCGTTGATTCTAGCATGCGCATGCTGCGCCGCGTCCTCGCAAGCAGCCGAGCCGCTGCGCATCGCCGATGATCTGCAAGCGACTTCCAAACTCGCACGCGAGCAACGCGCGCCCATTCTGCTCGCGTTCATGCTCACCACCTGCCCGTATTGCGCCGCCGCGCGCCGCGACTTTCTCGCGCCGATGCAGGCGAGCGAACAATGGCGCGATAAAGTGCTGATGCGCGAAATCGTGCTCGACAGCGGCGCGAGCTTGCGCGATTTCAACGGCGAGACGCTGACCGTGCGCGAGTTCGCCAAGCGCCACGGCATAAGCCGCGTGCCCACGGTGATCGTGTTCGATGGCAATGGCGCGCAAGTCACGCAACCGCTGGTCGGGCTTTCGAGCAGTGATTTTTACGGGCTGTATCTGGAGCAGGCCGTCGAAGCCGGGCTTGTCAGGATGCGGAACTCGACGCCCTGAATACACGCCGCCGGCGATTGCGGGCTGAATCCGTGGTTAAATGGATTTTGATTTTTTGTTCCGGGGAGAAAATTGAAAAAGCTCTTGTTGTCACTGCTGTGCTGCGCCTCGTTCGCGCACGCGCAAACCGCGCAAGACCTGCTCACCGACGGCAAGAACACCGAGAACGTCACCACCTACGGCATGGGCTACGATCAAAAACGATACAGCCCGTTAAAGCAGATCAACACCTCGAATGTGAGGCGACTGGTGCCGGGGTGGAACACCACGCTTTCCAACATGCAGGGCGAGCAGGCGCAGCCGCTGGTGTATGAGGGCGTGATGTATGTGGCCAATGCCGCGTGGACGTTTGCGTTGCTGCCAGAGTAACCCCTTTTTGACGCAGATTAACGCATATGTACGCGGATTAAACACCCGCCATGTCATTCCCGCGCAGGCGGGAATCCATAGGGAGTGCCATAAGGCACGGTGTTATGGGTACCCGCCTGCACGGGAACGGCAAGGCGGGGTTAATCCGCGTGCATCTGCGTCAAAAGCTTTTGATTTGGAGTCTGCCTTGCGTTATTTCATTACACTGATCACCATTTGCTACGCGGCAACCACCCACGCCGCCGACGCAAAATTCCCCACGCGCCCGATCCGCATGATCGTGGCCTCTTCCGCCGGCACGGGTGCTGATATTTTCGCGCGCATCGTGGCGCAGGGCCTCACCGATATTTACAAGGAACAGGTGGTGGTCGAAAACCGCACCGGCGCGGGCGGTCTCATCGGCGGCGTCACCGCGGCCGCCGCCACGCCGGACGGCCACTCGCTGTTCATGGCATCCACATCAACCTACGTGTCGCCATTGATGCAGGCGCAGCCTTCGTATCAGCCGATACAGGATTTCGCCGCCGTGGCGCAAGTGGCCGCCGTCACCAGCGTGGTGATGGTCAATGCCGGCATGCCGGTGAAGTCGGTGAAGGAACTCGTGGCGCTCGCCAAATCCAAGCCGGGCACGCTTAATTACGGCTCCGTCGGCCCCGGCACGGCGGCGCATCTGTCGGCGGAAATTTTCAAGCGCGCCGCCGGCGTTGACGTGGTGCACATTCCGTTCAAGGCGGTGGCCGACATGTACACCGAAACCGCATCGGGCCGCGTGCACATGCTGGTGTTCGTGCTGACAAGTTCCATCGGGTTTCTGAAAGACGGAAAAGTGCGCGGCCTCGCCGTCACCAGCCCCAAGCGCAGCTTCGCATTGCCCGACATGCCCACCGTGGGCGAAGCCGGATTGCCCGGCGCCGAGTCCGAAACCATGTACGGATTTCTGGCGCCGTCAAAAACCCCGCGCGCGATGATCAACCGCCTCGGCGCGGACATCATCACCGTGCTGAAAAAACCCGACACCAGGGATCGCTTTGAAAAACTCGGCGCGCAACCCACCATCGAGAGCGGCCCCGAAGCGTTCGACAAATACGTGCGGCGCGAATACGAGAATTTTCGCAAGCTGATTCCCGAGATTGGGTTGAAACCGCAGTAGTTGCACTGCATCAGATAATGGCATCGTCATTCAATGAAAACGCCTTTCCCTTCAAGGCTTACCTATGCACACATCTCCACACTCCGTCCCGTCGCACCGCTTGCGGGGAGAGCGAAGCGAGGGGCCGGGTTAGGGTGAAGGGAGATTGCAGCACAGGGTTGCCACCCCTCACCCCAGCCCCCTCCCCGCCAAAGCGGGGCGAGGGAGCCGTGACGTGGGGATGGGTGTGATGTAGAGTGTCTAAAAATCGCCGGGCAATTATTTTGCCAACTGCGCGTAGAGCCGCTTGCGTTCACGCAGAGTACGTTCCAGAGCGGCCTTGACCGCCGGACGCATCTGGCCGCCGCGTTTCTTCTCGACGTAATCCTGAAACGCCTCTTCGATCAACGCCTGCAACTGCCGGCCCTCGGACTTGGCGATGGCCTTGAGCTCTTCCAGTAATTTCGAGTCGGTCTGCGACGCGAACTTGACTCGCGCGGTGTCGCTGGCATCCATGGCCAACCTCGTTCATGATATATCTTGATAACTCATGATACACATTGCCGGTTCTGCCGTCATGCGGCACGGGCAAGCGCGTATTTTCCCCTGCTATCATTACGCATCGACCACAGGAGAACCCCCATGCTGATGCAACAACTCGCCGACTACGCGATACGCGAACAAACATCCAAACTGCCCGCCGAGGTGATACACCACGCCAAGCGCGCGGTGATTGACTGGTATGCGGCGCTATTGCCGGGCAGCTTGTGCCCGCCGGCAACTTTACTTGAGCAGGCGTTCGCCGAGGATCTTGATCGCGGGCGTGCGCGGCTGGCGACCGGGCGGCGCGCCACCACGCGCACGGCGGCGCTGATCAATGGTGCGGCTTCGCACACGGTGGAATTCGACGATATTTATCGCGACGCGGGTTATCACCCCGGCAGCCCGACCATCTCCGCCGCGTTGGCGGCGGCGCAAGCCAGTAGCGCAACCGGCGAGCGTTTTCTGCGCGCGGTGATCGTGGGTTACGAAACTTCCACGCGCATCGGCGAGGCGGTGATGCCTTCGCATTATCGCTTCTGGCACACCACCGGCACGGTGGGCGCGTTCGGCGCGGCGGCTTCGGCGGCGACGGCGTTGAATTTGAATCACGAACAATTCATGCACGCGGTGGCGACGGTGGGCACGTTTGCCGCCGGATTGAAGCAGGCTTTTCTTTCGCAGGCGATGAGTAAGCCGCTGCACGGCGGCCATGCCGCCGATGCGGGTGTGCTCGCAGCACTCGCTGCATCAAAAGGCGTCACCGGCGCACTCGACATCATCGAAGGCAAAGAAGGTTTCGGCGCGGCGATGAGCGTGAACCCGGATTGGTCGAAAGTCACCAAGGGACTGGGGCTCGACTATCACATCAATCACATGACGTTCAAGGCGCACGGCTGCTGCGGGCACAACTTTCCGTCGATCGACGGCGTGTTGCACCTGGTGATGCAGCACAACCTGAAGCCGCAAGACATCCAGAAAATCACGCTCGCCACCTACAAGGCGGGCCTCGACATCATCGACAACGCCACGCCCGAAGGCGAGTATCAGGCGAAATTCAGTTTGCAATACACCGTGGCGCACGCGGCGATTTACGGCAGCGTACGCTTGAACGCGTTCACCAGCGAGCGCATGCAGGATGCCCAAGTGCGCGACATGATGAAAAAAATCGTGTGCGTGGCGGACCCGGTGTTTTCAAAAGGGTATCCCGGTCAGCGCGCGTCGCAGGTGGATATCGAAACCACTGATGGCCGCAAGCTGTCGCACTTTCAGCCGTATCGCAAGGGCGACCCGGAATTGCCGCTCACCGATGACGAGTTGAACGCGAAGTTCATGGAGCTTGCCGAGCCGGTGCTGGGCGGTGCGGGCGCCACGCGCTTGCTCGAACAACTGTGGGCGCTCGACAAGGCGCCCTCGTGCGAATTCGAGTTTGTCACCGGCAAGGCGCGCGCGGCTGTGTAAATCGTTATGCCGTGCCGCGCCGCGCGGCTACTCCGCGCGCGCGCCGGAAGCCTTGATCACCTTGCCCCATTTTAGTACTTCCGCCGCCAGATAAGCCTGCGCCTCGGCGGCGCTGGTGTGGGCGGGCTCCAGCCCCTGACTGGCGAAGTGTTCCTTGATCGCGGGGTGCGCGCTGATTTTTGCCAGCTCGGCATTGAGCCGCGCGACTATCGTTTTCGGTGTTGCCGCCGGCGCCGCGAGCGTATACCAGGTGGTGAAATCAAATCCGGCGATGCCGGACTCGATCATCGTTGGCACCTCCGGAAAAAATGTCGAGCGTTGCACGGTGGTCGCGGCAAGCGCTCGCAACCTGCCCGATTTCAGATGCGGCAATGCCGATGCAATTGTCGAGATGATGAAATCGAGCCGCTCGCCCATGAGATCCACCAGCGATGGCGCCAGCCCCTTGTAGGGCACATGCGTCATGCGCGTGCTGGTTGTGAGTTGCAACAACTCCGCGGCCAGATGCGACCCCGTACCCATGCCGCCGGAGCCGTAATTGACGCCGCCCGGTTTCGCGCGCGCCATGTCGAGTAGATCACGCACGGCTTTTGACCTGTGCGCGGCGGGCACGGTGACGAAACTCGGTTGACGCCCGATGATTGAAAGCGCCGCCAGATCACGCAGCGTGTCGTAGGGCAGCTTGGGAACCAGTGTCGCGTTGACCGCGAGGCTGATATTGTTGACCAGCAAGGTGTGGCCGTCGGGCGGCGCCTTCGCCGTCATATCCGTGCCGACGGTGCCGCCCGCGCCGCCGCGATTGTCGACCACCACCGATTGATTCAGCGACTCGGCCAGTCTTTGCGCGATGATGCGGCCCACGATATCGTTGCCGCCGCCCGGCACAAACGGCACTATGAGACGAATCGGGCGATTCGGATAAGCCTGCGCCTGTGCCGCGCTCGCGGCGAGAAACAAGAACAATCCCAACAACACGGCGGCACGCTTAAGCAGAGGCAAAGCGGTTACGGGCATGGTCGAACCCTTGTCGCGAATAGGCATTCAGGCGCATAGCGTATCATTCCTGAAACCGGTACCACGCATTTCTCAACGAGGCAATGGCTCAAAAAACTTCTTCATCAACATCCGTACCTGCGGCGAACGCGGCGGCGAGGCAGCTCGCGCGCTTCGTGCACGAACTGTCGTTCGACGCCATACCCGCCACGGTAATCCACGAAGCCAAACGCTCGCTGCTCAACTACGCGGGTTGCGCCATCGGCGGCGCATCACACCCGGCGATCACGCACACGCTCGCCGCCACCGCCGCGTTCGCCGGCCCGCCGCAGGCGCGCATCCTGGGCCGCAGCGAGCGCACCGACATCTCGCACGCGGCGCTGATCAACGGCATGAGCGGCCACGTGCTTGATTTCGACGACACGCATTTGCGCACGCTGCTGCATCCGGGCGTGGCGATATTCCCCGCGCTGCTCGCACTGGCCGAACGCGAAAGAGTATCGGGCGAAAATTTTCTGCTGGCGTTCGTCGCCGGTGTGGAAGTCGCCAGCCGCGTCGCCAACGCGGTGTATTTCGCGCACAACCTGCACTGGTACGTGACCGGCACCGCCGGTGTTTTCGGCTCGGCGGCGTCATGTTGTAAGTTATTGTTTTTAAATGATATTTCAATTACGCGCGCCTTGGGCATCGCGGGCACGCAGAGTGCGGGCACGCGTGAGCAGGCGGGCACCATGGCGAAATGTTTCGTGCACGGCCGCGCCGCGCAAAATGGTTTGCTCGCGGCGCTGCTGGCGGCGCAGGCGTTCACCAGCGCCGACACCGTGCTCGAAGGCGAACATGGATTCATCAACGTGCTTGCACCAGAGCGCGATGAAGCCGCGTTGACCGCGGGCCTCGGCACGACATGGGAGCTTGCACTCAACACCTACAAGCCCTACGCGTGCGGCGTGGTCGCGCATCCGGCAATTGAAGCCTGCGTGGTATTGCGCAATCAGCACAAGTTGGCACCCGATCAAATTGAAAGCGTCGAACTCGAGGTGCATCCGCGGGCGCTCGAACTCACCGGCATCAAGGAGCCGCCCACCGGACTTAAATCAAAGTGGAGCGTGTATCACTCGGCGGCGGTGGCGCTGGTGGACGGAGTCGCGGGTGAACACCAGTACGGCGATGAACGCGTGTTTGATCCGGTGGTGAGTGCGCTGCGCCAACGTGTGTCAGCGCGCGCGAACGCCGGCTTCAAGGATGTCGAAGCACGCGCCACCGTACGGCTCAAGAGCGGGCAAACCCACACGCACCATGTCGAGTGCGTCATCGGCAGCACGGAGCGCCCGATGAGCGACGCCGATCTTGAAGCGAAAACGCGGATGATGGCTGATGGGGTTTTGCCGGCGGCTCAAGTGGAGCGGTTAATCGAGTGCTGTTGGGGCGTTGATGCGCTGGATGATGTGCGCTTCCTGATCGGTACTGCGTGCGCTTAGACGTGAGGGTTCGCTATATGACAGGCCTCGGACGCGGTGAAAGCCGCGTGTTGCTTTTCGTGCCAATTTTAACTACCCTGAAAGTGCGGAGTATTTCCGTATGGCCTTGTTTTTATTGGAATATACTTGACCCATGACTGGAATGTTATTCATCGCGTCGGGATGTTAACCGGCGTTTTGGCTGTATAAAACTAGGCGTCTCACAACCAAGGGGGATAGCATGATTCGTTCTGCCTGCTTCAGCGTGATTGCGACCGTCGTTTTCGTATTGGCTGCCGGGATCGAACAGCGTCCCGCTGCCGCGCAGACGTCGCCGACGTCCGGCGGCCCCGTCGATCCGGCCCTCATCGAGGACCTCGTCGCGGCCAACCGGGCTCTTGCTCAGGAGGGCATACTCGATGCCTTCGGGCATGTGAGCATCCGACATCCGAGTAATCCGAACCGTTACCTGATGTCCCGCACGCTCGCACCGATCTTGGTGACCGCCAACGACATCATGGAATATGACCTCAATTCTAATCCCGTTGATCCGAAGGGTCGCCCCAGCGTCAATGAGCGATTCATTCACAGTGAAATCTACAAGGTGCGGCCGGATGTGAAGGCGGTGATACACAGCCATTCGCCCACGGTGGTTCCATTTAGCGTCACCCAAGTGCCGCTCAGGCCCGTAATTCACGTAGCTTCATTTCTGTGGGTCGGCGTGCCCGTGTTTGAGATCCGCGACTCTGGCGGCCCTGCCACAACCATGCTCGTGCGCAACGGTGCCCTCGGCAAGGCCCTTGCCGCGACACTTGGCGACAAGCCGGTGGCACTGCTGCGCGGGCATGGCAATGTCGTAGTCGGGCCGGACGTACAGACCGCCGTGAGGTACGCCATTTATACCGAGGTGAACGCCCGCGTGCAGGCGCTTGCCCTCGGGCTCGGCGGTCCGATTAACTACATCTCTGCGGAAGAGGGCGCCGCCAGAGATGCAACGCGCGGAGACCCTGGGCGTGCCTGGGATCTTTGGAAAAAGAATGCGCTCGAAAAATAGCGTGCCTGAATTGGCTCCTTGATGACCGAGCTGATGCAAGTAAGTACCGCTCTCGCGGAACTTCGGCTGTGCACCGAGCGCACGCCGAACCACTCGCTGCAGCGGACCGTTAGATGACATAAGGAGAGATATCATGAAGGTTCGCGCAGATCAGACGCTAGTGGGCGCCTTCACTATGACGGCCTGCTTGTTGTTGGTGCTATTCATTCAAGTGTCTTCTGCGTTTAGCCAGACGCCTCCGCGCCGCACGTGTCTTCCGATCAGCGAACGGGCCGGGCGCGAGGTTGGATGCTGGCTTATAGTGGACGAGCCACTTGGACAACTATCCCAATCGGCGGTCTTTTGGCATCTGGACACCTATCCGACCCGTGCCGCGGCGGAGGCGGCGAAGGGTCCGCGTGGAACGGTCGTCGAGGCTCTCACTAAAGTGTGGTTGTTCACCATCGCGGAGGCCGGTTGGCGGCCGTCTGGTGGTGTGCGCGTGGCGGAAATCGGCCCGATCTTCGTGAGGTCGGGCGAAAACTACACGGCCCAATACGCGGAGGCGATTTCCAACCCGGGCGATGTGACCCCGAAACATCGCCATCCTGGGCCTGAAGCTTGGTATTCGACGGCCGGAGGGTTTTGCGCGGAGGCATCGGACGGCAAGACATATGTAGCAAGCGCAGGCCAAGGCATCGTGATACAAGCTGATAACACCGGCTGGTCCATGATGACGCTCGTTGCGACCGGCACCGAGGTGCGTCGCTCGATCTTTCTCGTTCTTCATCAATCGGCACATCGCTGGACTAACCCCGCGCCCGACTGGTCGCCGAAGGGACTGTGCACGAACTTAGGCCATGGTCGTAACAAATAATAGGCTGACGCCCAACCATCCGTTGCAGCGGACGTGCCGCAAGCGGCCCGCCGCTGAACGGAAACGTTAGCAATGTAGCCGGATGAAACGAAGTGTAATCCGGGGCCCGCAACCGTTCCCCTTCTGTAATTCGCCGCTCTCCAAACAGGCTGTTTTCCACCAGCAAACATCAACGGAGATTTCGGATACGATAGCGTGACGCGCTGGATGGGGCCGGTGCGGCTTATCTGAACTGGTTGTCGTGGTTGTGTTGATGCTGACAGCCCTGCATCATTGCAAGAAATTAAACAACAACGGAGTGACTGACATGCATAAGATTATCGACGTGCGCTGCCGGCTGACGACCAACGAGGCGGGGGAGTATTTTCGCGAGCGCTTGAAGCGCCGCGGACGTTACAACATGATCGAGGCCTATTCGGACGGCACGACGGAAGGGTTCTTCAAGGAGATCGGCCAGTACGGAATCACCACCGCGGTGTCGGTGTCCGGGCAATCGCCGGATCTGAAGATCGGCGGCCGCCCTCAAGGCGCGCGCACCACGTCCAACGATCACATGGCGCAGGTTCAGCGCGAGAACCCCGGCCGCTTTATCGGCGTCGCGGGCATCGATGTCGGCAACGTGCTGCACGATTCGATGGCGGAGCTGCAACGCAGTCACAAGCTTGGGCTGCGCGCGGTGTTCTACGAGTGCGGCCGCTCTCCGCAGTGCGACATGGATGACCGCCGCCTGTGGCCCTTTTACGAGGCGGTGCAGGCGCTGAACATGACGCTGATTCCGCAGACTTCGGGCTTGTGGGGCGGCATGAATATCGACTTCGCCCACCCGCGCCATCTGGAGCCGATCGCGGAGGATTTTCCCAACTTGCGCATACTCGCGGGGCACGCGTGTTACCCGTATGTGCGCGAGGCCATCATCGTCGCCGCGCGGCATCCGAACATCTGGCTGTCGCCGGACATGTATCTCATACAGATGGGCACCGACGATTGGGTCAAGTCGGTAAACGGCAATTTCTTCGGTTTGCAGGAGCAGTTTCTTTTCGGCACCGGCTACCCGGCGATTCCGCTCAAACCGTACATGGAAGAATTCTGGAAGCTGCCGTGGAAGCCGGATGTGCTGCCGAAAATCCTCTACAAAAACGCGTTGCGCTGCTTTAACCTGGAAGACGATCCGGTGTTCAAGAAGATGTATCCGTAGGCTCGCTAATTTAGAAGTTCGAGGGGGAACCACTCATGGAGTTGAACATTTACAAAGTGCTGATGTTCACGCTGGCGGTGCTCGGCACAACTACTGCCGGGGCAGCGGGAGCCGCGGAACCGGCATTCCCAACGAAACCCATTCGCGTGATCGTCGGCTTCCCGCCCGGTGGCGCGGCGGATATTTTCGCGCGCATGGTTGGGCAAAAGCTCACCGATGCCTGGGGGCAAACCGTGGTTGTCGATAATCGCCCCGGCGCGGGCAGCACGATAGGCTCGGAACTCACCGCCAATGCCGTGCCCGACGGGCACACGCTGATGGTCGTGTCGGCGAGCTACGCCACCAGCGCGGGGCTTTATGCAGGGCGCATCAAGTTTCATCCGGTCGATTCGTTCGTACCCATCACGTTGATTGCATCCAACCCGAACGTGTTGCTGGCGCACCCGTCGGTGGCGTCAAACACGGTCAAGGAGCTCGTGGCCGCCGCCAAGGCCAGCCCCGGTAAACTGACCATGGGGTCCGCCGGCACGGGCAGTATCACGCACCTTGCCGGGGAGCTGTTTGCCAGCATGGCGGCAATCAAGTTCACGCATGTTCCGTACAAGGGTGGCGGGCCCAACTTCACCGCGCTGCTGGGCGGGGAGATTCAACTCTCGGTGACCTCGGTGCCCGCCGCGCTCGGCGGCCTGAAGGCCAAGCGCGTGAAGGCGCTGGGCGTCACCTCGTTAAAACGCTCGCTCGTGCTGCCCGACGTGCCCACCATCGCGGAGACGGGCGTTCCCGGCTACGAGACGCTCAACTGGTATGGCCTGCTGTCGCCCGCCGGCGTGCCCGCACCCGTGATCGCCAAGACTTACGCGGAGGTCAGCCGCATATTGCAAATGCCGGATATCGTCGAATCGCTCACCAAGCAGAGCGCCGACCCCGGCGGGATGCCGCCCGCGATGTTCAAGAAATTTCTTCAGGCCGAACTCAGCAAATGGGCGCTTGCGATCAAGGCGGCTGGCGTGACGACGCCATAGTTGATGGCCGGTCTGTCTAATCCGCGCTAACCTTGATCGCCTTCACCAGCCTGCCCCAGCGCGCGAGTTCCGCGCGCATTAACGCGCCGAATTCATCCGGCCCCATCAGCGCGGGTTCGCCGCCTTGCTCGCGGATAAATTTTGAGTAGTCGGGGCTGTTGACCACTTTCGCGATGTCCTGATGCAGGCGCTGCACGATAGCGGGCGGCGTTTTTGCCGGCGCGGTGATGCCCATCCATTGCGACACGTCGAAGCCCTTCAGCCCCTGTTCGTCGAGGGTGGGCAGATCCGCCAGCACGGGCACGCGCTTGATCGAGGTGATGCCGATGCCGCGGATGCGGCCTTGTTTGATCATGGGTGCGGCGTTGGTGACGCTGGTGCAATACACGTCGGTGTGTCCGGCCACGGTGTCGATCATCGCCGGTGCGCCGCCTTTGTACGGGATGTGCTGCATGCTAATGCCGGTCATGCTCATGAACAACTCGGTGCATAGATGCGGCGTGCCGCCGGTGCCGGCCGAGGCGAAGCGCAGTTGGCCGGGCCGCGCTTTCGCCAGCGCGATCAACTCTTTCATGTTTTTCGCCGGCACCGACGGATGCACGACGACGATGTAAGGTGCTAACGCCACCAGCGCCACGGGGGCGAAGTCACGCATGGTGTCGTAGCCGAGCTTCGGATAGACGAAGGGCGCGATGGTCATCGGCCCGGTCACCGCCAGCAGCAGGGTGTAGCCGTCGGGCGGCGACTTCGCCACCATCTCCGAGCCGATGGTGCCTGCGGCGCCGGAGCGATTATCGAAGATCACCTGCTGGCCCAGCGGCTCCGACAGGCGCTGCGCCAGCGCGCGGCCGAGCACGTCGTTGACACTGGTGCCGGCGGGGAACGGCATGATGATGCGCACGGGCCGGTTGGGAAAACCTTGCGCCATGGCAGGCAGCGCAAACCCCAGCAGCGCAACAGCCGCAAGCGTATTCTTGAGCAGAGTCATGTCATTCCCTTTCGATACTTGGCTGGCGCAAATATAAACTAAAACCACGTGCGACGCGCGCTGCGTTGTCCGGCATAATTCCACTATCAATTTCGTCACACATACCTGGAGCACACGCATGCCGTACCAATGCATCAAGGTCGAAGTCAGCGACTATATCGCCGTGGTCACCATGGACCGCCCGCCGGTAAACGCGCAGAACGCACAGTTTCGCGAGGAGATCATCGACGCCTTCGACAGCTTCAGTGACCGCGACGACGTGCGCGTGGCGATACTCACTGGTGCCGGCAAGGTGTTTTGCGCGGGCGCGGATATCAAGGAGCGCATCGGTCTCGCCAAGCAGCCGGGCGATTATTGGCGCCACAATCGCGGCGCGCGCGAGTACGCCAACGCCATTCGCGAATGCAAAAAGCCGGTGATCGCGGCGGTGAATGGCGCGGCGCTGGGCGCGGGCTTTGGCGTGATGTCGGCGTGCGACATCATGCTCGCCTCCGACAATGCCGTATTCGGCATGCCGGAAATCGACGTGGGGCTGGCGGGCGGCTGCGCGTTTATCTCGCGGCTGTTCAGCAAGTCGCGCGGGCGGCGCATCGTATTCACCGGCGAGCGTTTTACCGCGGCAGAGCTGTATCGCCTGGGCGTGATCGAATGCTGTGTGCCACGCCAGCAGTTGATGGAAGAGGCGATGAAAATCGCACGCAATATCGCCTCGAAAAGCCCGCTTGCCATCCGGCTTGCGAAGGAGGCCTACAACGTGGTGGAGAACATGCCGCAGCGAGACGGTTATCGTTACGAACAAAACATCACCGAGCAGTTGTCGCACACCGAGGATGCGCGTGAAGCGCAACGCGCATTCGCCGAGAAGCGCAAACCGGTGTTCAAGGGACGCTGATCGTGCAAACACCGATGGGCCGCAAGGTGTACCGCCACCACGAACTCTCGCGGCTGTTCGATCCGAAGAGCGTCGCGATTTACGGCGCCTCGCCCAACCCGCAGTCGATGGGCGCGCGCACCATCACCAACATGGCGCGATATCAGGGCAAGGTGTTTCGCGTCAACCCGCGCTACGAGCGCATCGGTGATGCGCCGTGTTACCCCTCCATCGCCGCGCTGCCCGAAAAACCCGACTGCGTGGTGCTGGTGATGCCGCGCGAAGGCATCGAGGCCGCGCTGCTGGATTGCGCGCGGGCGGGCGCGGGCGGCGCGGTGGTGTACGCCTCGGGCTACAGCGAAACCGGCATCGCCGAGCGCGCGGTCGATCAGGCGCGCATCAGCGCCATCGCGCGCGATACCGGCATCAAGGTGGTCGGCCCCAACTGCTTGGGCTTCATCAACTTCAACTCCACCGCGTCGATCTCCTTCGCCTCCGGCGAGATGCGCATCGATCCGCCGCGCGGCCCCGGCATCGGCATCGCCAGCCAGTCGGGCGCGCTGGGTTTTGCGCTGGGGCAGGCGGAACGGCGCGGCATGAATATCAGCCACGTGCTCACCTTCGGCAACGGCGCGGATGTGCATATCGCCGATGAGATTGCGTTTCTGGCGGGTGACCCCAGCTGCGCGGTCATCGCCTGTTTGTTCGAGGGCATGGCGCAGCCGCTGCAATTGCTCGAAGCCGGCGCACTTGCGTGGCAGGCCGGCAAGCCGGTGTTGATCTGCAAGCTGGGCACGGGCCGCGAGGCGGCGACCGCCGCACTCTCGCACACCGGCTCGCTCGCGGGATCGACCGAGGCGTATATGGCGATGTTCGAGCGCGCGGGTTTTATCGTCGTGCCGTCGATTGAACACCTGCTGGAGACCGCGGCTTTTTTTGCCAAGGCGGGTCGGCCTCAGTCGCGCGGCGTGGCGGTGATGGGCGCATCGGGCGGCGCATTGATCGCCGCCACCGACGCGGCGGAACATCACGGCGTGCCCATGCCGCAGCCGCCGGACGAGATGAAAGAACGCCTGCGCGCCTACGTGCCGGAATTCGGCGCGCTGCGCAATCCGTGCGACCTCACCGCCATGATGACGCGCGACAACGCCATCGCCGGCAACGCGGTGAACTCCATGCTCACCGGCGACACCTACGGCGCGCTGGTGTTTCCGCACAGCAGCCTGAGCCAGGCGAACATCGCGCGCGCCAAGGGCCTCTCCGCCGCGGGCAGCACGCTTGGCAAGCCCGTGTGCATCACCTATTCGGGCGGCTGGCTCGGCGGCCCCAGCGTGCTCGAAACCGAACTTGACCCGCACCTGCAATGCTTTCAGTCGATAGGCCGCTGTTTTGCCACGCTCGCCGCGTGGCACCGGCGCGATGAGCGTTTGCGCGCCGAAGCAGCGCACGGCCCGCGCACACTCGCACGCGTGTCACCGGCGGATGCGGCGCAAAAGGCAGCGGCGTTGATCGCCGCGTCTGCTCATAAAACACTGACAGAACGCGAGGCAAAAGAGGTGCTCGCGGTCTACGGCGTGCCGGTGATTGGCGAGCAACTCACGCACAGCGCGGATGCGGCGGTGGCGGCGGCGCAAGCGTTGGGAATGCCAGTCGCGCTCAAGGTGGAGTCGCCCGATATACCGCACAAGACCGAAGCCGGCGTGATACGCCTGAATCTGAAAACCGTCGACGAGGTAAGGGCAGCGTATGACACAGTGCTCGCCAACGCGCGCAAGGTTTCCGCCAACATCAACGGTGTGCTGGTGCAGCCGATGGCGCCCGCCGGCGTGGAGATCATGATCGGCGCGCGCATCGACCCGCAGTTCGGGCCGCTGATCGTCGCGGGGCTGGGCGGCGTATTCGTGGAGTTGTTGAAAGACACCGTGCTCGAACTCGCGCCCGTGACGCCGCGCGAAGCGCTCGCCATGCTGGGCAAGCTCAAGGGCCGCAAGCTGCTCGAAGGCTTTCGCGGCGCGGCACCGGTTGACCTCGATGCGCTGGCGGAAGTGATCGTACGTCTGTCGGAATTCGCCGCTGATCAACAACAACACATGGCCGAGCTTGATGTGAATCCGCTGATCTGCGTTGGTGAGCGCGTGGTGGCGGTGGATGCGCTGATCGTGCGCGCGCCCGGCTTTGCACACTTGCCACGCGTGGGTTAGAGTCGATGCATATTCTGTGTTTCCCGTGAATCCAGGTCTGTTCAAAAAATATTCAATGCGATCACGGATTTCACTTCCATCATCCAGTCTGGTGTGGCGCAAAGGTCAGGCAATGCGTAAGTTATTGTTTTTATTATGTTTTTTCTCATGCGCACATTCGGGTATCACGGCCGCGCAGAATTACCCCACCAAGCCGATCCGCTTGATCGTACCCACCGCGCCTGGCGGCGGCACGGATTTCTCCGCGCGTTTGATCGGCGCGAAACTCGCCGAGGCGTGGGGGCAGACCGTGGTTATCGACAACCGCTCGGGTGCGTCGGGCAACATCGGCGTCGAACTCGCGGCGCGCGCGGTGCCCGACGGACACACGCTGGTGATGCCAATCACTTCGTTTCCGGTGAATCCGAGCCTGTTTCCCAAACTACCGTTCAACACTGAAAAAGATTTCGCGCCCATCGCACTCGTGGCATCGGCGCCGCTGCTGCTGGTGGTGAACCCTTCGGTGCCGGCGAAATCCGTCAGCGAATTGATCACCCTCACCAAGGCGCGCGCAGGCCAGCTCAACTACGCAAACTCCGGCAGCGGCACCACGGCGCATCTCGCGGGTGAGTTGTTCAAACGCATGGCGGGTGTGGATATTGTCAGCATCGCCTACAAAGGCGGCGGACCGGCGGTGATCGACTTGATCGCGGGCAATGTGCAGATTTATTTTTCCACCATTCCGGCGGCGTTGCAGCAGGTCAAGGCGGGCAAGCTGCGCGCGCTCGCTGTCACCAGCGCCACGCGCGTGGCGGAAATCCCGGATATTCCAACCGTCTCCGAATCCGGTTTGCCAGGTTTTCAGGTGATCGGCTGGTTTGGTTTGTTCGCGCCAACGGGCACGCCGAATGCCGTGGTGCAAAAACTCAACGCCGAGATTGTCAAAACACTGAAAGCGCCCGAGACTCGCGAGCGGCTGTCGGGCCACGGCTTGATTCCTGGCGGCGGCTCGCCGCAGGACCTGGGACGATTTTTGTCCGAGGAAATCGCGCGCTGGCGCAAGCTGATTCAGGAAGCAGGCATACGTAGCAATTGAAAAGGAAACAATCTTGAACGCACCAGATAAGCAAACACTCGCCGCCGCAGCGCCGGCAAAATTGCCCACCGTCTCGCAAAAGCTCAGCGAGTACGTCGCGGGTTTTAAATATGAAGGGATACCGCCCGCCGTGCGCGAGCGCGCCAAGTACCTGATGCTCGACGCCATCGGCATTGCCTATGCCTCGACGCACTACTCGTTCGCGCATCACATTTTGTCGGGCATCCGCAGCCTCGCCGGCAGCGGCACCAGCAGCTTGATCGGCCTGTCGGACAAGCTGCCGCTGCGCGACGCGGTGCTGATGAATGGCGCGCTGGTGCATGGCCTCGATTACGACGACACGCACGTGGGCGCCATCGTGCATCCGACCGCCAGCGCGCTGCCTTGCGCGATGGGCGTAGCCGAGGCTATCGACGCCAGCGGCAGCGATCTGCTCGCCGCGTACGTCCTCGGCGTTGAAGCCGTGGTGCGCGTGTGCGGCGCCGCCAAGGGCGGGTTTCATCATTTCGGCTTTCACCCCACCGGCATCACCGCGCATTTTTCCTGCGCGCTGCAAGCCGGCTGGTTGTACGGATTGAACGCGCAACAATTGACCATGGCGCAGGGGTTGGTGGGCAGCACCGCCGCCGCCAGCCAGGAATTTCTCGAAGAAGGCGCGTGGAACAAGCGCCTGCATCCGGGCTGGGCGGGTGTCGCGGGCATCACCGCCGCGCATCTCGCGCGCAACGGTTACGTCGGGCCGACCAAAACCTACGAAGGCAGATTCGGTTTGTATCAAAGCCATCTGCAAACGCTGAAGGACGATGTTGATTACGCCGAAGTTACCGCGGGGCTGGGCGAGCGCTGGGAGACCAGCGAAGTGGCGATCAAGCCGTATCCGATCTGCCATCTGATACACGCTTGCGCCGACGCCGCGCTGGTGCTGCGCGAGAAACACAAACTCAAGCCCGAGGACATCGTATCGGTGCAGGCGCTGATACCCGAACCCACGATACACATCATCGCGCAGCCCGAAGTCAACAAGGTGAAGCCCGCCAACGACTACGACGCGAAATTCAGCGTGCAGTTCGTCACCGCCGCGTGCCTGGTGCTCGGACGATTTGGCCTCGCCGAGCTGGAGCAGGACACATTGAGCAACACCACCATACTCGATCTCGCCTCGCGCGTGAGCTATGCCGCCGACCCCGACGCCACGTATCCGAAATATTTCTCCGGCGGTGTCGTCATCAAGACGCGCGACGGCAGGACGCTGCGCCACCACGAGCCGGTGAACCGCGGCGCCGGCGAACGCGCGCTCACGGGTGATGAGATTTCGCAAAAGTACCGTGACAATGCCGCCATGGCGCTGCCGGGACGGCGCATCGAACAAATACGTGACGCAATTCTCAACATCGAATCGCTGTCGGCGCGCGAATTCATGGCGGTGCTGACGAATAAGGGTTAATCCCGCCATGCCTGATTCTAACCACTACACGAGAAAATCTGATGGACACACTTAAACCCGGACTCAAAGGCACGGCTGAACTCATGGTGGCGCGCGAACACTGCACTTCGCGCGGCGGGCCGTGGGTATTCATGACGCCCGCGATGGTGCAGTTCTGCGAGCAATCGTGTCATCGGCTGGTAATGCCCAAGCTCGCCGAAGGCCAGAACACGGTGGGCACGGTGGTTTACATTCGCCATCTCGCGCCCACACCCGAGGGCATGGAGGTGCGCGCCGAAATGGAGTTGATCGAGGTCGACCGCCGGCGCTTGAAGTTCAAGGTGCAGGTCTACGACGCAATGGAGCAGGTCGGCGAATGCGAACACGAGCGCTTCGTGATCGATGTCGACAAGGCCGGCGAACGCTTGCAAAAGAAAATCGCGGCGATGAAGCGTTGACCCGATGAAAACCAGCACACCCATAGGCGACGCAGCGGCGGATTTCATCGCCGCCACGCCTGGACGCGACTACGCGCCCGAAGTGCTCGATGCGGCCAGGATGTGTCTGGTGGATTGGTTTGGCGTGGCGCTCGGCGCCGCCAACGAACCGGCGGCACGCGCGGTGCGCCGCGTTGCGCGCAATTGGGGTCCCCAAGGAAAAGCACACATGCTGCTCGGCCCCGCGGTGACGCCTTCGGCGGCGGCCCTGGCCAACGGTACCATGGCGCACTGCATGGATTATGACGACACGCACATGGACGGCGCGGGGCACATCAGCGGCCCCACCTGGGCCGTCGCACTCGCGCTGGCGGAGGCGCACGGCAAGACAGAACGCGAAGCACTGGCCGCCTTCATTTGCGGGTTTGAAATTTCCGCGCGGCTGGGTGGCGGCGGACTCGGCCGCGCGCTCCAGTACAAAGGTTTTCATCCAAGTTCGATTTTCGGCCGCTACTCGGCGGCGGCCGCGGCCAGCGTGCTGCTGGGGCTGAATCGCGCGCAGATTGCAAATGCACTCGGCGTGGCCGGCACCACGGCGGGCGGGCTTAACGCATCGTTCGGCACCATGAGCAAACCGTTTCACCTGGGCAAGGCGGCGATGGATGGCATGCTCGCGGCAGACCTCGCGCGCGAGGGGTTCGAGGCGGCGACGCATCTGCTCGACGCGGACAACGGCCTCGCGGGCACGCTGGTGCAGGATCGCTCGGTAACGCTCGGCCCGCTGGAATTCAGCGATGGCCTCGCGTTGTTGCGCAACGCCTACAAGCCGTATGCCTGCTGCAAGGCGACGCATGCCTGCGTGGATGCCGCGCGCAAGCTGAGTACTAGTGTGAATCCTGGATTGATTCAGCGCATCGTGCTCGGCGCATCGCCCATGACATTACAGGTCGCCGCCAAACCCGATCCGCAAACGCCGCTCGAAGGAAAATTCAGCGTGGCCTATTGCGCGGCTCTCGGATTGTCCGGCTACGCGGCGGTCGAGGGAGATTTCTCCGACACGCGCCTGCGCGACCCCGCGTTGCGCGCGCTGATCGCCAAATCGGAAGTGGCGGTGCAGCCGGGAACAGAACTCACCGAGGGATACGTGGAAGTGCATCTGGCCGACGGCCGTGCGCTGCGCGCCGACGTGCCGCTGGCGCTGGGCAACCCCGGCAATCCGATGAGCTGGGCGGGCATGGAAAGTAAATTCGCGGGGCTGGTCGAACCCGTGCTCGGCGGCGAGACCCGCGTGCTGTTCGAGGCGCTGCGCCGGTTTGAGGAGCCTGGAAAGCTTGCCAAAGTGATGACGATGGTTACGCGTACTGCGTAGGGCCTGGGCGCGGACGTTAACGCGATGCCGGCGCTATCGCCGCCTGCTTGATGATGCGCCGCCACTTTTCGACCTCGGAGCGCACCAGTTCGCCGAATTGCGCCGGTGTGCCGCCTGTGGGAATGGCGCCCTCGGTGGTCATGCGCTCGCGCACGTCGGGCATTTTCAGTATACGGTTGATGTCCTGATTGAGCCGCTCGACGATGGCCGCGGGCGTGCCCGCTGGTGCGCCGATGCCGTACCAGCCGTTCACTTCGTACGGCCCGGTGATGCCGGATTCCTGTATGGTCGGCAGGTCCAGCCCCGGCACGCGCTCGGTCGTGGTGACCGCAAGCGCACGCACGCGCCCGGTGGCGATAAACGGCTGCGCGGACATGCGCGTGGTGAACTGCACCATGAGATGACCGCCCGCCACATCGGCCAGCGCGGGCGCCGCGCCCTTGTACGGCACGTGCGTCATCTGCACCTTGGTCTGCACCGCAAGCAGCTCGCCCGCGAGATGCAGCACGCTGCCGATGCCCGACGATCCGTAAGTCAACGCGCCCGGCCTGGATTTGGCGAGCGCCACAAGTTCGCGTATCGAGCGCGCGGGCAGACTCGGATTGACCACGATGACATACGGCTGCGACACCACCTGGGTGACGGGCGCGAAATCGCGCGTGAGGTCTATCGTGGCAATTGTTGACTTGGCGCCTTGCAGCGCCGCGTTGGTGGCATGCGTGACGATAATCATGCCGAGCATGTGGCCATCCGCGGGCGCACGCGCCACGGCGGCTAGGCCTATCGTGCCGCTGGCGCCGGGCCGGTTCTCCACGATCACCGATTGCCCCCAGGCTTCGGTGAGCTTCTGCGCGATCACGCGCGCGACGATGTCGGTGCTGGCGCCGGGCGAGAATGGATTGACGAGGTTGACGACTCGCGCGGGGTAATTCGCGGATTCTTTCTGTGCCGAAACAGGGGCGATTGTCAGCGACATCAGCAACCCTATGGCGATGCATGAATTTACGGCGCGCATCATTTGCTCCAATTATTCTCTGAACCTTTCACCGCGGAGGCGCTGAGTTCTTCAACGCACCGAACCGGCCATCATACTTGCGCCTGAATAGCCGCCGCTTCGTCACGCCGCGCGCGATACGCGCGCACCAGCTCGATCAGTTCGGGCACATCGCGCAGCCGCGCGCCGCTTTCGTTCATCATGCGCACCGGGTCCTGGTGGCGTTCTTCCGGCGTCCAGGTTTCCGGCCGCTTCGTCGCTTGCGCGCCCAGATGCGCGCCGACGCGGCGTGCGCGCGCGATCACGCGCGTGCCGAACAAATGCTGTTGCGTGTTGTAGCGCTCAAGTGCTTCATCAATATTGCCAGTGTGCAGCAGCGCATCGGCGAGGCTCTCCGCGTCGAGCGCCGCCTTGGTGACCCCCATACCAACGTGCGGCCGCGCGACGAAAGCAGCGTCACCCAGAATCGCCGCGCGCTTGACAAACATGCGCGGAGATTCAAGATCGAAAATAGCCTGAAAAAACGGCTGCGCGGTGAGCTCGATCACCGTGACGCACTGCGGCGCGAGCACCGTGCGCGCGGTGGCGAGCATGTCGGTGACTGCTTCCGGGCGTATCAACGCGGGCTGGATCGCCATGCCATGACATAGCCCCGTTGCGTCGGTGCAAAGCGCTGCCAGGCCTTCGTTATTCAGCGGGTGATACCACACCCAGTTGTACGCACGATGGCCAGGGCGCACGTCGTTGTCCGGCCCCGGCACGGCGTACATCGTCATCGCGTCGCCGTCGGGATAACACACCATGTTGTGCGCGAAAATTTCACCATGCAACGATTTGGGCAATGACGATTCGGCGATGAGGCCGCGCCATGCGACGTAGCCCGCGTATAGCGGCTGCGCCTCGGGCATGATCTGCGCGCGCACCGTGGAGCGGATGCCGTCGGCGCCGATCAGCAGATCACCGTGCGCGCTGGCGCCGCCGGCGAACAGCGCCGTCACTCCCGAGGCATCGTCCTTGAACGAAACCAGCGACTTGTTGAAAAAATAATCCTCGACCGGAAACGCGTCTTTCAGCGCGCGATAGAGCCGCCCCCACGAACTTAGAATTCGCGGGCGCGGCATGGTGTGCTGGACATTGCCCGCGCGGTCGAGACAGGTGCGTGATTCC
The DNA here is from genome assembly GCA_945901405.1 of Bordetella parapertussis. Classification (GTDB taxonomy): domain Bacteria; phylum Pseudomonadota; class Gammaproteobacteria; order Burkholderiales; family SG8-41; genus CAMDLH01. Next base: position 5,302 of record CAMDLH010000019.1, on the reverse strand, counting down.
GGATGCACGCCTATCGATGCATCAACCGTGATGCCCACGCGATGCATGATGTCGAGCATCTCCTCGTGCGTGCCGATGCCCGCGCCGCGGCTCGCCAGATCGTCGCCCACGCGCTCGAACACCTGCACCTTCCAGCCGGTCGAACGCAGCATGTTCGCCGCGAACAGACCGCCCAACGATCCGCCGATTACCAAAGCCCTGGGCATTACACTGACTCCGTGTTGATCATTATTTTTACCGCTGCGCCAACTTGCTTTCCAGCGCCTTGAATTCATCGAAGCCGACGATGTTGTTCAGTTCCTCGAAACTCACCAGCAGGTCGGGTCGCTCGATCGGCTCTTTGGTTTTTATCGCCTGCTGCAATGCGTCGAGTCCGTGTTGCATGCCCTTGATCGCGCAGGCGGTGAGCAGGCGCGGATAGATCACCACGCGCACGCCCAGTTCTGCGAGACGCGCGGGTGAAATCAGCGGCGTGGTGGCGCGGCGGCGGATGCCCAGGCCCATGTTGATGCACAGCGGCTTCGAAATATTCTTGATGACAGTTGTGATGTCCTGCTCCGACAGAAGCGCGTCGGCGAACAACAGATCCGCGCCCGCCTCGGCGTAAAGATTCAGCCGCCGCACGACTTCATTGATGCCGTGCGTGGCGAGCGAATCAGTGCGCGACTTGATGACGAAATCCGCATCGCGCCGCGCTTCCACCGCCGCGCGTACTTTTTCCACCATCTCTTCGGCGGAGATGACCGACTTGCCCGCCAGGTGCCCGCAGCGCTTGGGCCAGGTCTGATCCTCGATCATCACGCCGGCCAGCCCTGCCTGTTCGAACGCGCGCACGAAATGAAACACGTTGATCGCGTTGCCGTAGCCGGTGTCGGCGTCGGCCAGCAGCGGAATTTTTACGCACGCGGCGAGCATGCGCACGGTGTTGAGGTTCAACTCAAAGCCCATGAGACCGATATCGGGATGGCCGAGCAGCACCTCCGCGAGGCCGCCGCCGGATATGAAGGCGGAAGGAAAGCCCGCCTGCTCGATCATGCGCGCGCTGTAACCGTCGAACACGCCGGGTTGTATGACCAACTCGCCGCCGTTAATGAGTTTGCGCAGCCGGGTAGTTACTTTCTCCATGTTGTCTCCTTGGGATTGTGAGTTATTCAATCGCGGGCCAGATGCGCACGCCCACCGCCGGCGAATACGGCGCATGATTCAGCTTCGGAATCACGCGCCCCATCCAGGTATTCGGATCGTGCGCATCGGCTTCGTATTTGGCGTAATGCTGCTCGCGCATCGCGAGTGTAGTGAACTCGTAGAGTATCGAATGCTTGTAGGCGCCGACGGTGGCTGCAAGTTTACGCGTGGCAACACAGCCGGGCAGCGTTGCCATCAGCGGAAAACGCTCCTGCGCGTAGAAACTGCCGAGGTCGTCTTCAACCGCGGGCGAGGGCGCGTTGAAGTTGCCCATTTGCACCACTGGCGCGGTGGTCATGCCCGCGCGCTGCGCCGCTTCCGGCCCATTGACGCGCGTTTCTTCCGCAAGAATGCACATCGCCGCGTTCACGCGCATGAACATCATGCGCCGCGTGGCGGCACTTTGCCGCGCGGCGAGCTGCGCCGGACCGGGATTTAAAAACGTGTGCGTGTTCTCGCCGCCGAAAAGTGCAAGATAACCCTTGCCGCGCGCGCCGTGGCCCAGTTCATAGTGCGCGGCCCACAGATAGCCGGGCCGCGCGAGTTTTTCGGGAATATGCACGCCGTGAAACCAGCGCAGATACTCCGCCTTGTTTTCGGCGGCAATGTCATACCAGATCGCCCAAATGCCTGCGTCCATTTCGATCCTTGGAAGTTGTCACGCGGAGTCAGCTCCCTGAATTGTATTTCACTTCGACGGCTCGGCACGAGAGCGGTGTTTATAACTAATTGTTTTTAAACAAAATTATTATTGTGTTACTTGCGTGTCCAATTGCTCACGGCACCGAGCCAGCAGATTCAGCAGCGCGCCATAGTGTCTGGCGCCGCCGTGATTCATACAAAACGCGTCGAGTTGCGCGAACCAGGTGCGCACGCCGCCACGCGGCATTTCAAGACCGAGCGTCGTTTGCGCAAGACCTTCGGCGGCGGGCGCAAGCGCGTTCGCGCCGGCGCGTTGCAAAAATAGCTCGAACAAATTCGCCGTGCTGGCGGCCGCGCGCGGAATCAGCACACGCGCCTGCTCGCGCGCAAGCGCGGCGCGCACCGGCGTGCGGCGATGCCAATGCCGCAGCATGCGCCCCCATGGACTGTTGGTCATGTCTGCCTTGAAGTCTTGCGCGAAGCGTGCCATGTCTTCGACGATATCCGCCGCACTCGCGCCCGCGCTGACAGCGCTTACCGGCAGCGCGCGCAGTTCATCAACCATGGCTTCAACGCACCACTCGAACGGATCAGTGGTATGCGCCACACCCTGCGCGTGCACCGGGCAACTCATGTCGATCAGCGGATGCGCGGCGCGCCCCAGTTGCACGAATGCGGCGGCCTCGTGCCCGCGCGCAAATTCGCGCAGCGCCTTGTGCATGAACTTTTCCGCACGCGCACCCGCGCCATCGGTGAGGTACGGAATAAATCCACCGGGCAAATTGCTCCGGCGAAAATGCGTCAACGACGGACTCTGAAAAACAAATTGCGCGCCCGGCAGGTAACACACGTCCTCGCGAAACGCGCCGAGGATGAGCGCGTCGCGGTGATCGCGCAACAGCGGCGCATCCAGGTGTTCGAGCGCCATGTCGATCACCGCGATAAAGCCGTTAAACCACATCAGCGTGATCTCATGCGTGTCGCCAGATCAACCCAGCTTCTTGCATTGCCGCCATTGCCCAGCGCCTGACTGAAACCGCGGCACAGCGTCCAGCAATCCTGGCAGGTACGCACCTCGGGCAGATCGTGCATGCGCGCAACGATGTCTTGCAGCGGTTCATTACGCACGTTACCGGCGGCGCGGTCGATTTTTTCGATGCACGGCGAGACGTTGCCGCCATGGTCGATATTGAAACTCTGCCGCCCGGCGTGGCAGGCGGGCATGTCGCCTTGCGCGAGGAACGTATCGATGCGCGAAAGGTAGTCGCGAAACATGCGCATGTGCGGGTAGCGGCTCCACAGTTCAGTCAATTCACTGGACAGGGATCGCGTGGGCATGGCACGGGTGTTGCCGCGGCGAAAGCCTTTCTCCGCGATCAGAGTGAAGCAATGGCCGACGTTGAGCGACGCGCTTAATTTCAGCATGCTCTCGATGTCGTCCTGATTGTCCTTCATCAGCACCGTCATGATGTGCACCTGCTTGCCGCCGTGCGGCGCGGCGTCGCGAAAATATTCTATCGCGCGCGTCGCCCGTGCAAACGCGCCTTCGAGCACGCGCTTTTTGTTGTGGCGTTCTGCATCGGGGAAATCAATCGATACACCGACTTGGGTCAATCCCGCCGCGAACAGCTCGCGTGCGGATTCGGATTCGACATACCAGCCGTTGGTGTAGAGCACCGGCACGTGCCAGCGCGCAAAAGCGCGCACGATCTCAATCAGATCGGGGCGCACAAACGGCTCACCACCCTCGACGGAGATGAGAAAGCGCCCGATGCCCGCGAGCTCGCGTGCAATGCGCTCGAAGTCCGCCAGCGTAAGCTCCTCGCGCGAGGGCACGCCGTTGGGCCAGAAGTCACAAAAGCTGCATTTCATATTACAGCGATTGGTCACCTGGACCAGGCACTGAAATGGCCGCCGGCGCGCGATGCCCAGCGCCCATTGGATATCCTTGGATAACAAGTTCACGTGATGCCAGTAACGCGCTTGGCGACATCGGCCAGCAGCACCGGCAGCGATTGATATTCGTGCAGGATGCTGCCGATGGTGTCGATGAATTGCTCCACTTCGGCCTCGCGTATGGTCAGCGCAGGTTCCACTTTCAAAATGTCCCAGCGATTTGCGGCGGGCTGGCAAACGATGCCGCGTTCCAGCAGCTTTAACGAAATCCACTGGCCGAAGACTTTCTTCGACACCAGCGATACGAGGGAGGGCGCGAGGTTGTTCGCCCAGCCGCTGGCCGTGGGGCCGATCTCCACGGCCGCCAGCAGGCCGCGGCCGCGAATGTTTTTCACGAATGGATGTCCGGCAAGTTTTTTTTGCAAACCCGACAAGAGCTGTTCGCCACGCGCAGCACTGTTCGCGGCAAGTTTTTCGTCGTGCATGATTTGCAGCGTCTCCAGCGCCGCCACGCACGCAAGGCTGTTGCCGGCGAAGGTGGCGCCGTGACTATCGAAGCACTCCATCGTGCCGAATGCCTTGCGGTAAATCTCGCGGCTGGTGAGCGTTGCGCCGATGGCGGCGATGCCGCCGCCGAGCGATTTTGCCAGCACCAGAATATCCGGCGTCATGTCCTCGGCCTGGTACGCAAACATTTTCCCGCAGCGCCCGATGCCGGTCTGCACTTCGTCGAGTATCAGGTACGCGCCATGGCGGGCGCACAAGGCCTGCGCCTGCTTGAGATAACCCGGCGGCGGCAGGATCACGCCGCCCTCGGCTTGAATCGGCTCCACCAGAAACGCCGCCACGTCGCGTTTGGACAGCGCGGCTTCGAGCGCCGCCAGATCGCCAAAAGGGATGGCCCGCGAATTCACCACGGATGGCTCGAGTGCCTTGCGGCGGCGGTCGTCGCCCATCACGACTAGCGTACCCAAACTGGTGCCGTGAAACGCGCCGTCGCAGTAAACAATTTTTGTGCGCCTCGTCGCCACCAGCGCGAGCTTCATGCCGGCTTCAACAGCCTCCGCGCCGCTGTTGGAAAAGAGCGTGATTTCCAGCGGCTCCCCGGCGAGACCGGCAAGAGCTTGCGCGAGGTCAGCCATGTACGGCGACGGCCCCACATGAAAGCAATTGAGCGCATCGGTCTTGAAAAACTGTTCAAGCCGCGCAATTAGGCGCGGATGGTTGTGGCCCAGATTGGCTGCGCCGAAACTCGCGAGGCAATCGAGGTAGCGCTTGCCGTCGTGATCCCACAGCCACACGTCCTGTGCGCGCGTGAACACGCGGCCATAGCCCAGCACGTTGAGCAGATCGATGAATGTTGGATTGACGTGGCGCGCGTACGCCACGACCGCGGGGTGCTGGCGATAGGGCGTTGCGCTACTCAGAGCCAGCCCTTTCAAGGTCATTTAATTTTGCCGTCCTTGAGGACGCGAGAGGTTGCGACGTGTCGTTGGGCTGTGCTTCGAGATACGTAACCTTTCTTTGCACGCACTTTCGGTCCGCGCGGATGTTTGCGTAGCCGAAGCGGCTCGGCATG